>NZ_JBVJLS010000011.1:0-296621 GCF_055584605.1 Nocardia sp. NPDC102475 | reverse complement strand
CCTTCGGAGCCTCGACCGAGGCAGAAAGCCATCAGCTACACCCCACCGCTCTGGGCATCCAGGGCACCAACCCCAGACAACAACGAACTTAGGGATGACCATGACCGACCCGAGTGCCGAATTCACGCAAGAGGCAGATGTCATCGTCGTCGGTGCGGGCCTGGCCGGGCTCGTGGCGACCCACGAACTGGTCAAGGCCGGCCGCAAGGTGTATGTGCTGGATCAGGAGAATCGCAACAACCTCGGCGGCCAGGCCTTCTGGTCGCTCGGCGGACTGTTCTTCGTGGACAGTCCGGAGCAGCGCCGCCTCGGTATCAAGGACTCCTACGAACTGGCACTGCAGGATTGGTTCGGTTCGGCGGGCTTCGATCGCGAGGACCAGGACTACTGGGCCCGCCAGTGGGCGCGGGCCTATGTGCGCTTCGCGGCCACCGAGAAGCGGGACTATTTGCACGAGTTGGGTTTACGGGTGACGCCACTGGTCGGTTGGGCCGAGCGCGGCGGCGCGTTCGCCGATGGGCACGGTAATTCGGTGCCGCGCTTCCACCTCACCTGGGGTACCGGCCCCGAGGTGGTGCGGATATTCCAGGAGCCGGTGCTCGAGGGTGAGCGCCGCGGACTGGTCGGCTTCAGTTTCCGGCATCAGGTCGACGAGTTGATCGTGGAGGACGGTGCGGTGGTCGGCGTACGCGGCAGTGTGCTCGAGCAGACCGATCTGGAACGCGGTCGGGCTTCGTCACGAAATGTGGTCGGCGACTTCGAATTCCGTGCCAAGGCGGTAATCGTGACCTCCGGCGGTATCGGCCACAATCACGAGCTGATCCGCCGCAACTGGCCCACCGAACGGCTCGGTCCGGCGCCGGAGACCATGATCTCCGGTGTGCCCGCACATGTGGACGGGCGAATGCTCGGCATCTCCGAGACCGCGGGCGGCGCCATCGTCAATCGCGATCGCATGTGGCACTACACCGAGGGCATCAACAACTGGAATCCGATCTGGCCCGATCACGCCATCCGGATCATCCCCGGTCCCTCCTCGCTGTGGTTCGACGCCAATGGAAAGCGGTTGCCCGCACCGTGTTTCCCGGGCTTCGACACCAATTCGACCATGAAGGAGATCCTGGCCACCGGCTACGACTACTCCTGGTTCGTGCTCACCCAGTCGATCATCGAGAAGGAGTTCGCGCTATCGGGCTCGGAGCAGAATCCGGATATCACCGGTAAGGATCTCAAACTCACCCTCAAGAGCCGGGTGGCCAAGGGTGCGCCCGGTCCGGTCGAGGCGTTCAAACAGCACGGGGTCGACTTCGTGGTCGCGAACACCTTGCGCGAGTTGGTCGATGGCATGAACAAGATCGCGCGCGGCCCGCAGTTGGACTTCGACGAGCTGGAACAGCAGATCGTCGCCCGCGATCGTGATGTCGCCAATAAGTACTCCAAGGACGCGCAGCTGATGGCGATCAACAATGCGCGCCAGTACTTCGGCGATAAGGCGGGCCGCGTGGCCAAACCGCATCGAATCCTCGATCCGGCCAGCGGGCCGCTGATCGCGGTGCGGCTCAATATCTTGACCCGCAAGACCCTCGGCGGACTGCAGACCAATCTGGATTCGCAGGTGATGCGGCCGGACGGCACACCGCTGCCTGGACTGTATGCCGCGGGCGAAGTCGCCGGATTCGGCGGCGGCGGTGTGCACGGCTACAACGCGCTGGAGGGCACCTTCCTCGGTGGCTGCATTTTCTCCGGCCGTGCCGCCGGACGAGCCCTCGCAACCAAACTGAGCTAGTGCTCGCTTGCCGCGGTGTCCGCCTCCGGCAGCTCGCCGAGCGTAGTGATATGGCGGTCGAATTCGGCGTGGGCGACCACCATTCGACTACGTTCGACGGAACCCAGGGCCCGAGCAGAAGCTGGGGCTAGGTGTCACAGCCCGTCGCGGCGACGCTGGACGGTGGTTGCGGTGTCGTGGTCGGGAGCTCCGGTGCCGGGGCGGGCGGTGGTTCCGGGGCGGGCTCGGTATAGAGGCTCATGCCGGTGTATCGCTGACCCTTCTGCAGAGAGATCCCGGTGATTTCTGCCTGATGCCCGTGGACATCGGTCACCCGTGCCGAGAACGGTCCCGGCCCGGCGCCGCTGATCGTCCAGTAGTTGTCCATGCCGCGATTGAGCTCATGCCACGGCCCGCCCGTCGCCGACCGTAATGCCACCCGCTGGATGGGGTTTCCCGATCCGGTGACCAGCATTGCCAGCCAGGAGACCGAGGAGTCCGGCTTCAGCTCGTAGCTCAGCTCCGGTGCGGGAAGCGGATCGCGGACCAGCGAATAGCGGATCTGCGCGACACCGTCGGATCGATTCGCGATCTGCTCGAAGGCCGCGGTGCTCAAATCCAGTTGTCCCGGAGCACATCCCGGGCAGCGGTCGGCAATGAGCACTCGGACATCGCCGCGCGGGCCGTACACATCGAGATACGCACCGCACAGATCGGCGTGCCCGTACTCCCGAGTGGAGACGCCGACATAGAAGCCGCTCGTCGGCAGTCCGGTGAACGAACACGCGATACCGGGACCGAACGCGTAGTACCGTGCCTCGCCCGGGCGTGTGGACGGCGACGCATCCACCGTATGCCAGTTGGCGACGCCGGTGCTACTGCCGGCCACCATCATTCGCGAGGTGCCGGTCCCGGTGTCCGGCACCGAATGTGTCGTCTCGCACGACGACTGTGGCTCGGGTCCGGCGGCCCAGATCGTGACCGCGACCGCGGTCAGTAGTACGCCAGCGGACGACCACAGCCACCGGGAGCGGAAATGCTGCTGTTGGATCGGTATTCGGTGCACCGCGGTCCCCGACTTCCGGCTCACCCAACTCGCGGACTCTCCATCCTGACTCCATCAGGAAAGCAGGCCGACGCGCGGCGCATGACTCGAATGAAAAATCTCCGTAGTGAAACATGCACATGTCGGCAATCTCACGGCAAATAGCCAGCATTCGGCGATGAAGATCGGAAAAGATTTCGTTACCAAGAAGTGGCCCTTGCCGGTTCGGCGTCCACACCTGAGAGTTGATGGTCCATCCGATCGCGCTTGGCGCGCAGGTAGCGGATGTTGTGTTCGGTCGGCGTCGCCTGCAGCGGCAGCCGCCGCACGACCGTGACCCCGTACTGTTCCAGGCCGGCCTGTTTGGCCGGGTTGTTGCTGAGCAGCCGAACCGACCGAATGCCGAGATCGGCGAGCACTTGCGCACCCGCCGCATACCCGCGGGCATCGACCGGCAACCCGAGTGCGAGATTCGCTTCGACGGTATCGGCGCCGCGATCCTGTAATTCGTACGCCCGCAGTTTGTTCAACAATCCGATGCCCCGCCCTTCCTGTCCGCGTAAGTAGACCACCACGCCACCGCCCTCCTCGGCGACCGCCCGCAACGCGGCGTCGAGTTGGTCGCCACAGTCGCAGCGCAGCGAGCCGAGAGCATCACCGGTGAGGCATTCCGAATGCAGCCGCGCCAAAACGGATTCGCGACTCGGTTCGCCGAAAACCAGTGCGAGGGTTTCGGTTCCGGAGATCTCGTCGCAGTAGCCGATGAGGCGGAACTCGCCGTATCGAGTCGGCAAGCGGGTCTCCACGACCCTGGTCAGGGTGGGTTCGGCCCGGCGGCGATAGGCGATCAGATCGGCGATCGAAATAATCGGCAGTGCATGGGTTTCGGCGAAGTCGAGCAGTTGCGGCAGACGGGCCATCGAGCCGTCGTCGTTCACGACCTCGGCAATCACACCCGCCGGTCGCAGGCCGGCCAGCCGGGTCAGATCGACGGCGGCCTCGGTGTGGCCCGCACGGCCGAGCACACCGCTGGGATGCGCGCGCAGCGGGAAGACGTGGCCGGGCCTGGTCAGCTGGTCCGGTGTGGTGCGCGGATCCGCCAGCGTGCGCACGGTGCGGGCGCGGTCGGCGGCCGAAATCCCGGTCGTCACACCGGAAGCCGCATCCACCGAGACCGTGTACGCGGTCCCCTTGGGATCCTCGTTGATCGGCGTCATCGGTGGCAGCTGGAGCCGATCCAGATCCGCGCCGGGCAACGGTGCGCACAGCACGCCGCTGGTGTGGCGGACCATGAAGGCGATGGCTTCGGGCGTCGCCAGTGCGGCGGCGAGGACCAGATCGCCCTCGTTCTCCCGATCTTCGTCGTCGACGACCACGACCATGCCGCCCGCGGCGAGGGCGGCGAGCGCCGTCTCGATCGTGTCCAGCGAACGCTGCTGTGCGAATTCGGTGCGCATATGACTAGTAGAAGTATTTCTATTAGTCATATCAAGCGCCATCCCACTCAGTGAGCGGGATCAGGAAGCGCGGCGCCCCTTGCCCTTCGCGGACTTCTTCGGAGCGGTCTTCGTCGCGAGTTTATCCACGTCGGCGAGCAGCGCCTCGGCGAAATCCCGCTCGGCCTCGTAATGCCGTATGCACCAGCGCAATACCGCGCCCGGATAGGCCCAATCCGGATTCTCGTCGGCGCCCTCGGCATCGACCTCGGCGAGTTTGCGCATCCGCTCCGCGTATCCGATGTGCTCGGAGAGAATTTCGCGCAATCGGTCCGGTTCGGCGAGATGCCCCAGCCAGGCGCGCAACAGGACGCTGTGCTTGAGCACCGGCGCCTCCACCGGTGCATGGTTCACCCACTGCGCCGCCGCCGCGCGACCGCTTTCGGTGATGGCGTACATGCGCTTACCGCGCACGCCGTCGTCCTGCAGCACCGTGCGCGAGGTGGCGTACCCGTGTTTCTCGAGGCGTTTGAGCTCGGCGTAGATCTGACTGAACGACGGGCTCCAATAGAAGAACTGGAGGCTCCAGTCGGCCCATTTCTTCAAGTCGTAGCCGGAGAGTTCGTCGGCGTGCGAAAGCATGCCGAGCACGGCCCAACTCGTCGTCGGCAGGTCGGGAACTTCGGCGCTCGCCGGAGACTTCGCTTCGGTCACGATAGGACTATACCGCTTAGGCATATTTCGGGTGCAAAGTCCCGCTGAGTGGGACACGCCCCGGTGATCGGGGCGCGAGCGCCGGGAGTAGTCTCGCCGCATGTCGCGTACGCGCATTATTCGGATCGCCACCCGATCCAGCCCGATGGCCCTGGCTCAGGCCGAGCAGGTAGCCGGATTGCTGGCCGGGCTCGGGGTCGAGAGCGAGCTGGTCAAGGTAACCACGGCGGGCGATCGGTGGATGGGCGATCTGTCCAAGCTCGGGGGTAAGGGTGCCTTCGTCAAGGAGATCGATCGAGCCCTGCTCGATGACGAGGCAGATCTGGCGGTGCACTGCCTCAAGGACATTCCCGGTGATATTCCGGTGCCGGAAGGACTCGCCTTCGCGGGTTATCTGCCGCGCGAGGACGTGCACGATGCGGTGATCACCCGAACCGGCGCGCCGCTGGCCGAACTCCCCGAGGGCACGGTCGTCGGCACCAGTTCCGTGCGCCGGACCGCACAGCTGCGGCTGCACTATCCGCATCTTGCGGTGAAACCATTGCGCGGCAATGTCAATACCCGATTGGCGCGCCTCGAAGAAGGCCATGTCGATGTGCTGATCGCGGCCGTATCGGGGCTACACCGCGTCGAGCAGGCGCACCGGATCACCGAAACCCTCGACCTGGACACCATGTGCCCACCGATCGGGGCCGGCGTGATCGCACTGCAGTGCCGCGACGACGACGCCCAACTCCTCGATCTCGGTGCGCGACTGGACGATCCGGCCACCCACCGCCACGCGGATGCCGAGCGCGCAATGCTGCACGCACTGCAGGGCCACTGCAACTCCCCGATCGCCGGACACGCGACAACCGACCCCACCGGACGACTCACCTTGCACGGCAAGGTCTTCAACCTCGACGGCAGCCAGTGGCTCGACGCCAAACACTGGGGCGTCCCGGAGGACCCGAGCGCCCTCGGCTTCTTCGTCGGCGCGGACCTGCTGCGCCAGGGCGCACGCGCGATCATCGACTCGATCCCGCACTGAACTGGTTCGGGGCGTTCAGTCGGTGAAGCCGTCCATCATGGACAGCACACGGAGCATGACTTCGTCTGCACCGCCGCCGATGCTGAGCAGGCGACTGTCGCGGTAGGCGCGCGAGGTCCAGGTTTCTGCCATGTACCCCATGCCGCCGTGCACCTGTAGGCACCAGTCGGCGACTTGTCGGCCGAGGCGGGCGGCCTCCAGTTTGGAGATCGTGGCCATCCGGGTCACATCGGTACCTGCCATATACGACTGGGCGGTGGACTCGGTGTAGACGCGGAGCATGTCGACGCGGGCGGCGAGTTCGGCGTAGGTGTATTGCAGGTATTGGTTCGCGGTGAGCGGGTGGCCGAACAGCTTTCGGTCGCGGGCATAGTCGCGGGTGGCCTCGAGTTCGATGGCGCAGGTGATGGGGACGCTGTAGGAGGCGAACATGCGCTCCATCACGAACTGCGACATCTGCTGTTGGAAGCCGCGGCCGATTTCACCGATGGTGTTGCGCACCGGAATTCGAACATTGTCGAAGGTGAGCAGGCCGGTGTCGGAGGCGCGCATACCGAGCTTGTCGAGCTTGCGGTCGACCCGGAAGCCCGGAGTGCCGGTGGGGACGACGATCTGGCTCATGCCGCGGTAGCCGCCCTCGTCGGAGGTGCGCACCAGGGTGCAGAGCCAGTCGGCCTGAACGGCATTGGTGATGAACATCTTCGAGCCGTTGATCACCCAGTCGTCACCGTCGCGGCGGGCATGCGTGCGAATCCCCGCCACATCCGAACCCGCCTCCGGTTCGGTAACCGCTACACCACAGACCATTTCGCCGCGCATGGCGGGCGCGAGAAACTCCTGTTTGAGTTCTTCGCTGCCGTGCGCGTGCAGCGACGGCGTCGCCATCGCGACCTGCACGCCGAGCGCCATCGGGAACGAGCCGTGGGCGACCCGCCCGAGTTCTTGGCACAGCACCACCGTGAACAGATGGTCCGCGCCCTGGCCGCCGTAGGCCGGATCGTATTCCAGCCCCAGCATCCCGAGCTTCGCCATATCGGCGAAGATCTCGTGCAGCGGCATCCACTCCGCCCGTTCCCACTCGTCGACCCGCGGATTGATCTTCTGCTCGACATACCGCCGAACCAGCGCCCGGAATTCCTGATGCTCATCGCTGTAGATCACGTCGCCCTCCTCAATGAGGTCCCACTCCCGACGCTAGCCGAGCGTCACACCGCACGCAGGCGGTCCCGCTCACAATTCGACGCAACCATGGCCGAGACGTCTCGCTGCGACCACAACGCCACGCAACAGACCTGAATCACCGCCACCGAGCGTGGCGCGGAAACAACGCCCGCCCCGCCTCGTGCGCAACCTCGACCAGCACACGCGCCAAACGCGCGGTATCCAACGCAGTTCGATCCCCGCCGATTTGCCCCGACAGTGACAGTGCACCGATGGCGGCTCCGCGCCCGCGAATCGGTACCGCGACGCAGGAGATCCCGGTCACCGACTCCTCGTTGTCCACGGCAATTCCCTGCCGATGCCGGATCCGGGTCAACTCGCGGTGCAGTTCCGCCCGGTCGCAAATGGTCCGCGGCGTCAATTGCGGCAACCGGTCCCGGAAGGAGGTCTCGATAATGCTCGGCTCCAGCGAGGCCAGTATCGCCTTGCCGAGGGCCGTGCTGTGCGCGGGCATCCGGCCGCCGAGGCGGGTCGGGATGCTCGCGGTGTAGCGGCCACCGGCCTTGTCCAGGTACAGCACCTCGCGTCCGTCGAGCACACCGAGGTGGCCAACCATGCCGGTCCGCTGACACAGCTCGTGCAGCAGCGGACTCACCACATCGCGAATCTCGTTGTGATCGGCGGCGAGTCCGCCGAGTTCCAGCGGACGCAAGCCGAGGCGGTAGCCGCCGGGCGCGTGCGCCAACCAGCGCAGCCGGATCATCTGGTCCAGGATGCGATGCACTGTGGACCGCGGCAGGCCGGTTCGCTCGGCCAATCCGAGCAGCGTCAGAGTCGGTGTCGAACTGTCGAAAGCGTCTAGAATCAGCGTCATTCGCTCGATCATGGAAACCGGCGGCTGTGCGGGCCGGGTGGTCGGACGACCCGGACCCGATAACCGCTCGTCGGATCCCGGACCGGTCAGCACCTCGACCGTCATGGCGCACCTCCATTGTGTAGCTCATACAGCTTAGAAGTATTTCGATTAGGCATGTCCAGTTTCGGCATACCTGCTTGTGTCCCCAATCACAGTGCCGTCACGCGGACGACGTCGAATCCCGGAAACTACGGAGATCGCTACGGATCTTCTCGGTAGCCGGAACCGAGCATTGACAGTCCACCGCGCGCGCCGCTTTCCTTCATGGCGAAACGGAATATTTCTAGTCGAAACTAGGAGCGCTATGGCCGTCGTGCTCGACTTCAAGGCCGTCCTCGGCCGGTTCGCCACCGGAGTCACCGCGATCACCGCCCTGGACGGCGCGCAACCCGTCGGGTTCGCCTGCCAGTCCTTCTCCGCACTATCGCTGGATCCGCCTGCCGTGGCACTGTTCCCGGCCCGGACCTCCACCACCTGGCCGCGGATCCGCGCGGCTAACAAGTTCTGCGTGAACGTGCTCGCCGCCGATCAGGAGCAGGTGTGCAGACAGCTCGGCCGCAGCGGACCCGACAAATTCGACGGACTCGACTGGACCCGCTCCCCCAACGGTTCGCCGCTGCTCGACGGATCCATCGCGTGGATCGATTGCGAGCTCGGCGGAGAGCTGGACGGCGGCGATCACACCATCGTCATCGGCCATGTCACCGCACTGGGCGCGGGCCGCGAGGCCGATCCGCTGCTGTTCTACCGCTCCGGATTCGAGCGCCTTACCACTGCCTGAGCCGTCTCCCGGCCAGTGAGACCACACCTTTGCGCGTCCATCGGCGCGCCGAACCATCGAAACGACAGCCCGACGAACGTGGAGGAACCATGACCGACGATCAGGTGCGCGTGATCGACACCGGCACCCCGCCCACCCGATATGCCCGGGGTTGGCACTGTGTCGGCCTCGCCGACAACTTCCGCGACGGCAAACCGCACACCATCGAAATCTTCGGCACCGAACTCGTGGTTTTCGCGAGCGCGGACGGCACCCTCAATGTGCTCGACGCCTATTGCCGACATATGGGCGGCAACCTCGGCGACGGCATTATCAAGGGCGACACCATCGCCTGCCCGTTCCACGATTGGCGCTGGCGGGGCGATGGCCGTTGTGCCGCAATCCCTTACGCGCGCCGGGTACCACCGCTGGCCCGCACCAAATCGTGGATCACGTTGGAGCAGAACCGGCAGCTGTTCGTCTGGAACGATCCCGAAGGCAATCCGCCGCCCGCGGATATCACGATCCCCCGCATCGAGGGCGCGTTCAGTGACGAGTGGAGCGACTGGACCTGGAACCAGATCACCATCGAGGGCGCGAACTGCCGCGAGGTCATCGACAATGTGGTGGATATGGCGCATTTCTTCTACGTGCACTTCGCCTTTCCGACCTACTTCAAGAATGTCTTCGAGGGCCATATCGCCAGTCAGTACATGACCTCGATCGGACGCGCGGATATGCAGGGCGAGCTGGCCAAGGAGGCGGGCGCGGAGAACACGCTGCATTCGGAGGCGCACTATCACGGCCCCTCCTACATGATCGATTACCTCGTCAACGAATCCAGCGGGCAGACGGTCGAGTCCGTCCTCATCAACTGCCACTACCCGGTTTCGCCCACCAAATTCGTGCTGCAGTACGGCGCGATCGTCAAGAAGCTGCCCGGTTTGTCGCCGGAAGATGCCGATGCGATGGCGGTGCGTTTCGCCAGTGGGCTCGGACGCGGTTTCGAGCAGGATGTGGCGATCTGGGAACGCAAGACCCGCATCGACAATCCGCTGCTGTGCGAGGAAGACGGGCCGGTCTATCAGCTGCGGCGCTGGTACGAGCAGTTCTACACCGATATCGCCGAGGTGGAGTCGAAGATGACCGACCGCTTCGAATTCGAGGTCGACACCACCCGTGCCGTCACGGCGTGGGAGGCCGAGGTCGCCGAGAATCTGGCCGCGCAACGCGCGGACGCCTGAACGGATCGGCAATGGATTGCATCACCTGCCACACCTGCCGGAATCAGGTGTCGGTGGTCAAATTCAGCCCCGCCCACACCAGCGTGCAGTGGAGCTCCGTCGCTCGCGCGCACTGCGCCGAGTTCACTCGTAACGACGGCGGTCCCGTGCGCGGGTGTGCGGCATTGCGCGACAGCATCGAAAAGGCCGTCAGCGCGGGCGAAGTCGGGTTGAGCACCCGTGATGGGGATCTGCTGTGAGTGCGGCGGTAACGCTTCGAGTTGTTCGAGTAACTGCCGAAACCCAGGATGCGGTCTCGCTGGAGCTGGCCGCCGAACCGGAGCGTCGACTTTCCTATCGGCCCGGCCAGTTTCTGACACTGCGGATACCCAGCGAACGAACCGCTTCGGTGGCACGGTCGTACTCGCTGTCCAGTGCGCCGCACGAGGGCCGACTCGAGGTCACCGTGAAGCGGACAGCGGGCGGATACGCTTCGAACTGGCTGTGCGACAACGCTGTTCCCGGTATGACAATCGACAGCTTGCCGCCCGCGGGCATTTTCACACCCGATTCGCTCGACGCCGATCTGCTCCTATTGGCTGCGGGCAGTGGGATAACGCCGATGCTGTCCATCCTGAAATCGGTACTAGCGCAGGGCACTGGACGGTGCACACTGATCTACGCCAATCGCGACGAGGAATCGGTGATCTTCGCCGATGAACTGAGATCATTGACCGCCGAGCACCCGAACCGGCTCGTTGTGCTGCATTGGTTGGAGGCTGTTCAGGGCTTACCATCGGCGCCCACACTGACCACCTTGATCACACCGTGGACCAGCCGCGAGCTATTCGTCTGTGGCCCAGCACCTTTCATGGATGCTGTCGTCACAGCCGCCGACAACCTGGGCATGGACCGGGTGCATGTCGAGAAATTCATCTCGATCTCCGGTGATCCCTTCGCCGAAACCGAGATCGAAGACACCGACGACGCTGCCATCGTCGAGGTCGAACTCGACGGCGCCACAAACGAATTCGCCTGGCCGCGCAATACCGTACTGCTCGACGTGCTGCTCGCGCGCGGTATGGCAGCTCCGTACTCCTGCCGTGAAGGCGCCTGTAGCGCATGTGTCTGTCGTGTCGTCGACGGCGAAGTGAAGTTGCTGCGTAACGAAGTTCTGGAACGTGCAGACCTGGCCGACGGCTATGTACTCGCCTGCCAGGCGGTTCCGGTCTCCGATGCGGTCCGGGTCACCTATGAATGAGGAGAATATGGCAATCATCAGCTCGCTCGGCTATGTGCGGGTCGCGGTCAGCGATCCCGATGCCTGGCGCACCTTCGCCTTCGATGTGATCGGATTCGCCGAGGGTACCGGGCCGGATCCGGACGCTATCTATCTGCGCATGGATGAGCACGTCGCACGATTGGTCCTGGTACCAGGCGAAACCGATAAGGTACTCGCCATCGGCTGGGAGGTCCGCGACCATCGCGCACTCGCCGCGGCACGAGAAGCCGTGGAGAAGGCCGGAATCGAAGTCACCGCGCTCACCGTGGCCGAGGCGGATGCACGCAGTGTGGAGGAGGCGATCACCTTCCGTGATCCCGCGGGCACCACCGTCGAAATCTTCCACGGACCCGTCCTGGACCACAGTCCGGTCGTCGGCAAGTACGGAAACCGTTTCGTCACTACAGGACTCGGCCTCGGCCACGCGGTGCTGCCGGTGCCCGATCTCGACGGCGCCTTCCACTTCTATACCGACGTTCTCGGGTTCCTGCCGCGCGGTGCGTTCCGGGTGCCCGCACCGCCCGAATACGGTCCGGTGCGAATCCGCTTCCTCGGTGTGAATCAGCGCCACCACAGCTTGGCGCTGATCCCCTCCGGCGGTCAGGAGAGCTCGGGGCTGGTGCACGTCATGGTCGAGGTCGACAGTCTCGACGATGTCGGCCGTGCGCTCGACCGGGTGAACAAGGCCGGATATCACCTGTCCTCGACGTTGGGCCGCCATACCAACGACAAAATGATCTCCTTCTATGTCCGCACACCCGGCGGCTGGGATCTCGAATTCGGCACCGAGGGCATGCTGGTGGACGAGAACACCTACACAGCGGAGGAAATGACCGCCGATAGCTATTGGGGTCACGACTGGGATCGGGGCTGACAAGATCACGGGCAGCGACCGGCGGCCCGATACCCCTTGACTATCGTCGATAGCGACGGAAGGGGTTTTCCGATGGCACTGCGCACCGAGTTCACCGGTCTGTTCGACATCGAGCATCCCATAGTGCTCGCACCAATGGGTGGCGTCGCGGGCGGCGCACTGGCCGCGGCGGTCTCCGAGGCCGGTGGACTCGGCCTGATCGGTGGCGGCGGCGGTGACGAACGGCTACTCGATCAGGAATGTGCGTTGCTCACCGCACGCACCGAAAAGCCCTGGGGCATCGGCCTGTTGAGCTGGGCCATCGATCTCGATACCGTGCGCAGGACGGTGCAGCGCCGACCGCACGCGATCCTGTTGTCCTTCGGCGACCCGACCCCGTTTGCCGCCTCGGTCCGGGAATCCGGGATTCCGCTGCTCGTCCAGGTCACCAGCACGGACGAGGCGGTCCGCGCCCTGGAGGCCGGAGCCGATGTGCTGATCGCGCAGGGTGCGGAGGCGGGCGGGCACGGCGGCGGGCGGGCGACGCTGCCCTTCGTACCCGCAGTCGTCGATCTGGCGGCGGGTACGCCGGTGCTCGCCGCGGGTGGCATAGCCGATGGACGCGGACTCGCCGCCGCACTCGTGCTCGGTGCGGCGGGCGCGTTGATCGGCACTCGTTTCGAGGCGACACACGAATCGTTGCTCTCGGCCGAGGAGGCCAAGGCCATCATCGATGCACGCGGCGGCGATACCGAACGCAACCGCATCATCGATATCGCCCGCGAATCACCGTGGCCCGCCGAGTACACCGCCCGCACCCTGCGCAACCGATTCCTCGACGAATGGGCCGGACGGGAGACCGAACTCGCGGCCGATCCCCTTGCCCAGCAACGCTATCGGGCGGCTGCCGAGCAAGGTGATCTCGACTGGGCGCCGATCTGGGCGGGCGAGAATATCGACCTCATCGACAGTCTCGAATCCGCCGCTGATCTGGTGCGGCGCATCAGCACCGACGCCGAACAGGTCTTGCGGCGAGCCGCGACGCAATGCGACTAGTCGGTGTGTTCCTCGGTCAGAGCGCGGAGCAGTTCACGGGTGTAGCGCTCGGCCAGTAGCGGCAGGAAGTTTTCGATGGTGGCGTGGTCCGCGAGGTAGTCGTAAGCGGAGTACAGCCACCGTTCGATGGCTTCGTCGCGGATGCTGTCGAATTCCCGCTCCAAACGGCGCGCGGCGGACTTCAGCGCGTACTGCTGGTCGAGGGATGGTTCGTGGATCGGCGGGTGCGTAACAGGACCTTCGGTCATTGCGGACTCCTGGTCGGGAACTTTCAGTGCAAAGGATGCGGCCGAAACCGTGTCCACTCGATCGAGTACCCGATGGGTCGACGGCGACACCCCGGATACGCCATGGACGCACTCCCAATTTCGCACTACCCTTTCGATATATGCCAATAGCCTCACGAAGATGACCGGAATGAGCGAGCGCAGCGATAGCCACAGCCGAGCACTCGCTCGTGCCGGAGCCGAGCGCCAGCGAGGCGCAGGGATGAGCGAGCGCAGCGAGCGAACAATAAACACAGCCGAGCTCTCGCTCGTGCCGGAGCCGAGCGCCAGCGAGGCGCAGGGATGAGCGAGCGCAGCGAGCGAACAATAAACACAGCCGAGCTCTCGCTCGTGCCGGAGCCGAGCGCCAGCGAGGCGCCGGCATGAGCGAGAACCTGCTCTGGGTGCCCGATGCCTGCACATTGCCGACGGCGGAGCAGCCACTGCGCGTGGCCGAATTCACCGATCTCTTCGCGGCCGCGCTGCGTCGGGTCGAACTCATCGCGCCTACCCGTCTGCGACTGGAACTGGCCGCAACGCATGAAGGCACGGCCCGTGACCTCGCCGCCCGCGAGAGCTCCTGCTGCGGATTCTTCGACTTCGATTTCGCCACGGCAGGCCCGGATGCCATCGCGATGGACATCGAAGTGCCCGCGAGCCGGATCGACGTACTCGAGGCGTTGGCGAATCACGCGACGGCCGCCCGAATAAAGTAGAACAGGTTCTTGTCTGCGGCCCCGGCAAATGCCAAGCTGAACGGATGGATCTCGCCGCCACCGAAGCCGTCCGCCAGCTCAAGTACCGCTACTTCCGGACCCTCGATCTCAAACAATGGGACGACTTCGGGGATACCCTCGCCGTCGACGTCGCCGGTCGCTACGGCACCCACGCCCTCGGTGAACCGCTGACCTTGGACGGTCGCGACGCCGTCACCGCCTTCATGCGGGAGAACCTCGGCCCCTCCGTGGTCACCACCCATATCGCGAACCATCCGGAGATCACTGTGGACGGCGAAACAGCAACGGGCTCATGGGCTTTCGAGGACACCGTGATCGCCACCGAATACGGCGTCCTCATCCGCGGCGCGGGCTACTACTCCGACACCTACCGACTCGATCCGGACGGCCACTGGCGCATCACCTCGACCAGTTACCAGCGCATCTACGAATCGATGCAGGCCCTCGCCGACACCCCCAGCTACCAACTGCTGACGAACATGTGGGCGACTCAGAAGTAGGACAGCGCGCCGGATTTGAGGCCACTATCTTCCCGGTGGCACTCGACCGGAGCCGCAGTGGCGGCGGAGGGTGGGAATATGTCCTCCCTTGCGCCCGCTGAATTCACGACCGAGACCGCCTACCTGAACACCGCTTCGCACGGGTTGCCCGCCGCGCGAACATTGGCGGCACTGCAGGAGTTCAACGCGCTCTGGGCGGCGGGCCGTGCCGCACCGACGACGCGGGATTATCTGGTACCCGAATTGCGGGCCGGATTCGCGCGACTGCTCCCGGGCGCTTCGGCCGACGATATCGCGCTGGGCGGCACCGTCGCGGGGCTGATGGCGCCGGTGGTCGCCGCGCTGCCGCCGGGGGCGGAGGTGCTGCTCGCGGAAGGCGAATTCTCCTCTGTCTCCATGCCTTTCGTACACCGCGGCGATCTGAATGTCCGGTTCGTGCCGTTGGAGCGCATCGCCGACGAGGTCCGGCCCGAGACCGCGTTGGTTGCGGTCAGCGTTGTCCAGTCGAAGGACGGTCGGACCGTCGATCTGCCGATGCTGCGCGCTGCCACTCTGGCGGACAACGCTCGACTCCTCGCCGATGCCACCCAGGCCGCCGGTTGGGTGCCACTGCGTTTCGTCGATGCCGACTACTGGGTGTGCGCGACCTTCAAGTGGCTGATCGGTGCCCGCAGCGTGGCCTTCTTCGCCGCACCGCCGGAAGCGGCCGCACAGCTGCGCCCGATCAGCCCCGGCTGGTACGCGGCGGCTGACCGCTGGGCCGAGCTGTACGAACCGATCGCGCTGCCGGCCACCGCCCGGCGTTTCGATTCGACACCGGACTGGCTCGGTGTCATCGCCGCACTATCCGCACTGACCTTGATCGAAGAGCTGACCGTCGACAAGATCGGCGCACACAACCGCGAACTCGCCAACCGATTCCGAAATGGGTTGGCGGAGTTAGGGTTCCAGTCAGTGCCAGCGGATTCGGCGATTGTCGCCGTGTCGGGCGCGGGCGATGCGGCACCCCGTTTGGAGGAGGCCGGCGTGCTCACCTCCGCCCGGGGCGGCGGCCTTCGATTCTCGTTCCACCTCTACAACAGCGCCGACGACGTGGACCGAGCGCTCGCAGCCCTCGCCCAGTAGCGGCGGCACCCTGTCGAGCTTCGCCCCCCTCCCGGGGGGTGTGATGCTGCGCGGAGGTAAGGCGACGCGATTCCCGGGTAGCTACGCCGGGCGAGTAGCGGGTGCGGTGATGAGCGGAAGGTCGAGGGCAGTAAGGATGCCCGGCGGTGCCTGCACCACGGCCGGGACGGCGTTGACGATTCGCATCGCAGTCGCCAGCAGGGTGGCATGGTTGTGGTCGCCGTTGCGGCTCGAGGTGACCAGATCCATGGCGTAACTCGGCTCGCCGGTGATCTCGACGCGATAGGAGCCCTCGTGGTGAGCGGGCTGCGGCCAATCGGGGCACAGATCGGGACGCAGGCGCGTGACGTGCTCGAGAACCGTCACGGGCTCGTCGCCGACCATCCCGCGAACCTCGAAACGCAGTGCCGCGGCCGTACCTTCGGCGATATGGCCAGTGGCGATATCGAAGGATTCGGGAGCCGGGATGCGCTCGTAGGTCTGGGTGACCGCGTCGAGGGTGACACCGATGCCCGCCGCCAGCTGGCGCACGGTGCCGCCCCACGCGAGCGATAACACCCCGGGCTGCAACAACATCGGAATCTCGTCCAGCGGTTTGCCGAACCCCATGATGTCGAACATGACCTCGCGGTTGTCATAACTGGCGTAGTCGACGATCTCCAGACACCGCAGTTGGTCGATGCGCAGGCAGGTGCCCGCGAGCGCGAGCGGCAGCAGATCATTGGCGAAACCGGGATCGATGCCGTTCACCCACAGCGACGAATTGCCCTGCGCCGCGGCCTCTTGGATCGGCTTCAGCAATTCCTCGGGCAGCACGCCGTACGGATACTGGAAGAACACCGGCGCGCACGCCACCACATTGATGCCCGCGCTGAGCAATCTGCGCAGATCCTCGACGGCCTCCAGCAGCCGATTGTCCGTCATCGAGCAGTAGACGACACAGTCGGGTTTCGCGGCCAGGATCGCCTCGGTATCCGTCGTCGCGGTCACCCCGACCGGATCATCGAGTCCGGCAATGGTTCCCGCATCGAGCCCGTCCTTCTTCGGACCTGACACCCATACCCCGACCAGCTCGAGATCCGGATTCGCGATCACACCCGCCAGCGCATGTGCACCGACATTCCCGGTGCCCCATTGGACTACGCGGTAGCTCATGACAGATCCGGAAGCGGGAGATCGAGATTCGGCGCGATCAGGCCGCCGTCGGGTTCGAGCACCTTGCCCGTGACGTACTTTCCGGCGGGCGACACCAGATACAGTGCGGCGGCGGCGATATCCTCGGGTTCGCCGATGCGGTGCAGCGGCGTCTTGGCCTCCAGCTCGGTGCGCATCGCATCATTGCCCGCCACGATCTCCAGCGCCGAGGTCAGAATCGACCCGGGCGCAATGGCATTCACCCGGATGCGCGGATTCAGGTCCATCGCCGCCAACCGGGTGTAGTGCGCCAGCGCCGCTTTCGCCGTTCCATAGGACACGAAGGCGCGGCCGGGCAGCCGGCCCATGGTCGAGGTGATATTGAGAATCGAACCGCCACCGGCGGTTTCGAGGATCTTCGGCACCGCCGAGCGGACCAGCGCATGCGCATTGGCGACGTTGAAGTTGAACGCCTCGACCAGCGCATCCGGCGTCGTGTCGAGCAGCGGGCACGGCAGCGCACCGCCGACATTGTTGACCACGATATCGAGCCGCCCGAAGCGTTCGACGGCCGCGGCGGCAAGTCCGGCGGTCGCCTCGATATCGCTGAGATCCGCGGGCACCACGTGGGCCTGGCGGCCCACCGCCGCTACCTGCTCGGCGACCTCGTCCAGCTGACTCTTGGTGCGGGAGGCGATGACGACATCCGCGCCGGCCTCCGCGAAGGCCACCGCGATCGCCGCGCCGAGACCGCGCCCCGCGCCGGTGACGACGGCGACCTGTCCGTCGATTCGGAATCTGTCCAGGATCATGAGAGCTCCAACTGTCGAATATTCGACGCTATATTGTCGTAATATTCGTCATCGTAGAGCTGTCTCGCCGAGCCGCACAAGGGGTTGCACATGTCCGACCGGTCCCCGTCGCCACCGACCCGCCGTGTCATCGATATCGTGTCGCTGCTCGCCGCGACGCCGGAGCCGATCAGCGTCGCGGGCATCGCGGATCGGCTCGATATCGCCCGCGCGACCGCGACGGCGATTCTGGCGGAACTGGAATCGGCGGGCTGGGTGCGACGCGACGCGAGCCGCGGATACGGTCTCGGTCCAACGCTGGCGAATCTGCACGGTCCCGCACTGCCGCACGCACTCGGCGATATCCTCGCCGAACTCACCGTGCGAACCGGCTACGGCGCGACATTGAGTCGTATCGAGCCCGATCACCTCACCGTGCTCGATGTGCGCCACGGGCCCGAGCGCGTCGTCCCCGGCATCCCCGTCGGCCATCGCATCCCGATGCAATTCCCGGCGGGAGCGAGCGTAATGCCGTGGCGCTCTGCGGCCGAGCAGAACACCTGGCTGGCCACCGCCCCCGAGTCGGACCGACGCGTCGCGAGCGGGCTGCTCACGCTCGTGCGTGATCGCGGCGTCGCCCTGTTCCGCCCACGTACCGATGATGCGGGCACGGTCGAACTCCTCGCCGACCTACTGAGCGCGATGGGGACCGAACTCGTGCAGCCGCACCTGCGCACCCGGGCGCTGCGCCGCCTCGCGTTTCTCACCTCGCGGCCGTTCACCAAGGCAGAACTCGACTCCGATGCCGAACTCCCGCTGAGTTACCTCGCCGCACCGGTTTTCGATGCGAAAGGTACGGCCGCGTATGAAGTCCAATCGGGGCCGCTGCGGGCATCGACCACGAAATCCGAACGCGACGAATTCATTACCGCCACGGTGGATATCGCCCGGGCATTGACCGAAGCGCTGGCCTCCTGAGCTATTTCGTCAACGCATGCGCCGCACCCCGGTGCAGGGGCACCGGCGCGGTAATCGTCGCGGTGTCGCGGCTGATCCCCTTCGCGGCCGAATTAGCCTGTTCCAGTTGGGTTTTGCGGTCGAACAGCGTCTTGGTGAGTATGCACGCCAGGTTCGCGTCCAGATCGTCGCGCACCAGCAGCAGGTTCGGCACGACGATCGTCTTCACATCGGCGGACAGCCCGTAGACGGTGCCCGGAATTGTGCCTTCCTCGTAGACCGAGTTGACCGCGTGCATACTGCCGGTGAGTTCGGAGATATCGAGGAAACGCACCTTGCCCTTGTCGGAGGTCAGCAGATCGGTGATACCGGGTGTCGGCAGGCCGCCGGAGAAGAACATGGCGTCGATGGAACCGTCCTTCATACCGTCCACCGTTTTGGTGAGATCCAGGCGCTGGGCCTCGATATCGTTGTCCGGGTTCAACCCCGCCGCCTGCAATATCCGCTGGGCGATCACCTCGGTGCCGGACTTCGGCGAGCCGGTGGAGACCCGCTTACCGCGCAGATCGGCGACCGATTCGATCTCGGCGCCCACGCGCACGATCACCTGGGTGTAATTCGGATAGAGCCGCGAAAGCGCCTGCACCGGTTGCTTTTTGCCGTCGAAACCGGCATTGCCGAGCACCGCGTCGGCGGCGGTATCGGCGAGAGAGAATGCGACCTGATAGGTGCCGGCCACCAATTGCTGGATATTCTGCACCGACGCACCGGTTTCGGCCGCCGTCGCTTTCACCTTGCCGCCGGTCGCCTGCGAAATCTGGTCGGCGTAGGCATTGCCGAGCGCGAAGTACACGCCGGTCGAATTGCCCGTCGCGATGCCGACGCGGGTCTCGGTTTTCACTTCGCAGGTAACCTCGCCGCCGGTGTCGGACTGCGGTGTGTCGCGGCGGCCCCCACATCCGGTCAGCAATCCGGCCGACACCACGGCGACGGCGAATCCTATGGCAACTCTTCTCAAGTCGTCCTCCTTCGTGAGAGCAGCGTGACCCCGACGGCCGCGGTCAGCGCGGCCAGACCGACGACGAGCGCGCCGGGTTCCAGGTACAGCAGGGCCAGTCCGGCCACCGCGGCGAGCAGTCGGGCCGGGAGTCCGGCCGGGCCGATGCCGAGGATCCAGCCGCCGGTCGCGGCGGCCAGTGCCGCAACGCCCACACCGGCCACGATCGTCGTCCACAGCACACCGAGCACCGGCCCGTGCCCGAGCAGATATTCGCCGGGTCCGCTGAGCACGAACACGATCGGCACCAGGAACGCCGGCAGCGCGTACTTCAATGCCTGCCACATCGTCGGCACCGCACGCGCACCGGTGATGGCCGCCGCCCCCACGGCGGCCAGTGCGGTCGGTGGCGTCACCTCGGACAGCACCGAGTAGTAGAAGACGAACATCGCCGAGGCGGGCGGGGATACGTCGAGCGCGAGCAGCGCGGGACCGATGATCGCCCAGCCGATAATGAACGATGCCGTCACCGGAACCGCGAGCCCGAGCAACGCGAGTGCGATCGCGGCGAGCACCACGGTGCACGCCAACACCACGGTGTGGTTGTCCGACAACGCCTTTCCCGCACTCACCAGCAGCGATGCCAGCTGCGCGCCGAGTCCCGTCTTGGTGGCGATCGCGGTGATCACCCCCGCCGACGTGCACACCGCGACCACCGGAAGCGCCGAACGCACACCGCTGCCGAGCATCTGGAAGATCCGTCGCGGTGAGCGGGCCTCGGCGCGGGTGCGCGCATCGAGGAAGGCGAGCACGAAAGCCAGTGCGGTGGCGTACACCACGGCGCGCGCGGCGCTCACGCCGATCAGCAGCAGCACCACGATCGCGATCAAAGACAGGAAGTGGTAACCGAATCGGGCCAGCAGTCGCCACACCGAGGTGGTGCTGATCTCGACCGACTCCGCGCCGAGCCGGCGCGCATCGATCTCGACCGCGAGCAGAATTCCCAAGTAGTACAGCAGCGTCGGGATCATCGCCCACCCGAGCACCGTCACATAGGAGACGTCGAGATATTCGGCGACGATGAAGGCGGCCACACCCAGCGTCGGCGGTGACAGGATCGCACCGACACCCGCCGCCGCGAGCACACCCGCCGCCTGTTCCGGCGGATATCCGGCGCGACGCAGGATCGGCCAGGTGACCGCGCCGACCGTGACCGCGGTCGCGGTGCCCGATCCGGAGACGGTGCCGAGCAGGAATCCGGACGCGATGGTGGTGCGTCCGGCCGCGCCGCGCGAGCGGCGGAAGGCCGCGACCGACAGATCGACGAAGAACTGTGCCGCACCGGAGAATTCGAGTACGGCGCCGTAGAGGGTGAACAGCACGATATAGCTGGCCGCGACATCCAGTGGCGTACCGTAGAACCCGCTGCCGGAGTTGTAGAGCGCATCGATGATCTGCCCGAAGTCGAGTCCGGCGTGCGCGATAGTCCAGTGCTGTGGCAGGTATCCGCCGTAATAGCCGTAGGCGATGAATACCAGGCACACCGCGGGCAATACCCAGCCCGTGGTGCGCCGACAGGCCTCCAGCACCAACACCAAGAGCACCGTGCCCATGGCGATATCGACCGGATCGAACAAACCCTGCCGATCCAGGAATGCGTTGTACCCGCCCCCACCGGACCCGAGCGCCATCGGCAGCACCGGATACAGGCACACCACCAGCGCGACTGCGGCCGACAACCAGTCGAGCGGCCCAGGACCGTCCCGTCGATCGAACCATCGCAGCCCGGACCGATAGGCCAGGAACACCACCGGCAACGTCCCGGCCAGGAAGATCACCAGGTAGTACTGACTCCCCTGTGCCAACGGCCGAAAGACCTGCCACAGCACCAGCAACGCGACCGCGAACGCGGCCGTCGCCACCACCCACTCGGCCCATCCGCGCAATATCCGCGCGGGCTTCTCTTCGTCGTCGACCTCTACCTTTTCCGGTACTGCCCGCTCCGGATCAACCCCGGGCCGCACAACCGGGCGGTCGGGGGGAGGCTCGGCTTCGAGATGAGCGTCCCGCATATCCGACATTGCGCGACACTATCAACGCACGACTGCCGACATATGGCTAACAAGTATGTAGCCGAGAAAAGTAGAAATGCGGTCGGTTTGTCGCCCTAAGCCGATCTGGTCGCTCGCCCACCCAGCGGCAGCTTGTGCACGATCACCCGCCGATACGAGATGCGCCAACCGGTTGCCACACGCACGACCGTATCGTCGTATTCGACGCTGCCGCTGGTCCCATCGGCATAGATCCCGATCCCCTTGGACCGCACCCGAACCGCGCCGTCCACCTCGGCGATGACCACATTCGTTATGTGGTGCCCGGCCGGATTCCCATTGCCGAGCGCGACCGCTGCCTCCCGCAGGGCCGGAATCCCGTGTAGCTCACCGGCACCGAAATCACTGAGGTCGTAGGTGATGTCCGCGGTGAACAGCTCGTCCATCCGGTCGAGCTCGCCCGCGTCCATCAAATGACCGTGCAGCGCGATCAGGTCACCGATCTCGAACCGATCCTGCGCCGACAATGCCATGAAAGCCTCCTGCCGCCCCCTCTCCTGCCGAAGATGAGGCCTCGTCCGGTTATCCGCGACAGTAACGGACGAGTGACTACTCACGCCGCTGCTTTATCCGGCTAGGCGGGCGCGGCGGTCCGCGCCGACGGGCGGCGCTTCATGAGCCGGCGCAAGAAGTTGACCCAAGGCGATGGGCGGGCCGGGGTGACGGGTGGGTGGCCGAGAGAGACCGCGGTTCGGTCGAGCAGCGCCTCGATCATCGCGTCGTGGATCCAGCGGATGGCCAGGGGCCACAGCAGGTGGCCGATTCCGCGCAGGCGGCAGTCGATCTCGTGGCGCAGAATGCTGCTGTCGGGCCACGGGCCGTCCAGCACGTCGAGGCTGTGCGTGCCGACCAGGAAGGATCCGGGTGCGACGGTGAACTCCACGCGACGGCCCGGCACCCATTCGGTACACCGATACCGGATGACGCCGTGGCCGCCGTCGGCCCCGACACCGAGTGGCCGGTCGAGGACCAGCGCGGGCCAGCCGGGCGGCCACACCGGGCTGTCCGGCTCGGCGGCCCTGGCGAGCAATGCGCCGAGCTGGTCCGCGGGCACCGGGTACTCCCGCTGGTGGATATTTCGAACCATGACCCAACCCTCCATTCGGTCCCGTATGGAACACTATCCATACGGTAGCGTATGGAGGGCCGGACGCGAAGTTATCCGAACCACACCGACCGGTTATCCGGCGGAGGTGGGCTCGTACAGGACTATCGCCCACGGGGATTCGCGGGACGGGCGCACGGAGGTGCGTCGTTCGTGCGGTCCGGTGACCGGATCGTCGGCCGGAAATCCGGCGGCGCGCAGGCGCGCGAGGGTCGCGTCCAGGTCGCCGACCTTGACGGCGAGGGAGGGGATATCGCGTTCATCGGCACCGGCGAGCATGACCCGGGTCGGTCCGATATCGAACTGCGCCCACCGCTCACCGTCGACGAACGTTGCGGTCGTACCGAGTACCGCGGAGAGTAGATCTATTGCGGCGGTGAGGTTGTCGGCGGGCAAGATGGTGCCGAGACGTTCGACGGTCATGGCTTCTCCAGTGCTCGGCGAATGGCCGAAAAGGCTTGGTCGGCGGCGTCTTCGGCATCCGGCAGGTTGTCGGCCATGCTGAAGAAGCCGTGGAATTGGCCGTCATAGCGAATCGTGACGGCCTCGACCTCCGCATCCCGCAGCCGCCGACCGTAGGCCTCGCCCTCATCGCGGAGTGGGTCGAATTCGGCGGTGATGATGTAGGCGGGCGGGAGGCCGGACAGGTCGGCCGCACGCGGGGGTGCGGCGTACGGGTTGTCGGCATCGGCCGCCGAGGCGAGGTATTGCTCCCAATACCAGCGCAAATGGTCATCGGTGACGAAGTAACCGTAGGCATTCTCCCGATAGGAGACGGTGTCACGGGCCGGATCGAGCATCGGGTAGACCAGCAGTTGATGGGCGATGGCCGGGCCATGGCGATCCCGGGCCAGCAGTGCCGTGACGGCGGCCAGGTTGCCGCCGGCGCTGTCACCGGCCACCCCGATGCGGGCTGAATCGCCGCCGAAGGAACTCGCCTGGGCCGCAATCCATTTCAAGACCGCGTACGCATCCTCGGCGGCTGCCGGGAACCGATGTTCGGGGGCCTGCCGGTAGTCGACCGAAACCACGATCGCACCGGCACCATTGCTCATCGCACGACACAGCTGATCGTGACTGTCGAGGTCGCAGATGACGAAACCGCCACCGTGGCAGAACATCACGACCGGCAGGTCGGCATCGCAGTCGGCGGGCCAGTACATGCGAACCCGAACCTCAGGTGCCCCGACAGATCCCGGCACCAAATGCTCCTCGACCCGCCCCACCGGAATCGAATCGACCCGGGCCGCCGGACGCGCGGCGAGTATCCGCCGCGCCTCGGCGGCATCGAGCACTCCGGTGCCCAGCGCGGGAAACGCCGCCGAGGCGATATCGACGATCACCTGAGCTTCGGGTTTCAGCGGCATGCTCAGGCCTCACCCACGGCTCCGACCGGCGGCAGCGCGTCCGGCGGAATGAACTGTCCCGCCGACAATCCGCCGTCGACGGCCAATTCCGCACCGGTGATGAACGCGGCGGCATCGGAGGCGAGGAATGCCACCAAATCCGCTACCTCCGAGGGCAATCCGACGCGACCCAGCGGCAGCGAGGGAAAGCTGCCGGGACCGGTGCTCAGCCCGAGGTGCCCGATCATCGGCGTCGCGATCGGCCCCGGATGCACCGAGTTGACCCGGATTCCGAGCGGACCCAACTCGAGCGCGGCGGTCTTCGTCAACCCGCGCAGCGCCCATTTGGACGCACCGTACGCGGAATGTCCCATCAGCCCCTGCAATCCGGCCTGCGACGAGATATTCACAATAGAACCGCCCGCCGCGCGCATCGGATCCACGACGGCCTGGATGCCGAGGAACGACCCGATCAGGTTGATGCGCAGAATGCGTTCGAGTTCCGCGGCGGAGGTCTCGACGAGCGGTTTGGCGGTGTAGATCGCCGCATTGTTCACCAGCACATCGATGCTGCCGAATTCGGTGACCGCGGTGTCGACGGCGGCTGCCCATTCGGTGGCGCTGCTGACGTCGTGGCGGACGAAACGGGCTGATTCACCGATGGATTCGGCAACTGCCTTGCCCTCGGATTCGAGTACGTCGGTGAGGACGACGCGTGCGCCAGCGGCGGCGAACAGGCGAGCTTCCTGCTCACCCTGGCCACGCGCGGCACCGGTGATGAGGGCGACTTTGCCAGTGAGATCGGTCATCTCAAGCTCCCAGGAATTCGGTTGTCTCGGCACGCTCAGCTGCGCGGCTCTGCCCGGTGTTTCCGGCTCGCTCCGCTCCCCTGAAGTGCGGAATGACCTTCTCGCCCCAATGCCGAATGGTCTCCAGACATGCCTCCTGCGGCACCGTTCCCATCTGGATCAGGCACAGGATCTCGTCGGCACCGGCCGCCTGCAGCCGCTCGACGTACGCGATGGCGTCCTCCGGGCTGCCGTACGCGTGCTCGGCATTGAACACCGAGGTGGCCCCGGTCTTCACCGGAATCTTCGCCTCGTGCAGATAGGCCACATGCTCATCGGCGGCCTCGCGAATCTTGGCCACCTCGTCCACATTCGGATCGACGGCCTCGTCCGGCACCGGACCCGCGCCGTACCAGTGCTTGATGGACTGCGCGAAGAACCGCTGTCCACGCGCGCCGATCTGCTGCGCCTTCTCCCGGTCGTCGAGCACGATCGTCGGGCACAGTGCCGCGAAGTGATCGTTGACCACCGTGGAGACGAACTTCTCCCCCGTCCGCTCGGCAATGGCCGCGTCATAGGTACGGCGCAGTTCGGCGATCTCCTCCACACCCGCGAAACCCAGTACCAGCGCGCCGATTCCGTAGTCGGCGGCCAGCTTCAGCGTGTCCTTCTTGGTGCACGCCATGAACAGCGGCGGATGCGGCAACTGCACCGGACGCGGGAGCATCGGATGCGGATCGATATCGAGCAGTTCACCGTGCCATTCGAATTCGCCCTCCGGATCCTGCCAGGCCTTGCCGATAATCCGCAGCGACTCCTCGACCTCCTGATAGGTGCGGTCGGGATCGACACCGCACATGGAGGTCTCCTGCGGGGTCGCGCCGCGGCCCGCGCCGAGGTTCACCCGCCCGTTGGAGAGCACATCGAGCATGGCCGCGCGTTCGGCGGCGCGCACCGGGTGATTGAAGTTGAACGGCATGCACACCACGCCGTGACCGATGCGGATCCGTTCGGTGCGCGCGGCCACCCAGGTCAGGAAGATCTCCGGGGCGCTCATATGCGCGTACCACTTCAAGCCGTGATGTTCGACCGCCCAGACGGTGTCGAACCCCATCTCCTCGGCCAGTACCGCCTGCTCGACGCAGTCGCGCAATACCTGCTTTTCGTGATCGGCCGACGGGTCGGTCATCTGTGCCTCGAAGATCATCGAGAACTTCATGCATTGCCTCCACTCTGTTATTCCCACCCCGCCGGCTCCGCCGGCTGCCATCCCCCAAATCAATATGCCTAGTAGAAATATTTCCGATGCTCTTGTTGAGGTCAGGTGCATGTCTCGGTGGATGGGACTATTCCGGTTCGCGCCGCCCGCGCGCCCATAGCGTCGATATCGCATACGGCGTTCGAACCGACGCCGAAGAAAGGACGGACCTGACGTGGGTCGACTCGATGACAAGGTCGCGCTGATCACCGGCGCAGCGCGCGGTATGGGCGCCGAACATGTCCGCCGCTTCGTTGCCGAGGGTGCGCGGGTGGTGTTCGGCGATGTGCTCGATGAGCAGGGCGAACAGTTGGCCGCCGAAACCGGCGCACGCTATCTGCACCACGATGTGACCAGCGAGGCCGACTGGGCGGCCGCGGTGCGGACCGCGGTGGACGAGTTCGGAAAGCTCGATGTGCTCGTCAACAATGCCGGCCTGCTGCGGTTCCAGCGCATCGCCGAGATGAGCCTGGCCGAATTCACCACGATCATGACGGTGAATGTCACCGGCACCTGGCTGGGCATCAAATCCGCCGCGCCCGCGATGACCGGCGGCGGCGCGATCGTCAATATCTCCTCGGTCGAGGGATTCGTCGGTGCGGCGGGCCTATCGGCTTACAGCGCAAGCAAATTCGCTATTCGCGGACTGACCAAATCGGCCGCGCGCGAACTCGGCGCCAGCGGAATCCGGGTCAACTCCATCCATCCCGGCGGAATCGCGACGCCGATGACGGCGGCGGCGGGCTCGGGCGTCGACGGCAATACCTTCTTCGCCGGATTGCCGATTCCGCGCTGGGGACAGCCCGGCGAGGTCTCCGAGGCGGCCGTCTTCCTGGCCTCGGATGCCGCGAGCTATTGCACCGGAACCGAGGTCGTCATCGACGGCGGCATGCTCACCGGCGCCGGTTACTAGGGAAAGGGAGCCAGATGTCCGAGGAATACACCTACGACGTCGTGGTCGTCGGCTCGGGTGCGGCGGGTATGACCGCCGCGCTCACCGCCGCCTATCGCGGGCTTTCGGTGGTGCTGATCGAGAAGAGCGGCAGCTTCGGCGGTTCCACCGCCCGCTCCGGCGGCGGCGTATGGATTCCGAACAATCCGGTGCTGGTACGAGAGGGCGTGCCCGACAGCCCGGATCTGGCTCGGGTCTATTTGAAATCCGTTGTCGGCGACCGCGTTCCGCAGGCCAAGCAGGACGCCTTCCTGGACAACGGCCCGCGCATGATGACCTATCTCGGCGCACGCACCGACCACCTCCAATTCGTCTACGACCGCGGCTATTCCGACTACCATCCGGAACTGCCCGGTGGACTCGCGCAGGGCCGCAGCATCGAACCGGCGATTATCGACGGCCGACTGCTCGGCGAGGATCTGGAGCTGATCAACCGGCCGACCATGTCCGGCCCGAAGGGAATCGCGTTCACCGTCAGCGACTTCCACGATCTGAACATGATCGCGCGAACCTGGAAGGGGAAGCGCACCGCGATGAAGGTCGGCGTGAAAGCGGTGCTGAATCGGATCCGTGGGCGACAGCCGCTGAGCCTGGGCAAGGCGCTGGTAGCCCGGCTGTGGCTGGCACTGCGCGATGCCGGTGTGCCGGTCTGGCTGAATACCCCGCTCACCGAACTGATTACCACCGACGATGCGGTGGTCGGGGTGCGCGCGGAGCGCGATGGTGCACCGATCGTCATCCGCGCGCGGCGGGGCGTGGTGCTCGGCGCCGGCGGTTTCGAGCACAACCTGGAAATGCGCAAACAGTTCTTCACCGGGCCGGTCAGCACCGACTGGACCGTCGGCGCGACCGAGAATGTCGGTGACGGCATCCGGGCAGGTGAAAAGCTCGGCGCAGCTTTGGATCTGATGGACGACGCCTGGTGGGGACCGTCGGTGCGCAATCCGGACGGCCCGCCGTTCTTCTGCCTGGCCGAGCGATCCCAGCCCGGCGCGATCATGGTCAATGACGCGGGCGAGCGGTTCACCAATGAATCGGCCAGCTATGTCGATGTGGTGCACACCATGTACGAGCGGAACGCGACCGGTGTGGGCCATGTGCCCGCCCACTTCATCATGGATCAGCGCTTCCGCGATCGATACCTGTTCCTCGGTACCTTCCCGAAACAGGCCATCCCGCAGAAGTATTTCGATGCCGGAATTATCAAGAAGGCCGACACGCTCGCAGAACTCGCCACCAAGATCGGTGTTCCGGCCGATTCCTTGATCGCGACCGTGCAGCGGTTCAACGGTTTCGCGCGCGCCGGACGCGACGAGGACTTCCATCGCGGCGAATCCGCCTACGACCGCTACTACGGCGACCCCACCGTGCGACCGAACCCCTGTCTGGCACCTATCGATCAGGGACCCTTCTACGCGGTCGAGATGGTGCCCGGCGATCTGGGCACCAAGGGCGGCTTGGTCACCGACGAGCACTCCCAGGTGCTCGATGAAGACGGCGCGCCGATCGCCGGACTGTACGCGGCGGGCAACAATTCGGCCGCCGTCATGGGCAACAGCTACGCGGGTGCGGGAGCGACCATCGGGCCCGCCATGGTTTTCGGCTATATCGCGGCCGAGCACATCGCCGATTCAGGAGCATGACGTGGACAGAGTGAGTGGCAAGACGGTCATCGTGACCGGAGGCGCGCGGGGCATGGGTGCGGCATTCGCCCGCCGGCTGGTCAGCGAGGGCGCCTCGGTGGTCGTGGCGGATGTGCTCGCCGACGAGGGTAAGGCGGTGGCCGCCGAACTCGGCGACCATGCGGTGTTCTGTCCCCTCGATGTCACCGACGAATCCGCCTGGGCCGCAGTGGTTGCCGAGGCCGAACGCACCTTCGGACCGGTCTCCGGGCTGGTCAATAATGCGGGCATCGTGCACGTCGACCCGATCGAGCGGCTCGCCGAGGCGGACTACCGGCGGGTGATCGATGTGAACCAGGTCGGGGTATTCCTCGGCATGAAAGCCGTTGTGCCGTCGATGCGCCGGGCGGGCGGCGGCTCGATCGTCAATATCTCCTCGATCGGCGGCATCATCGCATTCAGCAATATCCTCGGTTACGTCGCCTCCAAATGGGCGGTGCGCGGGATGACCAAGGCCGCCGCTCAGGAGTTCGGCGCCGACGGCATCCGGGTCAACTCGGTGCATCCCGGCGTCGTGGCCACCGAGATGACCGCCGATTCCGATCGCTCGCACTCGATGGTGCACGACCAGCCGCTCCCCCGTGCCGCGGCACCCGGTGAGCTGGCCAATCTCGTGCTGTTCCTCATCTCCGATGAGGCAAGTTTCTGCACGGGCTCCGAATTCGTCGCCGACGGCGGCTACACCACCAAATGACCAAGGACAGCTGCTGTGAAGAACTTTGAGGACAAGGTCGTCGTCATCACCGGCGCGGGCGCGGGCATCGGCCGCGCGCTCGCGCTGGAGCTCGCGGACCACGGCGCGAAGCTGGCGTTGTCCGGGCGAAATCTGGCCAATGTCACCGAAACCGCCGCGTTGTGCGAGCAAGCCGGGACCAAGGCGCGGGCATACAAGCTGGACGTCACCGCCCGTGCCGCCGTCTACGCACATGCCGATGAGGTCCGATCCGACTTCGGCCCGGCCAATATCGTGGTCAACAATGCGGGCGTCTCGCTCACCGCCAATATCGAGGAGCTGACCTGGGAAGACTTCGAGTGGATCGTCGACATCAACTTCTGGGGCGTCATGTACGGCACGAAAGCCTTTCTGCCGCAGGTGATCGCCTCCGGTGACGGTCATATCGCCAATGTCTCCAGCATGTTCGGCCTCGCCGCCTGCCCGAGCCAAGCCGCCTACAACGCAACCAAATTCGGCATCCGGGGCTTCACCGACGCACTGCGCCAGGAGATGAAGATCGCGGGCCATCCGGTCGGGGTCAGCAGCGTCCATCCCGGCATGATCAAGACCGAAATCGCTTGGAAGGCTCGCGCGGGCGGTGACCGCGACCGTGACGCACTGGCCGCCAACTTCGACAGGCTGGCCAAGACGACACCCGAATCCGCGGCGAAGACCATCCTGCGCGGGATCCGAAAGGATAAGGCGAAGATCCTCATCGGTACCGATGCCCGCGTAATCGATTTGCTGCCAAGAATCTTCGGCTCCGGCTACCAGCGCATCATTACCGCCCAGATGCGAAATGAGGTATAGACCGGTCGGCACCTTATCGACGGTGAACCGGGCTTGACGGACCGGTTCACCGAATTCTTCGGAAATGGTTGCTCTAAAACTGCCGTGCTGTCAGGATATTCCCCACGCGATGACTCCGGACTCGGAGGAAGTCGCCGTTCCACCGCGAATCGAGTTGTGTCTCAACGACTTCAAGGGAACACCGGGTGAAATATCGGCACCAACCGCGGCCCGCGCCATTCGGGTACGCATCGCAGTTCAGGACCAGATCCACGCAGCAAACCTGCCCATCATGGGTACAGATCGCCCTAGCCCTCGGCAGCTTATTCGTACTGGCCGTCATCGTCGCCATGCTCTACGGCACCCCGAGTCCACTGGCCGAAACACCACGCGCTGTCACGGTTGCTAGGACCGATTGCGCTGCCGCGCCCGGCATTTACGCGCTATCTCCCTGATCGCACTCTGCATCATTTCCGTGTGCAGCTCGCTCCGGCAGCGCGCAATAATTTCGCGCCGAGCTCGGCCAGCATTTCCGCCATCTCCGGTGGTTCTCTGACCTCGAATTCCAGGCCGAGGTGGGCGATTCGCACGGCGGTCCATTCCAGTGAGTCGGCAGAGGTGCGGAGCAGACAGGTTTTGTCATCGATGGGCTCGATCTCCTCGGGGCGGACTCGGAAGGTTTCGATCAGCTGCGGGGCCGAGGCGTGAACGAGGAAGACGACTCGGCGCAGCGAGCGGGAGTGGGCCAGGGATCGGGTGACGAAGGCGGCCGCGTCTTCGGCGGGTAATTGCCTTGGGGTGCTGCGTATTCCGATCGGTTGCGGAGAATCGATGCGGTCTACGCGGAAGGTGCGCCAGTCGGTGCGGTCGACATCCCAGGCGACCAGGTACCAGCGTCGGCCCGCGGAGACGAGGCTGTGGGGTTCGGTCAGGCGGCGGGTTTCGGTATCGCCTTTATCGCGGTAGTGGAAGCGGATGCATTCGCGGTCGCGGCAGGCGGCGGCCAGGACGACCAGGGTTTCCGGGTCGACCATCGGTCCCGCTGCGGGGCCTCCCAGCGACACCGTTGCCGACCGGACCGCCTCGACTCGGCGCCGGAGTCGGGCGGGCAGCACCTGCTGCAGCTTGACCAGTGCCCGCGCCGACGACTCATCGATGCCCTCGACCGCGCCCAGCGCGGCATTGCGCAGTCCGAGCGTGATCGCGACGGCCTCTTCGTCGTCGAGCAGCAGCGGCGGCAGTGCGGTCCCGGCCTCCAGCCGATAACCACCGACCGAACCGAGGCTGGCATGCACCGGATACTCCAGTTCCCGCAGCCGCTCGATATCGCGGCGCACCGTCCGGACTGTCACGCCGAGGCGTTCGGCCAGCTCGGGCCCGGTCCATTCGCGGCGGGTCTGCAGCAGGGAGAGCAGTTGCAGTAGCCGGGCGGCGGTTTCGGTCACAGCTTCCAGTGTCCGCCGGAATGAGGACCGATCTCGACCTCATTGGCATCTACCGTGACGATCGTGAACGCAGACACCATCCAGATCATCGGGGCCCGCGCCAACAACCTGCGCAATATCTCCCTCGCCATCCCGAAAGGCAAGATCGTCGTCTTCACCGGCGTATCCGGATCGGGCAAATCGTCGGTGGTCTTCGGCACCGTGGCCATCGAATCGCAGCGTCAGCTCAATGAGACCTTCACCTGGTTCATCCGCAACCGACTGCCCAAGTACGAGCGGCCCGAGGCCGATGTGATCGACAATCTGGCACCCGCGGTGGTGGTCGATCAGAAGCCGATCGGCGGCAATTCCCGCTCCACCGTCGGCACCATGACCGATATCCAGTCCATCATTCGTGTGCTGTTCTCGCGGTACAGCGAGCCGAGTGCCGGTGCAGCGACCCGTTATTCGTTCAACGACCCGTCGGGCATGTGTCCCGAGTGCGGCGGGCTCGGCCAAGTGGTGCGGCCGGATCTGGACAAGTTGCTCGACACCGCCAAATCGCTCAACGAGGGCGCCATAAGCTTTCCACCGTTCGCGGTGGGGACATTCCAGTGGCAGATCTACGCCGAGTCCGGTCTTTTCGATCCGGACAAGCCATTACGCGATTTCTCTCCGGATGAGTGGCAGTTGTTCCTGCGCGGCAACGGATTCCGGGTACCGCGCCGCAACAAGACCGGCTCGATGGGCAGCAATGCCTATGAGGGGCTACTGGACCGTTTCGACCGGCTCTACATCAAACGCGACCTCGGTGCGCTGAGCGATAAGAATCGAGCGGCGGCGATGGCGGTCGTCCATGCGCAGACGTGTCCGGAATGCGATGGCGCACGGTTGAATTCCGACGCGCTGGCGAGCCGGATCGACGGGCACGGCATTGCCGACTTCGGCCGCATGGAGGTAACCGACCTCATCGAAGTGCTCGGCGAGCTCGATGGGACACCCGCTGCACCGATCGCCGATGCCGCCATCGCCCGGTTGCGCCGGATCGAGGAGGTGGGCCTGGGCTATCTCTCACTGGATCGCGAGACGTCCACACTTTCCGGCGGAGAAGCACAGCGGCTCAAGGTCGTTCGGCATCTCGGATCCAGTCTCACCGGGATGACCTACATTTTCGACGAACCCAGCGTCGGCATGCATCCGCGCGATATCGGCCGATTGAACAATCTGCTGATCCAGTTGCGCGACAAGGGCAATACGGTACTGGTGGTCGAACACTCCCCCGATGTAATCGCCGTCGCCGATCACATCGTGGATATGGGACCTGGCGCGGGCGGGCACGGCGGTCAGGTCGTCTTCCAGGGCACCGTTGAAAAATTACGCACCTCCGGCACGTCGACCGGTGAGCAGCTGCGGCGGGTGCATCCGGTCAAGAGCGCGAGCCGCACCCCGACCGGCTGGTTCACGGTCACCGGCGCGGATTCGTACAACCTGAAGAATCTCACCGCACGGTTTCCCACGGGCGTGCTCACCGCGGTCACCGGTGTGGCGGGTTCAGGCAAGAGCACGCTGGTATCCGGCGCCTTCGTGCGCGCATACCCGCAGGCGATCGCCGTGGACCAGTCCGCCATAGCCGCCTCCCGACGTTCCAGCCCCGCCACCTATATCGGCATCATGGACCCGATGCGGCAGGTGTTCGCCAAGGAGCACGGCGTCAAGCCGGGACTGTTCAGCTTCAATTCCGAGGGTGCATGCGCCGAATGTGGTGGGGCAGGCGTCATTTTCACCGATCTCGCCTATATGGATCCGATCACCACCGTGTGTCAGAGCTGTCACGGACGCCGCTATCGTCCCGAGGTGCTGGGCTATACCGTGCGCGGCGCGTCCATCGCCGATGTGTTGGATATGACCGCGGAGCAGGCTCTCGACTTCTGGAATGGCAATGCGGGCAGCAAGATTCGGACTCCGCTGCGGGCATTGAACGAGGTCGGTCTCGGCTATCTGACACTCGGCCGCTCGCTGAGTTCACTGTCCGGCGGTGAACGTCAACGCATCAAACTCGCCGATCACCTGCACCGCAGCGGCGGCATCTACGTACTCGACGAGCCGACCACCGGACTGCACATGGCCGATGTCGATGCTCTGATCGCCCTGCTGGACCGGTTGGTCGACGCGGGCAATACCGTCATCGTCATCGAACACGATCTCGAGGTGGTGAAACGGGCCGACTGGGTGATCGATCTCGGACCGGACGGCGGCAAGCACGGCGGCGAAATCGTCTTCACCGGAACACCTTCGGCCCTACTCGACGATCAGCGTTCCATCACAGCGGACTATCTGCGGCGCAGCGTCGCATGAGGTCCGGCCGCGCCCCCTCGACGCGTCCGGCGCACCCGCGAACCAGATTTCGATACGACAACCGCAACCAGAGCTTGCCGACACCGTCACCGGACAAGCGCGGCAGCACAACCGAGCGGCCGGTCGTCAGCAACAGCAGGTCGGCGACGCGGCCCCGCACCTCGTCTCCGGTACCCGCCACCCAGTCGGCGTCCGTGGCGATGAGCCGAAATCCCGTGAGCCGGTGCTTCGCCCAGAACGGCCAACCCATGGCCCAAACCCGAGTGGCCGCCGTCGCCGCAGCCTCGATCGGGAGGTCGATCTGTCTACCGGTCGGGATGGCGATGTCCTGACCGTGCACCATGATGTCGTAGAGGATATTGCGATAGCTGGTGACCACCGGCAATCTCCGCGATGCCGCCTGCGCCCGGATCTCGGGGACGAGATCCCGCCCCGCGTCGGCATAGCGAACGGACACATCGTGATTCAGCCGATGGAACCGCCCGCGTGCCCGCAGCCCCGCACGAACCATATCCACCGGACCGGGCGGCTGCGGCGCCAAGGCGATGTGCGCGGCGACATCCCGAATCCGCCAGCCCGCACACAGTGACGGCAGCTCCCACTCATTCGGCGCGAGATCGTCGAGCACGTCGGCGACGGCGCGTCGCTGTTGCTCGATGACCCGCCACTGCGCATCCCGGTCCATATCGGCCTCCGATACAATCTAGTCAGCTTCCCTGACTACTATAGTCAGATAGGCTGACTAACTCAAGGCTGCGCCTGTGCACAGGGCCGTGATGAAAGGACCTGCTGCTCAGGTCATTCGGGTGGTGCGGCCGTGTCGACCGGTTCGGTAGCGGCCCGGGGTGGTGCCGATGATGTCGGTGAAGGCGGTGATGAAGCTGCTGGGGTTCGCCCATCCGCAGGCGTGGGCGACGTGGGTCGTGTCGTGGCCGTCGGCGAGCAGGACGAGCGCGTGATAGATGCGTAGTTGGGTCCGCCATTGATAGAAGGTCATGCCGAGCTCGTTGTGGAACAGTCGGCTGAGAGTGCGGGCACTGGCTCCGATCGTCCGCCCGAGGTCGGCAAGTGAGCTGTTGTCCCCGGGCTGCTGGTACAGCACCTGTGCGATGGCTTGCAACCGATCGTCGTGGGGTTCCGGCAGTTGCAAAGGCCGCTCGCGTGCTTCGTTGAGTTCGTCGACGAGGACTCGACGGAGCCGCGTGAGCGCGGCGCGGTCGCGGTCGCGTGGGCCCGTGAGAGTGAGCAGGATTTCGCGGGCGAGGTCGGAGACCGTGAACACGGCGGGATGGTCGGGTGTGAGCCGGGCCAGGGATGCCGGTAGGAACAGGACCCGCATATCGGTATGGCTGTGCGCGCGGTGGTAGTGCGTGAATCCGGCTGGGGTCCATGCGACTCGATTGGCAGGAACGATCGAAGTGCCGCGTTCGGTGTGGACCGATAGGACGCCCTGGGCTGCGTACACGAGGTGTCCACGTGGATGGGAATGCACCGTGCTCGTTCCCCCCGACGGCCACAGATGTACGCCTCCGGATGGCCACAGACGTGACGTCTGACTGGTCCGGTCAAGTTGGCGGCCAACGGGCATGAGTTGGCATTCTATCGGTGGTCGGCCACGCCGCCTTCCCGCGACAGTGAACCCATGCGCGATGATTTTCACTCGGCCGGCACTACGACCTCACGCCGTCGAGGTGGTGTCAGTACGACAATGCGAGCGGCGGTCTGCGTCAGGGCCGGCGGTCCGGAGGTACTGGAGATCCGTGAGCTGCCTGTACCAGCGGTTCGAGAGGGCTGGAGCCTGGTGCGGGTGCAGGGTGCGGGCTTGAACCGGTCGGAGCTGAGGACCCGTCAGGGGCATTCCCCGAACGTGACGTTCCCGCGTGTGCTCGGGATCGAATGTGTGGGAACCGTGGCCACCTCGACCGATCCGAGGTTGCCGGACGGGACGACCGTTGCGGCGGTGATGGGTGAGATGGGCCGGGAGTTCGACGGCGGCTACGCGGAGTACGTGTTGTTGCCGAACTCGCTGTTGATGCCGGTCACGACCACCTTGCCTTGGGATGTCCTGGCCGCGCTACCCGAGACGTACCTGACTGCGCAGGGCTCGCTGGATGCGTTGGGTGTCGCGCCGGGTGGCCGGGGGCGGTTGCTGATCCGCGGCGGGACCTCGTCGGTGGGAATGGCTGCCGCGTCGATCGCGTCCGGCTACGGCATCGAGACCGCGGCCACCACTCGACGGCACGGCAAGATCGGCGCATTGACCGCGGTTGGTGTCGACCACGTACTCCTCGACACCGGTGAATCGCTGACGGCGAGCGTGCACGCGGTATGGCCCGAGGGGCCGGACTATGTGCTGGATCTCGTCGGAGCGAGCACGGCGGTGGATTCGCTGCACCTGGTCCGTAGCGGCGGGACGGTGTGTGTGGCGGGCTCGCTCAGCGGATGGCTGATCCCGGATTTCGAACCGATAGCGATGATCCCGTCCGGAACCAAGCTCACGGCTTTCCACAGCGACGACTTCAAGGGCAGCGCAGGCACGACCGTTTTGCAGCGCGTCATCCACCAGGTCGAATCCGGCGTTTATCGACCCAACATCGACCGTGTCTTCGGCCTGGACGACATCGTCGCGGCCCATCGCTACATGGAGAACAACCAAGCCACCGGAAAGCTCGTCGTGGTGCCGTAGCCACGGCCATTGCCGGGAAGTGTCGAGGTCGGCGCATCCTGCTGACCGGGACGTCCGGTACGCCCGGGCCGAGCGGGGCGGCAGGCTGAAATCGGGCTGCCCGCGGGTGCACGCTGCGGGGTTGCGCCGATTACCAGGGTGTTCGGGCCAGGCGGCCCGGTGATCTGCCCTTGTCATGCGCTGAGTGCGCGGTGGCTGTCGATGATCAAAGGAGTGTTATGACGATCGGAGTGGAGCCGGTGGAGCGACCGGGGGCCGCCTTCGGGAGGGCCGGTGCCGATGGTTCGGTCGTTGTGGAACTCGATGGAGCGTGCGGGCTTTCGCGGGAGCGGACCGGGGGAAAGGCGTGGAGCGTTGATCACATGCGGGGGTTGGGGTTGCCGGTGCCGCCCGCATTCGTGCTGACGACCGAGGCATGGGCGGAATTCGGGGCCAACGGCGGGGTGCTCGGCGCGGAGATCTGGGCGGGGGTGCGAGACGGTATCGACGCGTTGGAGCGTGGGACGGGGCGGCGCTTCGGGTCCGCGGAGCATCCGTTGCTGGTGTCGGTTCGGTCCGGGGCCGCGGTGAGTATGCCGGGGATGATGGATACCGTGCTGAATCTGGGGATGAACGACTCGGTCGAGCGGGCGCTGACCGCCGAGACGCGAAATCCCGGATACGCCGGCGATACTCGGGGGCGGTTCGTCACCCAGTATCGGGAGATCGTGCTCGGTGATCCGAATGGCGTGGTGCCGGAGGATCCGTGGGAGCAGTTGCGTGGCGCGATCACCGCGGTGTTCCGTTCGTGGGATTCCGCGCGGGCCAAGACCTATCGGCGCACCCGAGGTATTTCCGACTCGCTCGGTACAGCGGTCACGGTGCAGGCCATGGTTTTCGGAAATCTCGACGCGCTCTCGGGGACCGGCGTGCTGTTCAGCCGGAATCCGAATACCGGTGCGCGTGCGGTCTTCGGCGAATGGCTGGTCGGCGGGCAGGGTGAGGATGTCGTCTCGGGACGTACCACCCCGCGCCCGCTCGACGAACTCGCGGTGACGCTGCCGGAGGTGCACCGCCAATTGCTCGCCGCCGCCGAGCTGCTCGAGCGTGACGGTCGCGATATCCAGGACATCGAGTTCACGGTCGAGTCCGGTCGCCTGTGGCTGTTGCAGTCTCGACCGGCGAAACGCTCTGCGCGCGCGGCGGTTCGCGCCGCCGTCGCCATGGTCGATGAGGGGCTCATCGATGCCGATGAGGCATTGCGCCGCGTCGGGGCCGACCAGGTGCGCACCGTCTTGCTGCCCGCATCGGGCGACGACACCGGGCTGCGACCTCTGGCCCAGGGCGAATCCGCGTGTCCGGGACTCGCCTCCGGCATTGTGGTCACCGATCCCGACGAGGCCGAAACCCGTTCGGCCGCAGGCGAGCACGTGATCTTGGCGCGCCCCACAACCAGCCCGGACGATCTGCACGGGATGATCGCGGCGCGGGCCATCGTCACCGAACTCGGCGGGGCCACCTCGCATGCCGCGCTGGTCAGCCGGGAGCTGGGCCGTCCGTGCGTAGTCGGCTGCGGCGCCGGGGTCGTCGAGGCATTGGCCGGTCACGTCGTCACCGTCGATGGCGGGGCGGGCACCGTGTGGCCGGGACAGGTGAGCGGAAAGGCGGTGGATGCCTCGGTAATCGAGGATGTCGAGCGACTCGCACAATGGGCACAGGTCGACTCGGCCGAGCTGCCCGAGTTCCTGTCGAAACCGAACGAAGATCGCTCAGCGGCAACTGATTCCGATGCGGCGAATTTGCCGGTTCCCCGAGAAGTCAACGGCAACAATGTCTCCGAACTCGCCGTACTGCGCCTGATCGGCATCAAGGGTCGAGTACAACCGGACGCCATCGCCGCCAGCCTCACGATCGCCGAGACCGAAGCCGCCACGCGCACCGCTGACTTCGTGACGCGTGGGCTATGCGCCAGCACACCGGTCGGCATCCGCCTGACCCCGCAGGGCCGCGAACAACTGGGCCGACTTCTCGAACACGAGCGCGCCGATCTCGACCGGAGCGACCTCGCCGCGGCCTACGATGAATTCTGCGAGTTCAATGCCGAGCTGAAAGCAGTCATCACGGCCTGGCAGATGAAGGACGCGAGCACGGTGAACGATCATTCCGACAACACCTACGACGCAGCGGTTTTGGCGCGCTTGACCACACTGCACCATGGCGTCGCACCCCTCGTCGAACGCATCGGCACCATCGCGCCGCGCCTCGCGCCCTACACCGACCGCTTGGCCCGCGCCATCGAGCGGATGAACGGCGGCGACCACAACTGGGTGGCTCGGCCGATCATGGACAGCTACCACACGGTGTGGTTCGAATTGCACGAAGACCTCATCGGTCTGTGCGGCCTGAGCCGCGCCGACGAGGCCGCCGCGGGCCGAGCCCACTAGCGCGATGTTCACCGACAGCACCCAGCGGCGATGGGTAGAGTTCGCCCAAATCGATAATGTCCGCGACCTCGGCGGGCTCCCGGTGATCGGCGGCGGCACAACCAGATTCGGCGTCGTCTACCGCTCCAGCACCCCCCAGCACCTCACCGAGGACGATCTGGCCATCCTGACCGGTCCGGTCGGTCTGCGCACGCTGATCGACCTACGCAACCCGGACGAGGTGTTGCGCGAGGGCTACGGCCGACTGACCGGCAGCGCGGCGGTGCGCATGGTCAATCTCCCGGTGCGCAAGGCGACGAACGTCGTCGCCACCCCCGCCGAGCTGGTTCCCGACGGCAGAAAGTACGACCTGGTCGCGCTCTACCGCGAACTCCTCACCGGCAGTGGCGAATCCATCGTGGCGGCGGCCCGGCTCATTGCCGATGCCGAACGTCACTCGGTCGTCTTCCATTGCGCCGCAGGCAAAGACCGCACCGGCATCCTCGCGGCCATGGTGCTGGATGCGGTGGGTGTCCCGGCCGAGGCCATCGCCGCCGATTACGCACTCACCGGCGAACGCCTGGAACGCATCCGCGAACGCCTGGACGCGCTGCCGTCCTATCACGGGCTGCCACCGGTCCGGACCGGCATCCTGGCGGTCGATCCGGATGTGATCATCCGGTTCCTCGACGAATTGCACACCACTCAGGGCGGGGCGGCCGAATGGCTGCGCACCAACGGACTTTCCGGTGCAGAACTGGCCCAACTCCGTGCGGTGCTGGTTGACGCCGCCTAGTCCCCGCCGTGGCAACTGTTCATCCGGAATTACCGCCGAAGGTCCAGTATGGTCACCAGCGTGCACGACGACGTCGACTACACGAAACTGGCCACCCCCGCCGAGAAGAAGAAGTACGCCAAGCAGAACAGCTTGATGTACGGCGGGCTGATCGCCATCGGCGTCGTCATCCTGCAGGGTTTCCTCACGGCCTCGCCGCTGGGCGTCTCCGGTCGGATCTCCATGATCGCCTTCGCGATCTCGCTGCCACTGCTCGCGGTACTGCTGATGCTCGACGAATGGCAGTCGGGCGAACAGGCGCCGAGCCCGAGCATGACCGATGATGCGGCCAAGGCCATCGCCCTGCTCAGTTCGCTCGTCGGCGTCGTCGCGGCGTTCTGGCATATCGACTGGAGCGCGGGCGTCGCGGTGATCGCGGCCGGGGTGGTCGCGCTCGGGGTCTATGGAACTCATTTCAGCAGTACGAGCTTCAGTCAGGCGGTACTGCGGCGTAACCAGCAGCGGTCCGCCGCCTCCCAGGCCGCACCTGCGACGACAACGCCGCAGCCGACGGCGCCCCAACCGCCAGCTTCGCAACCACTGGCCCCGCCACCAGCAGCTCAATCCAGTGCTCCCCGGCCGACAACGGAACAGCCTGAGGCGCCCCGGACAGCAACCCCCGAGCCAACGACGCCCGAGCCGACAGCTCCCGGGCCGGCAACGCCCGAGACAGCAGCTACGGAGCCGACGACGCCCGAGTCCACAGCGCCGGAGTCATCGACACCGCAGACCACACCGCCCGAGCCAACGACACCCGCGTCCAAGCCGACAACGCCCTAGCCGACAGCTCCCGAGCCAACGGCGGCTGAGAGCCCGCGACATCTCAATGTTTCAGACCTGACCTCAGCGAGGTCCGCGCACGTCATCATGAGCTGTATGGCAACGCGCGAGGTGGTGAGAGCGGGCGCGTTCACGAGGATCTACAACCCCGGCGACGGCGAATCGCACCCCTGGTACATCAACGACCACACCATTGTCCGCGACGAATCCGGCCGCTGGCACCTCTTCGGCATCACCCATCCCGAACCCGCCGACCCGTTCCACGAAACAGAATTCGCCCACGCCACCGCACCGCAGCTGCATGGACCGTGGACCAAGCGACCATCCGCCCTGACCGTCGATCCCGGCTACGGCGAAACACATCTCTGGGCACCGCATGTCATCGGCGTCGACGGCCGCTACTACATGTTCTACGCGGGCGGCGGCACCGACCGCACCACCGCCGCCATCAACCTCGCCACCTCCACCGACCTGTTCCGCTGGACCCGCAGCCGAGCCGGACCGCTGTTCCTCGACGGCTACGACGCGAGAGATCCGATGGTCGTACGTATCGGCGAGAAGTGGGTCATGTACTACTGCGCCACCAGTACACCGCGCGGCGGGCACCACATCGTCGCCTACCGCACCAGCGGCGATCTCGTGCACTGGGGCGACCGCCATATCGCATACACCGACCCCGCGATCGGCACCGAGGCGGGCAATACCGAATCCCCGTTCGTGGTGCACCACGGCGGATGGTGGTACCTGTTCATCGGTCCGCGCCCGCACTACGTCGGCACCGACGTATTCCACAGCGACAACCCTTCCGGTTCCGTATCGGCGACAAGGTCGGCCATATCGCCGCCCACGCCGCCGAACTCGTGCGCGACGACGACCGTTGGTGGATCACCAGCGCGGGCTGGGCCCAGGGCGGCGTCCACCTCGCACCACTCACCTTCCCCACCCCGCGCCCCGTCACCGCGGCCGTTCCCCGCTGAGCGATCGCACCATGCCCGCCACGAGCACCCTGGTCTGCTCGAATGACGCTTCGGAGACCGCCGGTGCACCGACCACCGTGCGCATGACCCCCAAACCGAGCAGAAGGCCATCGTCCCCATCGCCGAACTGATCGACCATCCGCCGACCGAACCGCTCGCCGCATTCCGACGCCGCACGCGACTTGCCTTGGCGGGCAGGGACTTCGATCCGGAGCGCGCCCGGCGGCTCGATGCGATCACGGCCGATTTGGTCGAGAGCCGGGTCACCGGCGGATAACGACCTCGAACCCGCTCGCCCGAAGCCGACCACCGGCGGCCCTCTTCGGATAGATAATCCTGGAGGGGGCCTGCGCGTTGGGAGGCGGTCGGGATGGCGCGGATCGGGGTAATGAGCGTGTCCGACGGGCGTGATTATGTGCACGCCGGGATCGCGGAGTTCATCGAGTCGGCCGAGAATCGGCTGGTCGCCGGGTTGCGGGCGGCCGGGCACGAGGTGATCCGGGGTGCGTCGCAGATCAGTACGAACGCACTGGCCGGCTCGGTGGCACGCGAGGTGGCCGCCGCCGGTGTGGATCTCACGGTGCTGCACTATGCGGTCTGGGCGTTCCCGCACTTCACCATGCTGGCCGCGGGTGCGACACCGGGTCCGCTGCTGTTGCTGTCCAATATCGATCCGGTGCAGCCGGGCATGGTCGGCATGCTGGCCGCGGGCGGTGCGCTGGATCAGATCGGCCGCGCGCATACCCGGTTGTGGGGCGATCCGGCCGATACCGCCCTGATCGAGGCGATCGGTAGTCAGGCGACCGCTGCCGCCGCCGTATCGAGCTTGCGCGGGAGCACTTTCGGGCGCTTCGGCGGGCGGCCGATGGGGATGAATACCGCTGTCGCCAATACCGATCAGTGGCAGCGCCTGTTCGGCATCGATGTCGAGGAGATCGACCAGTGGGAGATCGTCCGTCGCGCCGAGCAGGCCGATGCCGGTGAGGCGAAAGGGGCGCGAGAGTGGTTGGAGCGCAATACCGCCGGTGTGCACTACGACGGCGTGAAACTCACTCCGCAATTGCTGGAACGCCAGATTCGCTCGTATCTGGCCGTGCGTGAGCTGATCGACGAATGGCGGCTGGACTTCTCCGGTATCAAAGGCCAGCCGGAGCTCACCCAATACTTCGCCACCATGGATATCACCGAGGCGTTCCTCAACGACCCCTACGATTGGAACGGCCCAAAACAACCCCATGTGTGCGCGACCGAAGCGGATATGGACGGCGCACTCACCATGCGGCTACTGCAGCAGATCACCCACACCCCGGTGCTTTTCGCCGATGTCCGGCATTATCACGCCGACCGCGATATCTGGGATCTGTGCAATTCGGGTCAGCACGCCACCTGGTTCGCCGCCCGCAGCGACGAACCGACCGAGAATCTCGCCAACGTACATCTCTATCCGGAGGTGTTCTTCTTCCCGGCGGGCGGTGCGTCGGTGCACCATCTGGCCGCGCCCGGCCGGATGACCCTGGCCCGCCTCACCCGCAAGGACGGCGACTACCGAATGCAGTTGATGCTGGGCGATTTCGAGACCTATGACCAGGCGACCAACGAATCGCTGATGAAACAGTCCACCTGGGAATGGCCGCATGCCTTCGCCCGGTTGGACGCACATGCCGATGATTTCCTGTCCCGCTTCGGCGCCAACCATATTCACGCCGTCCCCGGCGACCATCGCGCCACCGTCCGGGCCGCCTGCGATCTCCTCGATATCACCCTCGACGAGTTCACCCGATGACGAGCGCATTCCTCGGCGTCGATATCGGGACCTCCAGTTCCAAGGGCGTTCTGGTCCGGTCGGATGGCACCGTTATCGCCAGGGCGGAACGAACGCACGGTGTTTCGACACCGCGGCCCGGTTGGGTCGAACACGATGCCGAACACATCTGGTGGGCGGAGTTCCGCGCGATCACCCGCGAACTCCTCGACGCGGCCGACGGCGCGACGCTCGACGCCCTCGCCGTATCCGGCATCGGACCGTGCCTGTTGCCCGCCGACGCCGTCGGACACCCCCTGCGCCCGGCCATCCTCTACGGCGTCGACACCAGGGCAACCACCGAAATCGCCGAACTGAACTGGGAATTCGGTGCCGCCGCCGTTCTCGAGCGCGGCGGTTCGCCGTTGACCAGCCAGGCCGTCGGCCCCAAGTTGCGCTGGCTGGCCCGGAACGAGCCGCAGGTCGCGGCGCGTACCGAGATGCTGTTGATGGCGAGTTCATTTCTGGTGCACCGGCTTACCGGACGCTATGTGCTCGATCACCAATCGGCCAGCCAGTGCGTCCCGATGTATGACCTGCGCCAACGATATTGGGCGCACGACTGGGCAGCAACGGTTGCTCCCGGTCTGAGGCTGCCCGAATTGGCCTGGCCCACCGAGATTGTCGGCAAGGTGAGTGCGGCGGCCGCATCGGCGACCGGGCTGCCCGCCGGGCTGCCCGTCACCACCGGAACCATCGACGCCTGGGCCGAGGCCGCCAGCGTCGGTGTCCGGGCACCCGGCGACGCCATGATCATGTACGGCACCACCATGTTCGTGGTGCAGGTGCTGACCGATCCCCGCCCGCATCCCGGCCTCTGGCTCACCTGCGGCACCTGGCCCGGCACCTACACATCGGCGGCGGGCATGGCGACCTCCGGCGCGGTCACCGATTGGCTGCGCAAACTCGTCGGCGGCGACTTCGCCGACCTGGTGGCCGAGGCCGCCGAGGTTCCGGCGGGCAGTCGGGGCCTGCTCGCGCTCCCGTACTTCGCGGGCGAGCGCACACCGCTGTTCGATCCGGATGCCAGGGGCATTATCGCGGGCCTCACCCTCGGACACGGACGTGCCGAGCTGTACCGGGCGGTGCTCGAGGGCATCGCCTACGGCGTGCGGCACAACCTCGAAGCCATGGCGGGCGGACAGCCCCCGCGACTGGTCGCCGTCGGCGGCGGGACCAAGGGCGGGCTGTGGACCCGGATCGTCAGCGATGTGACCGGCTTGCCGCAGCAACTACCGGCCGATACCGTCGGAGCCTGCCTCGGTGACGCACTGCTCGCGGCGGAGGCCGTCGGCGTCGATACCGCGGCCTGGAATCCGATCATCGGCATGGTGGAGCCCGATGCGGATAGTGGCGCGACCTATGCGTCGTACTACGGCCGCTACCGCGAGTTGTATGAAGCCACCGCGGATATAACGCATTTTCTGGCGGCGGAGCAACACCGATCCGCTCACCTCCCGTAAAGCCGCCGCCTATGCGAGGATGCAGGGTTGCTTACACGACAGCTATCGCGAGGACCTCGATGCCGACAATGACAGTGACCCGAAACAATTTCGACGCGACCGTCGCGAACAGCCATATCGTGCTGATCGATTGGGGTGCGCAGTGGTGTGAGCCGTCGCGCCGATTCGCCGAGGTCTTCGCGGCATCCGCGGATCTGCACCCCGAAATCGTCTACGGCACAGTCGATATCGATGCCGAGAAGCAACTGACCGAAATGGCCGGGGTCTCGGCCTACCCGACGCTCATGGCTTTCCGCGAGGGCCTGCTGGTCTATTCGGAGGCTGGTGCCCTGTCCGCCGAAACGATGGAGGAATTGGCGCAGCAGATCCTCTGGCTGGATATGGACCAATTCCGGCGCGAGCTGGCGCAACTCTCGGCGGGCGTCTCGGTCGGCGCACCCGAGCAGCCGCCGACCACCATCGCCTATCAGAAGCGCGCGGGCCACGCCGCGGTCACCGATCGATACGGCTGGCCGGGGCTGTGACGGCATCGGAACTCTGGCGGCTCGACGCCGCACGGACCCGCTCGATCAGTGCGGAGAATCCGACCGGCTCCTCCGGTGCCGGGGCTCGCGCGACCGAGGGCACCGGGGCACATGCGGCGCGGCTACTCGGACCCGGCTGGAAAATCTCCCCGTCGATTCACCTCGATGCGGGCGAAACCGTAACGCTCGCAGACATTTCCGGCTCCGGCGTGCTGCGCCACTGCTGGCTCACCACCGACCGCACGGTGCTGCGGCAGCTCACCCTGCGCATGTACTGGGACGACGAACCCGAGCCATCGATCGACCTGCCACTCGGCGACTTCTTCTGCAACGGCTGGGACGAGCTGGCACTTGTGCAGTCCGAGATGGTGGTGGTTGCTCCCGCCGGTGGTCTGAACAGCTTCTGGCCCATGCCTTTTCGTGAGCAGGCCAGGGTCACCCTGCACAACGGCACTGACCGTGCGGTGCCGGTCTACTACCAATTCACCTATACCGAGGAAGATGTCCCCGACTCCGCCGGATATCTGCACGCGCTACGCCGCCACAGCACGCCACTCGGCGCGCCCGCCGTGCACACAATTCTCGACGCGATACCGGGTCCCGGCCGATATGTCGGTACCTACCTCGCGATTCGGCCCGGCGCACCGGGCTGGTGGGGTGAGGGCGAGCTGAAGTTCTACCTCGACGGCGACACCACCCATCCGACCCTCTGCGGCACCGGCACCGAGGATTACTTCGGCGGCGCATGGAATTTCGATCTCGACGGCGCCTACCGCACCTATTCGACGCCCTACCTCGGCCTGCACCAGGTCCTGCCGTCCGATGAGATCTACCAGCCGCATCAGCGATTCGGCATGTATCGCTGGCATATTCGCGATCCGATCTGCTTCCAGCAGGAGTTGCGCGTGACGATTCAGGCGCTCGGCTGGCACGACGACGGCACCTATCTGCCGCTGACGGAAGCCGATATCTCGACAACGGCGCTGTGGTATCAGAGCCGCCTAGCCTCGGTCTAGCTCGTCGTCATCCGGAAGTTCCATGGCGAGCAGCTCGTCCGCGCGGCTCAACGCATCGTCCATCGCCGACTCGATACCGTCCATGACCGAAAGTCCGTCCAGCAGACCGGACATCTCGCGTCGGGCGGCTTCCAATTCCGCAACCGCCGGATCGACGCGATACCACCCGACACTCTCACGCCACCAAGCGTTTTCGTCGATCCACGCCCACATGACATCGCGCACGAACCTGGCATCGGGGGTGTACATCTGGAAACACTCGTCCGATGCGGCCGCACGGTGCTCGAGTTCGTACACGCCGTCGGGCAGCAGGCGCGCCTGGATGTAGGCGTACTCGCCGCGTTCGACCACGATCGCCGGATATTCCGGATCGGGTGGTTCGCGCAGCAGATCGTCCAACAGCGGATCCGTCAGGGCGGGCAGTGTGGTTCCGTCGCCCGTGCGGACGTGCACCTCGGCGTGCCGGTCCGGGTCGTCGTTCACCGCGACAGTCTGCCTCATCCGAAAATCCGCCATGCGAGCGGAGCGAAATGCGGCGCAGCGGCGGGGGTCGGGTGCAAGGTAGTGCTATGCGCGCGGTCGTGATCGAAACGCCTGGGAAAATCGCCGTGCAGAACGTGCCGGATCCGACGCCGAAGCCCGGCGAAGTCGTCGTGCGGGTGGATGCGGTGGGGATCTGCGGCACCGATGTGCATATTGCCGACGGCGAATTCCCGCCCACGCCCTATCCGATCGTGCCAGGTCACGAGTTCGCCGGTTCGGTGGTGGCACTGGGCTCGGGCGTCGTTGGTGTGCGGATCGGCGATTCCGTCGCGGTGGATCCGTCGTTGTTCTGCGGGACGTGTCATTACTGCGCGATCGGGCGCGGGAATCTGTGCGAACGGTGGGGCGCGATCGGCGATACCGTCGACGGTGCGATGGCCGAATACGTCGCGGTGCCTGCCTCGAACTGCTATCGGCTGCCCGAGACGCTGTCGACCGCGCACGGCGCGCTCGTCGAGCCGTTGTCGTGTGCGGTACATGCGTTCGACGTGCTGCCGCGTGCACTGTGCGCGCACTATCTGCTGTACGGCGCGGGCACCATGGGTCTGCTGATGTTGCAGCTGGCGCGGGTCGTGGGGGCCGCGTCGGTGTCGGTGGTCGACATCAATACCGCGCGACTCGCGGTGGCCATCGACCTCGGCGCGGATGCCACCGCCACAACCGCCGACGAATTCGACCGCCCGCAGGGTTGGGAGGTGGTCATCGACTGTACAGGCGCGATCGCCGCCATCGAGGACGGACTCGGCCGAGTGCGCCGGGGCGGGGTGTTCCAGCAGTTCGGGGTGGCGCCGGGCGCGGCGACGACGTCGATCTCACCGTTCCGGATCTACAACGACGAGATCACCATTGTGGGTTCGATGGCGGTGCTGCACAGTTTCGGCCGCGCGGTGGAACTCATGGGCAAGGGCGTGATCGATGCGAACACCATGATCACCCACGGCTTCGGATTGGCCGAATTCCCCGATGCGCTACAGACTTTCCGAGCCGGCACCGGCCGCAAGATCCAGCTCAGGCCGGGAGCCTGATGGCCACCGTCGCGGGGGTGGACAGCTCCACCCAGTCATGCAAGGTCGTGTTGTGCGATGCCGATACGGGCGAGATTCTGGACGAAGCGCGCGCCCCGCACCCGGACGGCACCGCGGTTCCCGCCGAATTCTGGTGGCAGGCACTGTGTTCGGCAGGCGACGGGTTGTTGGACCGGGCCGATGCGGTCGCGATCGCGGGCCAGCAGCACGGGTTGGTCGCACTGGACGCCGACGGTCATCCGGTCCGGGATGCGCTGCTGTGGAACGATATCCGGTCCGCCGACGCGGCCGAAGAGCTGATCACCGAACTCGGCGGCCCGCAAATGTGGGCCGATGCCGTCGGCAGTGTGCCGGTGGCGGCATTCACCGTCGCCAAGCTGCGGTGGCTGGCCGATCATGAACCCGGACATGCCGACCGCACACACCGGGTACTGCTTCCGCACGACTATCTGACCTGGCGATTGCGGGGTGGGCCGTCCGATCACACCGTCGAACCGACCACCGATCGCGGCGACGCCTCGGGCACCGGCTACTGGTCGCCTGCGACCGGCCGGTACCGCAAAGACTTACTCGCCCATGCGTTCCGGGGCCGGAACCCGGAACTGCCCCGGGTCGCCGGACCCGCCGAAGCGGTCGGACGCACACCCGCGGGCGCACTTGTCGCGGCGGGCACCGGCGATAATGCCGGTGCCGCACTGGGTTTGGGCATCGCAGACGGGGACGTCGTCATCTCACTCGGCACCAGCGGCACCGTCTACACCCGTGCCGCCGCACCGAGCGCCGATGCCACCGGAGCCATTGCCGGATTCGCCGACGCGACCGGCGCATTCCTGCCACTGGCCTGCACACTCAACGCCGCCCGCGTATTGGACGCCACTGCCACACTGCTCAGCGTCGACCTCATCGGCCTGGAAACCCTTGCACGCCAGGCACCGCCGGGTTCCGATGGCGTTGTCATGCTCCCCTACCTATCCGGCGAACGCACCCCGAACCTGCCACACGCCACGGGAAGTCTGCACGGTCTACGACCGGAAACTCTGCGCCCCAGCCACATTGCGCGCGCCGCCGTCGAGGGCATGCTCTGCAATATGGCCGACGTGCTCGACCACCTGCGCACCTCGGGAATCCCGATCCACCGGGTGCTGCTCATCGGCGGTGCGGCCCGCTCCGCCTTGGTCGCCGAACTCGCCGCCCAGATCTTCGGCCTCACGGTCACGGTCCCGGAGCCGAACGAGTACGTCGCGCTCGGGGCCGCCCGGCAGGCGGCCTGGGCCCTGGGCGGCACCACACAGCCTCCGAGTTGGGCCGCACACACCATCGCCGAGATCCGCGCACCCAGCGACGGTGGGGCGATCGGGCGGCAGATCCGGACGGCGTACGAGAACGCACGGCATGCCCTCTACGCTGGATGAATACAGTGCAGCGGGAAACACCGGTGGACGTATTCGCGATGTTGTAGTAGAAGCACCACCGCATGCCGTCGAATGAGGATCGATGGCACCGCACCCGGGGGGAATCATCATGGAATCCGCGCACGCACAGCGCAGTCGACTGATCGTCTATGTCGCCGGTCTTTCCGAACCGCCGCATGCGGCGAAGGACCTATTCGACAAATTGCGCCACGAGCCAGGATATGGGCCCGACGAGGCCGTCTACTGGCAATTCCCGGAGCCGGTCACGCGGCTGAGCCGAGGGAGCCTGACCGCGCGCTGCCGCGATCTCGCCGATCGCATCGATGCCTACTGGACCGGACCGCGCCAGACCGAAGAGATCGTCCTCATCGGACACAGCATCGGCGGCGTCATGCTCCGCTACGCCTTCCTGCAGGCACTGCGCGGTCTCGACGGCCCGCAATTGGCCTGGGCCGACGCCGTCTCCCGCATCGTGCTGCTCGCCGCGCCGAATCGCGGCGTCGATCTGGACCGCGCGCCCTGGCCGTTCCGGATACTGGCCAAGATGCTGGCGCCGCTGCTGCAGACGTTCACGGTGCTGGAGATGCTCTGCGGTTCACCGTTCATCACCAATTTGCGCATCCAATGGCTGCGCGAAATCGCCGATCTCGGCGAGAAAGCACCGACTGTCGTACAGGTGCGCGCACGCAACGACTGGGCGGTGAACAGCGAGGACAGCCGCGATCTGGAAACACTGCCGACCGGCGTTCAGAAGCTCATGCCCAATGCGACACACGCCGACATCGCCTGCACCAGACGCAAGGTCCGCGAGGATTACACCGGACAGCGCTACGACATTCTGCGCTGGGCCATTACCGAGGACATCGAATCCACCAACCCGAGCCCGCTGCCCGAACACGAGGCGACCATCAAATCGGTGGTATTCGCACTGCACGGAATTCGATCGGGCAATGGCGAATGGCCGAACGAACTCGAGCGGAAACTGCACGAGCTCGAACCAGACGTGCTGGTGGTGACACCGTCCTACGGGCGGCTGTCGGCCTACAACTTCGCACTGCCGTTCACCCGACGCCGCAATCTGCGCTGGTTCGCCGATCAGTACAGCTACCACCTGGCCCGGCATCCCGGCATTCCTTTCCACTTCGTCGGGCACAGCAATGGCACCTACCTGTTCGGGCAATCGCTCAAGCAGATACCGGCGCTGGCATTCCAGAACGTCTTCCTGGCGGGCAGTGTGCTGCCCCGTGAATTCGACTGGGTGGAATGCGCCGACAGCGGGCAGGTCGGCTCGCTGGTGAATGTGTGCGCCAGCGCCGATAAGCCGGTCGCCTGGTTGTGCAGCGCATTGCGCGGACTCGGCATGCGCGATGTCGGGGTCGGCGGTTTCACCGGATTCGATTCGGTTCCGCCTGGCACGCTGCAGGTGCGCTACATCAAGGGCGGACACGGCGCCGCCCTCGTTGCCAAGCGGCTACCCGGTGTCGTCGGATATGTCCACGACGGCGAGGCGCCCTGCGAAGCCGACCATGCCACGCCGGGCAAGTTCTTCGAGCTGATGTCGCGTTTCGCGCCGGTCGCGACCTGGTTGGCGGGTGGGGCGCTGATCGGCCTCGGCTGGCTCTCGGTCGCCATGCTCGGCCCGCTGGTCGGCCTCGGCGTCATGGCCGGAATGCTGGTGGCGACCTACCTGGCGCTCGAGGTCGCCTGACCTTTTTCGAGAGGCCGACACCGACCCGTGCGACGATGTAGGAGATACCGGTAGTACCGGTATCTCCTACTTGGATGCGAGGGCTGAGATGGCTCGGTGCGATTTGGTGATTCGCGGCGGATCGGTATTCGACGGGCTCGGCACACCGCCGCGCGTCGCCGATGTCGGAATCACCGACGGCCGGGTCACCGTGATCAGCGCCTCGGCATTGCCCGACGGCGCGCGCACGGTGGATGCGGCGGGCAAATGGGTGATGCCCGGAATGCTCGACGTGCATACGCATTACGACGCGGAGGTGCTCGGCAACCCTGGTCTCGGTGAGTCCGTACGGCACGGCGTCACCACCGTGGTGTTCGGGAATTGTTCATTGTCGACGGTGTATTCCGAGGCCGAGGACTGTGCCGATATGTTCGCCCGGGTGGAGGCGTTGCCGTGGGATGCGGTGCATGCCGCAGTCAAGGAGCACAAGGACTGGGACGGTCCGCATGCCTACGCTCGCGCCCTCGCCGCGCGCCCACTCGGCGCGAATGTGGCTGTGCTACTGGGACATTCGGATGTGCGGGTCGCGGTAATGGGGCTGGCTCGGGCCGTGGACGCGGCGGCGCGGCCGACCGAGGTGGAACTGGACCGCATGCGCGAGATGCTGTCCGACGCACTCGATGCCGGTTTCCTCGGGCTGTCCACCATCCGCAGTTCGTTCTCCAAATTGGAGGGCGTGCGCTTCCCGACCCGACAGCTGCCGTCGACCTACGCCACCTGGCGCGAATATCGAGCGCTGAACGACATTCTGCGGCAGCGCGATCGGATCCATCAGAGCACGCCCAACCTGACGGCCCGCGTCGAGCTGGCGCGCTACTTCGCCGAGAGCGCGGGCCGACCGTTCCGTAAGCCGCTGAAGACCACGCTGATCGCGGGGATGGACGTCAAGGCCGACCGCACCGTCGCGCGGGCCGCCACGATCGCCGCCTGGATCGCGAATACCGTTGGCGGAGCGCAATTCCGGTGGCAGCATCTGCCGGTGCCGTTCGAGGTGTACGCCGATGGTGTCGATCTGGTGGTGTTCGAGGAGTTCGGCTCCGGTGTCGCGGCACTCAATATCCGCGATGTGATGAAGCGCGGTGAACTGCTCGCCGACGAATCCTACCGGCGACAGTTCCGCAAGGACCTGAGCAAGAAATACGGTCCCCGCGTATGGCATCGCGACCTCTACGACGCCCAGATCGTCGCGTGTCCGGATCCCGAGGTCATCGGCAAGTCCTTCGGCGAGGTGGCCGACGAACGCGGCATCCACCCGGCCGACGCCCTGCTCGACCTCACCGTCGAGCACGGTGCCCAATTGCGTTGGCGCACAGTCATCGCCAATGATCGCGACGAGGTGATGGACCGGCTCCAGCGCTCCCCCGTCGTCCAGGTCGGCTTCGCCGATTCCGGTGCCCACCTGCGCAATATGGCCTTCTACAACTTCGGCCTGCGCATGCTCGAGCGCGTCCACCGGCGCGCCTTCATGCCGCTGGAGACCGCGATCCACCGGCTGACCGGCGAACTCGCCGACTGGTACGGCCTGGATGCGGGCCGTCTGACCGAAGGCGCCCGCGCCGATATCGCGGTCATCGACCCCGCCGGATTCGACGGCTCCAGCGCCGCCTACGCCGAAGCCCCCGTCCCCGGTATCGACGGCCTGGAGCGCATGGTCAACCGCAACGACCGCGCCGTCGCCGCGACCATCGTCGGTGGTCACCTGCTGTACGAATACGGCGACTTCGCACCGGGTTTCGGCACCACGACCCAGGCGGGCACCTTCCTCGAAGCCAGGTGACCGACTCCCACCCCACCCCCAAACCACTGACCATGGTGGCAAATCGCGAGAGGCTCCCGCCACCAGTTCCACCTGATCTTGATCGATTCCCTCGGCGACCGATGAATTCGAGGGTCGAGTTTCGTCGTAGGTGGTGGAGGGGGCTGGTTATGGGCGGAGGAGATGCGATGACGGAGACCGAGGTGCGGGCGGCGATCGAGGCGGAGCGGGGTGAGCTGGCGGAAATGCTGGCCGGGCTGGAGGCCGAGGCGTGGGATGAGCCGACATTGTGTGCGGGATGGCGGGTGCGGGAGGTGGTTGCGCATATCACCATGCCGTTTCGGATGTCCACGCCGCGGTTCGCACTCGAAATGCTCAAGGCGCGTGGGAATTTCAACAAGCTGGCGGATAGGAGTGCGCGGTCGGATGCGGCGGTGCTGACAGCCGAGGATCTGGTCGCCGCGGTGCGCGACAATGTGGATCATCCGTGGAAGCCGCCGGGTGGCGGGTACGCGGGTGCGCTGAGTCACGATGTCATCCACGGTTTGGATATCACCGTCGCGCTCGGGCTCGACCGCGTCGTCCCGGCCGAGCGCATGCGAACGGTGCTGGGGGCGCTCTCGCCGAAGAGTGTCAACTTCTTCGGCGTCGACCTGGACGGGATCGAGCTGCGGGCCGATGATCTCGATTTCACCTACGGCTCGGGTTCGGTGCTCGCGGGTTCGGCCCAGGATCTGCTGCTGGTGTTGTGCGGCCGGACGCTGCCCGCGGGAAGTGTGCGCGGCGATGCGGCCGAGAGATTCACAGCGCCGGTGTCACCTTCGCGGTGACACCGGCACAAGCTCAGTGTTTGGTCAGCATCTTCGACTCGAGCGCCTCCAGCGTCGTGCCGTCGATCCCGAGCCCATCGCCGAGGAAACTGTCGAACGAGCCGTAGGACGCCTGGACCTGGTCGAACGCCGCGTCCAGGAATTCGCGCTGCACACCGAGGATCGGCTCCCAGAGCGCACGATCGGTCACCAAGCCCTGGGCGACGAGCCCGTCCAGCAGCGCCTTGTTCCCGGCCGCCAAGTTGTCGTTGGAGTCCAAGAAGTCGTTGTAGATCTGCCCCTTCGGGACATCCAGCGCGCCCATCAGGATCGCGGTCATCCAGCCGGTGCGGTCCTTACCCGCCGTGCAGTGGTACAGCACCGCGCCCTGCGCGGTAGCGATGTCCTTGAATGCCTGGGCGAACTGGGCGCGCGCGGTGGGGTTCGAAACGAACCACGCGTAGTAGTCGCGCATGATCTTGGCGGCCTTGCCGTCGCCGAGCGCCTCCTGCTGGGCGGCCGGTCCGGCCTGGATCAGTCGCGCCACCATGAGGTAGAAGTCGTTGGCCGGATCGTAGACCGGCTGTTCGGTGCGGCGGATCGATGCCGGGAGCTTATCGGGATCGCGGCCGGTCTCGGTGGGGCTGCGGAAGTCGATGACCTGAGTGATGTTGAGCGACACCAGCTTCTGCTGTTCGCCCGCGTCGAGTTTGGCCAGCGCGTCGGAGCGGTACACGACGCCGGTCGCGAGCTTACTGCCGCCCTTGGCCGGATAGCCGCCGATATCGCGGGCATTCGGCGCGTGCGCCAGACCCATCGGCCGATCGGCCTGGCCCGGGGACCGCAGCACCGGCACGGCCGGCCCCGAGAGCGCCGGACCCGCCGACGCCGGTCCGGCCAGCGCCGGGAGAACGCCGACCAGCACTGCGGCCGCGGCCGCGATCGTGCCGCGGAAAGCGCGCGAATTCTTCACGAGGGGTGTTCCTTTCATCAAGGGCCGCATATGGTCTGCGACCCAAGTCGGGCCGCGCTCAGTCGGCCAGCAGCGTGACAGTCCCGGCCGCGCCGTCCACGCGCACGCGCTGGCCGTCGGCCAGGCTGGTGGTCGCGGTCTTGGTGTCGACGACACAGGGAATGCCGAATTCGCGGGCGACGATCGCGGCATGGGATGCGGACCCGCCGATATCGGTGATCACGGCGGCGGCGTAGGCGAACATGGCGGTGTGGCCGGTGTCGGTCACCGCGGCGACCAGGATGTCGCCGGGCTCGATATCGTCATCCAGCGACAGCACCAGCTTCACCCGGCCCTCCACCACACCGGCGCAGACACCGATGCCGCTCAGGCTTTCGCCGGCAGTAAGCGCCGCCGCGTCGGGGACCGGTTCCCATTGTCCGGCAATGACATCGGGCATCCTGATGGTTTGCAGTCGAGTGCGTTCCGCGCGCCTGCGGGCCACCTTGTCGGCCGCATCCGCTGGGAGACAGAAGATTTCGTCCAGCGTGAGATAGCAGGCGTCGTCGATCACGCGCAATCGACCGGCGCGAACGAGCCGATCGGCCCGCTCGCGCACGGCAAGTCGCAGGCAGTGGGTGATCCGGACGACGCCGTCGCGTGCGCGTTCGCGGGCAACGGTAGCTCCGGCGGCCATCCGAGCCGTGCGACTCGGCGATGAATCCACGGTTTCACGCTTGGGCGCCGGCATTTGCGCGGCGCGGGCGGCGGCGCTCACCAAGAGGGCGGGGCGGTCACCGAATGTCGGGTTGACCAGCTCGCATTCACCGGGACCTCGGTGCCCGACCTTCGCCAGCTCCTCGTCGAGCGCGGCGGCGAAAGCAGGTGATTTCGTCCGCGTCGCATCGATATCACCGGCGCGCGCCGACTCGGCGAGATCGGCGTCGGCGCGGCAGAATTCGGCCAGGCGTTCCACCGCGAGCATGGGTTTCGCCGATTCCAACCGGGTCAGGTCGATCGGAACCTCGCCCGCATCCTTGCCGCGTGCGTGGATGGCGGTGGCGGCGCCGGTCATCATCACACCGATCGCGGCGGCCTGCCACGCCTGGTGCAGACGATCGCGCCAGAGCAGGGCACGGACATGCAGCTGCTCATCGGACAGTTCACGAATCTCGTTCGCGTTCAAAGCTTCCGCATGAGACGCGGCATTGATCAGCTCGGCCGTCTTGCCGAAACGGCGGGCGGTGGCGATGACCCGGGACGTTGCGCGCCAGGTCGCCAGCGTGCTGGCGAGCCCGGTCGGCATCGGCGGCTTGCCATGCGGCTGCAGGGCGATTTCGGCCGGGATATTCCCATAGGCGTCGCGGCGGATGCTCTCCTCATCCCAGCCCGGCATATTCTCGGCCGCGAGCACGCCGATCGAGGCATTGATGTAGATGTGGTGGCCGAGCACCGTGGTGACCCGACTCGTCCAGTGTTCCAAGGCGATTCCGTCGAGGGCGATCATCTCGCCCATGGCCTCGTTGCTGAGGCGGATGGCACCGGCCTGCAGGTCGATGGTCAGCGGTGTCATCGGGCCGGGGAGCGCCTCGGAAGTATTGGTCGCGGTGTGTACCGGGTAGCTCTCGTCGACCCGATCGTCGAATTCGCCTTCGAGACCTTCCGGGGCGACATCGGTGAGCGGATGGTTGTCCGACGTGGCGGCACGGGATGGAATCACGTGTGACGGCAACGGGATTGCGCCCTTCCGCGTGCGGAAGCCGCCGCCGTCGGGTTTGCGGCCGATCATCCCGCGCACCAGATCCGCGATGACCTCGCGTGCCGTCCAGCCACAGCGGAAGCCCCACTTCTCCTGTGCGACAGTGGGATCCAGGAGAGCGTGGCGGCCGGACCAGCCGGGCACCCGGGCCGAGTACCGTACCCCCGCTTCGCGCATCATGCGGCGTACCTCGTCGGTGGTCACCACGCCGAAGGCTGCGAGTTCGACGATCTCGAGCCCACCTTCGCTATGACCGGACGGCAGCGCGGTGGCGGCCAGTACCAGGAAGCGGTCCAGGTCGTCGCTGTGCAGCAGCTGGAATCCGTCGTCGGACTTCGAGCCGAGAATCGGCTCGAGTGCCCGGCGGGTTTCGTGCCCGATCCGGCGACCGGCGATCGGCGCGGTGCGCACCAGCACGCTATCCGCGCCCGACGCGTGCAGCACCGCCATCGCCTTGTCGTCCGGAAGCCGTGTCGAGCGAGGACCGACTGGAACCACCACCCGCGCACCGGCTTCGCGTGCGGCGGCGGCGATTTCGGCGAGCCCGCTTGCCGCCAGATGTACGACGCTCGCGCAGCCGTCGACAGCGTCGGTGTGGTCGGTCGTGATCCGCACCCGCGGATCGATGTAGCGATGCCGCCGCTGGTCCAGCCCGACCACTCCGTGCCCGGCGGCCAACAACATGCGCGCCACCGCGCGACCGCTCGGCTCGGTGATTCCGGTGACCAGGACCCGCATCGATTTCCTCTCCTCACTGGCGCCGGGATACGCGAACGTGACGCCGTTCACACACCATCGCGAGTGCGGGACGCCGCGATCGGTGCCAGTCCCACTGAACGGGAGTACCCGGCTCGACCACCGAGATGATCGATTCCGTCACTCGGTGGACGCGCGCAGCCTCGATGCCATGACGGTCCGCAGATCGGTCGCGCCGCGTGCCGCCGCCGAGGTGAAGTCCTATGACATCGAGACCGACGTGCTGGTCGTCGGGTACGGCAGTGCGGGGGCTTGCGCCGCATTCGAAGCCGCGACGGCCGGTGCCGAGGTTTTGGTGCTGGATCGGGCCGGTGGGCCGGGTGGCGCGTCGGCGTTGTCGGGCGGCGAGATCTACCTCGGCGGCGGTACGCCGATTCAGCGGGCGTGCGGGTTCGACGACAGTCCCGAGCAGACGGCGGCATTCCTGGTGGCGGCGCTCGGGCCGGGCGCGGATGTGTCGAAGATCGTGCACTACAGCGAGCACAGCGTGGCGCATTTCCACTGGCTCGTCGATCGCGGTGTGCCGTTCAAACCCAGCCTCTGGGATGCTCCCGCCTGGGTGCCGCCGACCGATGACGGGCTGATGTGGCTCGGCGAAAACAGTTGGCCGTTCACCGAAATCGCTATTCCCGCCCCACGCGGTCACCGGCCTACCGCGCATGACTTCGGCGGAAAGCTGCTGCTGGACTGCCTGGTTTCGGCAGCCGAATCTGCCGGTGTGACAGCGCAATACGACACTTATGCGACGAATCTGATTCTGGGCGAGAATGGCTCGGTGGTCGGCGTGGTGGCTCGACACTACGGCAAGGAGTTCGCAATTCGGGCTCGACGCGGATGTGTGCTCACCACCGGAGGTTTCGTCGACAACGACGATATGCTCGCCGCCCACGCACCGCGTCTGCTCGGCCACACCAAGGTGAGCGCGGGCACCGACGACGGCAGCGGCATCCGCATCGCACAGGCCGCCGGCGCCGCCGTGCGGCATATGTCGGCCGGTCAGGTCGGCGCCTCGCTGATTCCGGGCTTCGCCGCACGCGGCATGATCGTCAACCATCGCGGCCTGCGCTTCGTCAACGAGGACACCTATCCCGGCCGCATCGGCCAGGCCGCGCTCTTCGGTCACGACATGAACGTTTGGGTGGTGCTCGACGAACAGGGCTACGGGGAGGTGCCCGAACGCGAACGCTGGGGTGTGCGCCCGACTCACGTCGCCGAATCCATCGACGAACTCGACGAACTACTCGCCCTGCCGCCCGGCGCACTCACCGCCACCATCAACCGCTACAACGAATTCGCTTCGCGCGGAACCGATCCCGACTTCCACAAAGCTCCGCGCTGGCTGCGCCCACTGACACCCCCGCTGGCCGCCATCGACGTGAAAGCGGGCGTCCGCCCACCCTCGGAATCCGGCAACCGCCGCGGCACCGGCGCGTCCGTCTTCACCCTCGGCGGCCTCCACACAACCCTCGACGGCCACGTCCTCGACCTCGACGGCCTCCCCATACCCGGCCTCTTCGCGGCCGGCCGCGCCTCTTCCGGCCTGCACGGCGAGGGCTACATCAGCGGCACCTCCCTGGGCGACGCAACCTTCTTCGGCCGCAAGGCCGGCACCACCGCCGCGCGGTCATCCGAGCACTGACGCGATCAAGAGCTTCTCCAGCCGGAGCACTGTTTCCCAAGGGTGGCAAGGGAATAACTTTGCGTGCCGGGGCGTCGGCGGCGACCATGCAAGTTCGCTGCTCTTGGGCGGATCGTGCGGGAAGGTGAGACGGATGCGGCTGATCATGATCGATGGTGAAGCCGACGGCGGCGACGCCCTGGCGCAGGGGCTCGAACTGCACGGTCATCAGGTGGAGCGCAAGTATCGCGGGGCCGATCTGCTCCTGGCGCACCACGGCTATCACGCCGTTATCCTCGACATGGGTCTGCCGGATATGGACGGGTTGCAGGTGTTGCGCAAATTGCGCGAGGTCAGCTCGGTGCCGGTGGTGATCCTCGGCGAGCACGCCGATGAGCGTTCGATTGTGCTCGGGCTGCACAGCGGCGCCGACGACTATGTCGTCAAACCCGCGCGCATCGGTGAGTTGGCCGCACGGCTCGAGGCGGTCACGCGCCGGGTCGGCGTTGCCAGCGCCGCCCGGGGTAAGACGGTGACCAGCGAAGATGTTCGCGTAGATCTCGCGGCGCGGCGGGTTGAGGTGGCCGGGGAGCTGGTTCCGCTCACCCGGCTGGAGTTCGAGTTGCTGCGGGTCCTGGCCGAGCGGCCCGGAATCGCGGTCAGCCGTGAGCAATTGATGGACTGCGTCTGGGGCGACTCGATGCTGGCGGTGTCACGGAAGCTGTATGTGCATATGGCCTCGTTGCGCGCGAAGTTGGACCGCCCCGGGCTGATCACGAATATCCGCGGCTACGGCTATCGGTGGGGTCCGGACCCGTATGAGACAACCGCCGCATCGAGTTTGCTGCACGCGGTATAGACACCACCTCCGAGCGTTCCGATCACCGGGACTTCTCCCCGACGCGCCGCCACGGCCGCCATAGCGTCACAACTATGGCGTCGTCCGGCACACCGGTCGCGAGAACATAGGAGGACTCCCATGAACCCAGCATCGCGCAGCGATTCGATGAGGGGTGGTGGTCGGGTGACGGGTGGGCCCAATAAGGTGCTCGATCGGGTTCGGGATCTGCTCCCGGCAATCCGGGAGCGAGCCGCGGAGACCGATCTGCAGCGGCGGGTTCCGGTGGCGAGCATCCGGGAACTGACCGAGGCGGGGGTGTTCCGCATGCTGCAGCCGTCGCGTTTCGGCGGTGACGAAGCCTCCCCCGTGGCGTTCTACGAGGTCATTCGCACGATCGCGTCGGCATGCCCGTCCACCGGCTGGGTGTCGTCGGTGCTCGGCGTGCACCCCTGGCAGCTGGCACTTTTCCCGCTGCAGGCGCAGGAAGAGGTGTGGGGCGAGGATTCCGACACGCTCATCTCCTCCTCGTACGCCCCGACCGGTCGACTCACGCCGGTCGAGGGCGGTTACGAGGTCAGCGGACGGTGGAGTTTCTCCTCCGGCTGCGACCATGCCCAGTGGGCATTCCTGGGCGCACTGGCCCCGGACGAGCACGGCAACCCCAAGGACTATCTGACAATCCTGGTGCCGCGCAACGACTATCGCATCGATGATGTCTGGCACGTGGTCGGCCTGTCCGGCACCGGCAGCAACGATATCGTCATCGAGAAAGCCTTCGTGCCGCATCACCGCGCCTACAGCGCCACCGAGCAATCACAGCTGCGCGGTCCGGGCCAGGAAGCCAATCCCGCTGCGCTGTACAAGATTCCGTTCGCCGGCGTCTTCTCCAACACCATCACCGCACCCATCATCGGTGCCGCACAGGGCGCGTACGAGGCGCATATCGAGCGGATGCGCGAGCGGGTCCGGCTCTCCTACGGCGGGCAGAAGGTGGCCGAGGACGCATTCGCCCATGTGCGGGTCGCGCGCGCGGGCTCCGAAATCGACGCGGCCATCCTGCAGATGGAACACAACATTTCCGAGCAACTGCGTTATGCCGAAGCGGGCGAGGAGATTCCGTACGAAACCCGGCTGCGCACCCGCCGCGATCAGGTGCGCGGCACCGAGCGCGCGATCCAGGCGATCGAGCTGCTGTTCGACAATTCCGGTGGCCACTCGATCCGCAAACCCAATCCGATCGAACGACATTGGCGCGACGCACACGCTGGCAGTGTGCACGTCATCAATGACGTCGAGCGCGCCCTCGCCATGTTCGGCCGCGGTGAATTCGGGCTGCCGGTCGAAGATCGGATGGTCTGATGGACGCGGCGGATACCAGTCGCCATATCACCGTCGACGGGCTGAAACTTCGCTACCACGAGGCGGGTTCGGGTCCGCCGCTGGTGCTGCTGCACGGATCCGGCCCGGGGGTGTCCGGCTGGGCCAATTTCGGCGCGAACCTGCCGGTGCTCGCCGAACACTTCCGCTGCCTGATCCTGGATCAGCCGGGCTTCGGCGCGAGCGAGCGCCCCGAGGTGTACCAGCGCAACTATCTGCGCATCGCCGCCGACGCTGTGCTCGGACTGCTGGATCACCTCGAACTGCCGACGGTGCACCTGCTCGGCAACTCCATGGGTGGTGCGGTGGCGACCCTGGTGGCGCTCGAACACGGCCGGCGCATCGACCGGCTGGTGCTCATGGCGCCGGGCGGGGTCGGCGTCAATGTGCTGGGACCCGAACCGTCCGAAGGGATTCGGCGGCTGCTCGACTTCACCGGCGAGCCGACCCGGGAGCGGGTACTCGCATGGCTGCGGACCATGGTGTTCGACGAGGCGGTACTCACCGACGAACTGGTCGAGAACCGATGGGCCGCGGCGGCGGATCCGACCGCCATCGCGGCGATCCGCGACGCCTACGCGACCTTCGCGAATCCCGCTTTCGCGGAACCGATTCCGCTGTGGGCGCGGCTGCGCGCGTTGCGCAATGAGGTGCTGCTGCTGTGGGGCCGCGATGATCGGGTCACTCCGGCCGAGGGTGCGCTGCTGCCGTCGCGTCAGCTGCCGAATGCCGATCTGCGGCTGTTCGGGCGCTGCGGGCACTGGGTGCAGATCGAGCGCAAGGACGCCTTCGAGCGCGCGGTCATCGACTTCCTGAACTCCGGCCTGTAGCGCCGATGCCGAGGCGACATAGGCATCACTATGTCCGGCCGATATCGCATTAATTCGCGAGATCCGGGCGCGGGTTCGGAGTTACAGTCGGCCGGTGACGTGGACCGCACCCGAGATCACCAGAACCAAGCCGCCGCTGGTCGCCGACGAGCGGACCATGCTGCAGACCTGGCTCGACCTGCACCGCCGCACCCTGCTGTGGAAATGCGCCGGGCTCGAGGCCGAGCAGCTGAAGCGGCGCTGCGTCGCACCTTCGACGCTGTCGCTGCTCGGCCTGGTCCGCCACCTCGCCGAATGCGAACGCGGCTGGTTCCGCATCGCCACCTGCGGCGAACCGCTGGATTACCTGTACTGCAGCGAGGACAACCCGAACGGCGATTTCGACGATATCGCCAATGCCGACGCCGCCGCGGATCTGGCGACGCTGCACGCGGAGATCAAGTCGGCCGACGCCGCCGTCGCGGACCTATCCCTGGACCATGCCTTCACACACCGCAGCATCGAATTCAGCCTGCGCTGGGTCTATGTGCACATGATCGAGGAATACGCGCGACACAACGGCCACGCCGACTTCCTACGCGAACGCATCGACGGCGTGACCGGCGACTGACACCTCAGATCTGATTCCGGCTCACCCACGCGGCGATCTGCGTCCGCGAGGTGAAGCCCAATTTGGTGAGAATGTGGTCGACGTGGCTCTCGACGGTCCGAATCGAAATCACCAGCTCGCTCGCGATGCCCTTGTTGCTGGCACCCGCCCCGATCAACCGCGCGACTTCACGTTCGCGCCGAGTGAGCACATCCGCCGCAACGGTTTTCACCGGCGCAGCAGGCAACGGGGTGCCGAGCGCGAAAGCGACCGCCTCCTCCAACCCCAAGGCCGCGCCCGCATCGAAGGCGTCCCGAAACTCCTTCTCGCCCATCGCATCGCGCACCTGCAGGCGCACCTTGTCGCCGACGAATTCGGTCATCTCATGGGCGAGCCGCTGGGTACTGCCGCGGCGCACCGTCGACGCCGCACCCATCAGCCGTGCCGCACGGTTCAGATCACCATCGGCGGTCGCCACCCACGCGAGTCCGTCGAAACCGGACGCCGTCCACACACACCGGTCGAACAGGCTGAACAACTCGACCGCCCTGCGCAGTTCCACAATCGCCTCATCCTGCTCGCCTCGACGCCACCGATCGGTACCCACCGCCCAATGCCCCAGGCCGCCCAGCAGGTGCGAGCCGTAGTCCTGGGTCTTGGCGAGGAAGCGATCCGCGATCGCGCCCGCCCGTTCGTCCTCCAACACCAGCGCACACACATATGCGAACGCGAGACTCTCCATCTCGACGCCGTGGTGGGCACAGGCACGCGCACGGTCGGAGGCGGCCTCGGCGATATCGAGTGCCTGTCTCGGTTCGTCGTTGGCGAATGCCAGTAGCGCGACGAGCAACGCATGTTCGACGAGCACGTCTTCGGCATCGAGTTCGGTTGCGATATCCAGACATTCGTCCGCGAATCGGGTCGCGGTCTCCGGATCCGACAGCATGGCCGCGATCACCGAGGCCGCGGCGAGCGCGCGCGCCCGGTCCTTCGTATGGTCGCGATCCTTCTCCAGTGCTTCCAGGAGCCAGCGATAGCCTTCCAGCAGGAAGCGGTAGTGCTCCCAGAACGGGCGCAGTTCCGTCGCGATCTCCAGTGCGCGATGGGCGCTTTCCGGATCGGCGAGCGAGAACTGCAGTGCCGCACGCATGTTCGGATGTTCGCGGGTGACGTCACGGAACCAGGTGACATCCTCGCTACCCCAGTACGCGGTGCGGCCCTGCGCGGCGATCCCGTGGTAGTAATCGCGATGACGCAGCCGCACCGCCCGCTCACCACCGCGGGCGACCAATCCCGCCAATGCGAACTGACGCAACGGTTCGAGCATGGTGTAGCGCCCGGTACCGTCGCTGTTCTGCCGGTAGCCGAGCACCGACTTGTCCACCAACCCGGTCAACGCGTCCAGCAGCACATCCGGGACCACGCAGACCGCCTCCGCGGCCTCCAGATCGAAACCACCCGCGAAGACCGACAGCTGCTCCCACAGGTGCTGTTCGTCGGGCGTGCACAGGTCATAGCTCCACCGGATCGCGGCCTCCAGGGTCTGCTGCCGTTCCGGCGCGGTGCGCAACCCCGCGGTGAGCAGCCGCATCGCATCGTCCAGACGCGCGAGCACCTGATCCGGCGTGAACATCCGCAACCGCAATGCCGCCAACTCGAGTGCCAGTGGTATGCCGTCGAGCCGACGACAGATCGCCGCGAGCACCCTCCGATTGGCATCGGTGACCTGGAAGTCGGGATTCGCGGCGACCGCCCGGTCGATCAGCAGCCGCAGCGCATCGCTGTCTACGTGCGCTGGACGTGCCTCGTCCGCATCCGCCTCCGGAACGGTGAGCGGCAATACGGGCATGACCTGCTCCCCGGACACCCCGAGCGACTCGCGACTGGTCGCGAGTATCCGCACGTCGGTGGTCGTCGGAATCAGCCGGTCCACGAGTTCGGCACATGCGCCGATCAAGTGCTCACAGTTGTCCAGGATCAACAGCAGGTTCTTGTCGGCCAGGAATCCGGTCAGGCTGATAACGGGTGAGGTGGTGTCGTCGCGCAGACCGAGCGTCTGCGCGACGCTCAACGCCACCAAATCCCCATCCTGCACATGCGCCAGCTCAACCAGCCACACGCCGTGGGGAAAGGCGCGACGCACCGTCTCCCCCACCCGTCGGCTCAGGCGGGTCTTCCCGACGCCACCTGGCCCGGTCAGCGTCAACAGCCGGGTGCTGGACAGCAGCTTGCGCGCCGTGGCGACCTCCGCGTCACGACCTACGAAGCTCGTCACCTCAGCGGGGAGGTTCCCTGTCACGTGCCGCACCACGCTGCATACCTTTTCATGCGCGGCCGCCGTCCCGGGCATTTTGACCGAGATGTCGTATTGCTACCCGTTAGGAGACTAGCGCGTTCGCGGCTCGGATGACCGCGGCCAGCGATGCGGTGAGCACTGAATCACTGCGTCCGCATGCCCATCCGGTATGCGCACCGCTGCGGTACTCGAGGTAGGTGATCGCGGTCCCGTCGTTGCCCGGCCTGATCGACTGCTGGGACAAGCCGAGCACCTCGACCAGATAGCCCACCCTGGCCAGTGCCGCGGTGAGCGCTTCGACGGGACCGATATCGCGATGTTCGCTGCGCTCGGCGACACCACCGACGCTCAGCGTGACCTCGGTGCACGCATCGGTCGTGCGCCATTGCGTCAACTCGACCGACCCCGCGCGGGTGTGCAGGTAGGTCGCCTCGAACAGCTCGTACAGTTCGGCGGCGGTGATCTCCAGACCGGTGTCATCGGTGCGCGTCTGCACATGCCGCGCGAAATCGATCTGCAGTCGACGCGGCAGTTGCAGGCCGTATTCGGACTCCAGCAGATATGCGATGCCGCCCTTGCCGGACTGGGAATTCACCCGGATCACCGCGTCATAGCTGCGCCCGATATCGGCCGGGTCGATCGGCAGGTACGGGACACGCCAATCGAGTTCGCGTTCATCGATACCGGTCGCGGCCGCGCGATCGCGATGTTCGGCCATACCCTTCTTGATCGCGTCCTGATGGGTGCCGGAGAACGCGGTGTGCACGAGGTCGCCTACGTATGGATGCCTTTCGTGGATCGGCATGCGCGTGCAGTACTCGACGGTCCGGCGAATCTCGTCGATATCGGAGAAGTCGATCATCGGATCGATGCCCTGCGCATGCAGATTCAGCGCCAGCGTGGCGATATCGACATTGCCGGTGCGTTCGCCATTGCCGAAGACACAGCCCTCCACGCGTTGGGCTCCCGCGAGTACCGCCAGCTCCGCGCACGCGATACCGGTACCACGGTCATTGTGCGGGTGCACCGACAGGATGACGCTGTCGCGCCGGGCCAGATTCTTGTGCATGTACTCGATCTGGTCGGCATACACGTTCGGTGTCGCAACCTCCACCGTGGCAGGCAGATTCAGGATCACCGGCCGCTGCGCAGTGGCGTCCCACAGGGTCGTCATGCGGTCGCAGATGTCGAGTACGAAATCGGGTTCGGTCAGGTTGAATACTTCGGGCGAGAATTCGAATCGCACATTCGCCAGATCACCGGCGAATTCGAGGACATCGCGGCCACCGGACACGATCAGCTCGCGCAGTTCGTCGGTGTCCTTGCCCAGCACCACATTTCGCCATACCGGCGCTGTCGCGGTGTACATGTGGACGACGACCTCGTTGCGGATTCCGCGTACCGATTCCACCGTGCGCTCGATGAGATCGCGTCGGGCCGGGGTGAATACCACGATCGTGACATCCTCCGGCGCGAGGTCGGTGTGCGCGATCAGGCGGACGAAGTCGAAATCGGTCTGCGATGCGGACGGGTAACCGACCTCGATCTCCTTGTAGCCCATGGCAACCAGCAGTTCGAAGAATCGCCGTTTGCGCGCCGGATCCATGGGTTCGGCCAGCGCCTGGTTGCCGTCGCGCAAATCGACCGGCACCCACAGTGGCGCGTGGCTGAGCCGGGCATTCGGCCAATCACGTTCGGCGAGTGGCACTTCCACTCGATCGTAGACACTGTGGTAGCGCTGCGAGGGCATCTGCGAATGTCGCTGCCTGTTCCAGGCGGAGATGGCACCGGCGGGCGTGGCGATGGTGGGGAACGTGGTCATGGTTGCTGCTTCCTGGCCTTCGCGGCCGTCACAGAGAACGGTGACCGGCCACGACGAAGCCCCACGGCGGGTGGCCGGTCGTTAGGCCCCGCCGTGGCGGCTAAGCAGAAGCGTGGTGCGCATGATTGCTAGACTATACACAACTCCTCAGACAAGTAGAGAGGTTCAGATGGTCTCGCAGGTACGGCGCCACCCCCTCGCGGCACAGGCGGCGGAACTGCTGCTCACCCGCGTCCGAAACGGGGAATGGCCACTGGGACATCGCCTTCCGGGCGAAACGACCCTCGCTGCACAGCTCGGCGTCGGGCGCTCGACGCTGCGCGAAGCGATCCGCGAATTGGCGGGCAAGGGCGTGCTCGACAGCCGTCAGGGCGCGGGTGTCTTCGTGACCGCGCTGGATGTCACCGAGGACTGGGATGTGGTGCTGCGCCGCGCCACCATTGCCGCGGTCATCGAAGCCCGCATCGCCATCGAGGCCGAGGCCGCCGCCCTGGCCGCGCAGCGCCGCACACCGGCCGACCTGCGCGCGATCCGCCGGGCGCTGGCCGCACGGGAGGCGCACGGCGAACCGACCGCCGACCATGTCGATGCCGATATGGCATTCCACCGCGCCGTCATCGTCGCCGCCCACAACGATGTGCTCACCCAGCTCTTCGACAGCTTTCTGCCCCGGCTGCGGGTGGCCATGATCGATATGCTGAAGATCCGCCCGGTCCCCTCCGAACCCGCCGACCACGACGCGCACATTCGGCTCACAGATGCGATCGCACATCGAAATTCCAGTGCCGCAGCGGAATTCAGCCGACAGCACCTGACCGCTCTGAAAGACGCATTCACGTGATGACCGAATGGAGATCTCCCGTGCCCGAAACCCCAGTGCTGCAACTGAGCGAGGTCACCTTCCGCCGCGAAGGCAAACAGATCATCGACGGCATCTCACTGACCGTGCACGCGGGCGAACACTGGGCACTGCTCGGACCCAATGGCGCGGGCAAGAGCACCCTGCTCGGCTTCTGCGCCGCGATCACCTTCCCGACTTCGGGCACCGTCGATATCCTCGGCCAGCGGATGGGCCGCGTCGATCTGGCCCCACTGCGCCACTCGATCGGCCATGTGAATCCGCGCCATCCACTGCGGTATCCGCTGACCGTCCGCGAGGTCGTGCTCACCGGCATCACCGCCACCATCGACACCCCGATGCGCTGGACGCCGACATCGGAGGACCTACGCCGCGCCGACGCCATGATCGACACCGTCGGCCTCAAAGGTAAGGCCGAGGAGATCTGGCCGACGCTGTCGCAGGGCGAACGCGGCCGAACTCTGATCGCGCGGGCGCTCATCGCCGAACCACGCCTACTGCTGTTCGACGAGCCGTCCACCGGACTCGATGTGGCGGCTCGCGAACAACTCCTGGAGACCATCGACGCACTCGGCCGAACCCATCCCGAGGTCGCCTCGATCCTGGTCACCCACCATCTGGAAGAGTTGCCGAGCACCACCACCCATGCACTGCTGATCGCCGACGGCCGGACCGTTGCCACCGGTCCCGCCGTCGAAACGGTCACGACCGAGACCGTGAGCGCGGCCTTCGACCATCCGGTCACGGTCCGCTACGACGACGGTCGCTGGACCGCGCGTGCCGCCGTGCGCGCCTGGCCCGCGTGACGAATGTGCCTTTCGAAAAAATTTCGGCATCCCCGCACGATCACGACCACTGCCGCCCAAGCGGCAAATTGCCACCACCCTGCGCGGTCGCCGCACACGAAAAGTCAGCCCGCGTCGGCCGGGGCTATGACCGCGACCGAATTGGGGGAGCGACGGTTCGGTCGTCACCGTCTCGGCGGCATCGTGGCGAGGTGACATCGCCGATTCGAACAGCAGGGCCGCGACGATGCCGGCCACGAGGAATCCGACTGGCAGATACATGGCCTGGCTCAGGGCTGAGCTGAGTAGATCCTTGATGGGGTCGGGGATGGCGTCGGCTCCCATGCCCCCCTTCCCGATCTTGCCTCCCCCCAGACCGTGCGCGGACATGCGCGCGGTGATTGTCGCGGCGATGGCGGCACTGCCGATCATCGAACCGATCTGCGGTAGGTGCTTTCTCTGCGGACATGGGTAACCGGTCGATGTCCTGCGCGGGCTTCGCGTCGTAATACCTGGATGGAGGAACAGCATGACCCGCACCGGTCTATCCCGCACCCCCAGGCACATCGCCCAGAGCAGCGTGTTCGCGCGTCTCGCCCGCGCCGGCTATGTCATGTCCGGCCTGGTCCACCTGCTCATCGGCTACATCGCCATCCGGCTCGCGTTCGGCGGTGGGGGCAACGCTGATCAATCCGGGGCGATGGCGGAACTGGCGAATAAACCGGGTGGCGAGATCAGCCTGTGGGTTGGCGTGGTCGCGTTCGTGCTGATGGCGCTGTGGCGGCTGGCGGAGGGCGTCTTCGGCAGTGCGTCCGAGCCGGGCGCCGAGAGCCGGAAGTCCGAAGTGTTCGATCGGGCCAAGGCACTCGCGCTGTCCGTCGTCTATTTCGCATTGGCGATCACCGCGTTCCGTTTCGCACTGGGCAGTGGGCAATCGAGCAGCAGCCAGAGTGTCGGGCTCACCGCACGCCTGATGCAGCACACGGCGGGCACGATCGTGCTCGTCGTTGCTGGGCTGGTCATCATCGGGGTGGGCGGTTACCACGTACACAAGGGAGCCACCCAGAATTTCCTCGACGATCTGCGTGGGAGCCCGAGCGCCTTCGTGCGGCGGCTGGGCACGGTGGGCTACATCGCTAAAGGGCTGGCCGTCGCCGCGGTCGGTTTGCTGGTGATCCTGGCGGCGACCGAATCCGATCCGAACAAGTCCGCAGGCCTGGACGGGGCCGTGAAAACGCTCGGCGCGCAACCTTTCGGCATGGTCCTGCTCCTGATCGCCGGGGCAGGCATAATCACCTACGGGCTCTACAGCTTCGTCATGGCCCGCAGTGCCAAGATGTAGCGCCGAGCGGCTACCGCACCCCTGGTCAGAAGCCTGGGTTGATGCCAAAGGTATTGCGTGACGGGGCCGCGTATTCGACGTCTTCGATCTCCACCCGTGTGGCGATCCGTACACGGTCCCCACACTGGTACGGGCGAGCCGAGCGCAGCTTGGTCGCGGCGGCACTCTGGAACTACTTAGGCCACATTCGTCACCGCTGGCCTCGAAGCTCTCGCGGTGACGGATGAGGGAGCCCGCGTGAGGAATGTGCCTTTCGGAAAAATTTTCGGAAGAATGTCGATTCGAGGCGACGCCGTTCGATGCGTTGAGTGAGGGTCGGACAAGCCGACCACTGAACCGAGGATGGCCAGATGCGACACATGATGCTGATCCGAGTCGACCCAACCGATGCGCCGGCTCCCGACGAGGCGCTGATCGAGCAGGTCAACAAGGTGATCGAGGAAATGACCAAGGCCGGGGTGCTGTTGGATACCGCCGGTCTGCACCCGATCACCGAGGCCACCAAGATCACCCAGTCCGGCGGTAAGCAGACCGTCCTCGATGGTCCTTTCACCGAGTCGAAGGAAGTCGTCGGCGGGTACTGCCTGCTGCAGACCAAGACGAAGCAGGAGGCGGTGGAATGGACCTCGCGCTTCCTGAGCGTGCACGGGCCGGAGTGGAATATCGAGATAGAGATTCGGCAGGTCGTCGAGGGCTGATCCGATAGATGAGCCGGTCGCCCGAGCAGATCCGAGATGCCGTCGAAACCGTGTGGCGGATGGAATGGCCGCGCCTGGTCGCCGGCCTGACCCGGATCGTCGGTGATATCGACGCCGCCGAGGAACTGGCCCAGGACGCGCTGGTCGCGGCCCTGGAGCAGTGGCCACACGACGGTGTGCCGCCGAATCCGGGCGGCTGGCTCATGCTCACCGCGAAACATCGGGCGATCGATCGGGTGCGGCGTCATCGGAATCTCGCGCGGAAGCTGACACTCGTCGGCCATGAACTGCGGACCGCTCCCGAGTCCGATTCGGCGGAGGATATCGAGGACGATCTGCTGCGCATGATCTTCACGGCTTGCCATCCGGTGTTGTCACAACCGGCCCGGGTGGCGTTGACGCTGCGGTTGCTCGGCGGATTGACCACCGAGGAGATCGCGCGCGCCTTCGTCGTACCGGAATCGACTGTCGCCCAACGCATTGTGCGAGCCAAACGCACCATCGCCGCCAGGCGCGTGCCGTATGCGGTACCGCAGGGTGACGAGCTGACAAGGCGTCTGGATTCGGTGTTGGAGGTCGTGTACCTGATCTTCAACGAAGGCTATTCGGCGACGGCGGGCGATGATTGGATCCGCGTCGAATTGTGTGAGGACGCCTTGCGATTGGCGCGAATGCTGGCGAGTCTGCTGCCCGATGAACCGGAAACCCACGGCCTCGCCGCGCTGCTGGAATTGCAGGCCTCGCGCTCGGCCGCACGGATGAGTCCCACGAAAACCGTTGTTCTGCTGGCGGATCAGGAGCGTGTCCGATGGGATCAGCTGCTGATCCGGCGTGGTTACGCCGCACTCGGCCGGGCCCATGCCCTCAGCCGCGATCGCGGGATACGACCGGGCCGCTATGCGCTGCAAGCCGCGATCGCCGCCGTGCACGCCATGGCGCCGAGCGCCGAGGAAACCGATTGGCGGCGTATCGCGGGCCTGTACGCGGTTCTCGCCGAACGGTTTCCGTCCCCGATCGTCGAATTGAATCGGGCCGTCGCGGTCAGCATGGTGCACGGCCCCGCAGCGGGTCTCGAACTCGTCGACGCGCTCGTCGTCACTGGCACATTGGACAACTATCACCTGCTCCCCGCTGTCCGCGGCGACCTGCTCGACCGGCTCGGTCGACCGGACGAAGCGCGTGCCGAATTCGCCCGTGCCGCGGAGCTGACCGGGAACAATGCCGAACAGGCGCTACTACTGGACCGCATGGCCGGATGTGAATAACCGCGTCGCGCTCCGAAAGATGATCGCCCGCGACACATGTGACCTCGATCCGCGCCGATCGGTCCGGACGCCGGATCGCGATCAACAGTGCGATATTCGCACCATCGCTGTAACCGACCAGGTGCTCCGGGCCGCCGATCACCTTGTCCAGGAACGCGATCGCGTCATCGGCCATCACGTCGTAGCTGATGGGGCCGCGATACCTCGGCCTCGGCCAGTTGCTTCAGCGTCAGCAACTGTTTGCGCATCATAACCACATCGCCCAGGGCCAGCACGCGCGCGATGAGCCACGGTGCGCCGCACTGCATTCGGACCATCAGTCGGGTCCCGTGCGCTTCGGGTCGCACCGCGTAAGTGACGCAGATCTTCCCGGAGACCAGGGTGATATGGCGGCACAGCACGAAGGAGACGAGGGTGAACGCGGACATGAACCGCTGTCCCACCTCGAGTTCGGTCAGCGCCGGATCGCGGTGGCGTGGGCTGCGCCTGCCGAAGTTGTCGAGCAGGTCGTAACTGTAAGGCGCGACCCGCAATTGGCACAGCCAGCCATACACCACGCTGGGTGGCGCGTCGATGCTGATGGCCCGATCCGCCTGCACCCCACCGGGTTGCACCTCGTCACAGGGCAGGGGGAGTTCGCACTCGGCCTCGGTGGCACCCCAGACCAACCCCGGGATCATGCCGCGGCCGCGATTCGGCGGAGCATATCGCGCACCACGATCTTGTGGACACCGGTGCCGATGACCAACGCGCGGTAGACCTTTCCGCGCAGACTCGGAAATTCGGCCCAGCTCTGCGCTCGCACCAAAGTGCGACTCGGCCCCTGCTCGTCCAGTTCGAAGACCAGCGCATACCGCGAGAACCAGTGCCGCCCCCGCAATGCCAGTCGAGCGGGCTCCTCGGCGGCGTCGAGTACGAAGCCGGTCGGCGCCTTCGACGGATCGTCGGGATCCTTGCAGACAACTTTGAGCAAGGCTTTCCACACCCGATCGCGATTCGCGTCCACTGATCTGGCATGCTCATCTATGTAGGGCAATCGCTCCATATAGAAGGAACGTACTAGTACATGGCGCCTCCCCGCAAGCACGACACCGACGTGATCCTCGACGCAGCGCGCACCCTCGTGCTGACCGACGGTCCCCGCGCCGCCAGCGTCGCGGCGATCGCCGCGGCCAGTGGTGCACCCGTCGGCACGCTCTATCACCGCTTCGGCAACCGCAACGGTGTGCTGACCGCGGCCTGGCTGCGCGCGCTCGAACGCTTCCAGGACCGCGTCAAGGCCGCCGCCACCGAACCGGACCCGGTCGAGGCCGGTGTCGCGATGGCGGTGGCGAGCATTCGCTTCGGTCGCGAATTACCTGACGACGCAAGGCTTCTGCTGAATCTGCGCCCCAGCGATCTGCTCGACGGCGGACCGGATGCGCAGTTCCGTGCCCGGCTCGACGAAATGAACGCACCGCTCATCGACCACCTGCGCCGCATCGCGGCCGCCCGCTTCGGCCGCGACGGCGACCGCGAAATCGACGCCGTCAGCCGCGCCGTGGTGGACCTGCCCTACGCCGCGCTGCGCCGCCACGCCCAGGCCCCCGCCCTCCCCGCCTGGCTCGAAGCCGACCTCACCGCTGCTGCCCGCGCCCTGCTCGAGTCCTACCACTCCTGAGGATCGCAAGGAAGCGAGGTTCAGGCGCAGACCTCGACACCGCGTCTACGGGACGGTGAATTCCATAACCAAGTGGTTCTGTGGTCCGCAGTGGCGATGGGCTCATTCCCCGGCGACGATCTCAGGGGTGAGTTTGTCCAGGGTGTCGATCACCTCGGCGGCCAGGGCGAGGGCGTCCGGGGCGGGCGGGTATTCCGGGCGCGGGGCCGCGATGACGCGCATTCCCGCGGCGTGTGCCGCGCGCAGTCCGTTGCTCGAATCCTCGACGGCGGCGCATTCGGTGGACTTGTGCCGCATGAACGCGGCCGCCGCCACGTAGACATCGGGTGCGGGCTTACCCCGATCGACCTCCTCGGTCGAGAAGGTGACGCCGAAGAATTCGATCAGCCCGGTGCGCCCGAGCACCGTATCGATCAAGCTGCGCGGCGACGAACTGGCCACCGCGAGCGGCCAGTGTTCACTGATGCGCTGCACCGCCTCGACCGCGCCCGGCAGCAGTGGCACCGACTGCTCGTATTGCTGCGCCATCCGCTCGATCACATCATTGGCCACGGTATCCGGCGGCACACCGACACCGAGTTCACCGCTGAGATAGTCCGACCACTCCCCCGTACTCATCCCCATCAACCGCTGCTGTGTATCGGGAAGCCAGCGCCCGCCCTTCTCGGCCACATACGCGCGGCGCACCTGCTCCCACACCGGCTCGGAGTCGATCAGGACGCCGTCCATATCGAAGACAACAGCAGCAATGTGCATATGGGACAAAGCCTTTCGCCGGGCAAACACCGTTCGGCGACGACCCGATGGCCGACCCATCGACCCGCCCCGCGGTGGGGGGTTTCGGAAGACCTGATGAGGAACGAGTACCCACACTAGGCCAGCCAACCCTGCCCTCGCATCCCACCACCATTTCACCGCCACATTCGGCGGCTTCGCCCGATTCCAGCACATCGCGCAGACCCGCCGAACGAGCATTCGACCGGCAACCGATAACGTGTTCTATATGAACGAAGAGCAGGTCGGCCACTCGCTACCGAGCGAGGAGCACCACGAGGGCGGGTTCCGGCCGATGTCGGAGCTGATCGACGCACAGCTGGACGACCTCGATATTTCGCGCGGCGGCCCGCACTACGGCGCATTCATCGAACAGGTGCGCAGCCTGATGGATCGGGCCCGGCTGGCATGTCCGACCGATGAGCTCGCGCTGGAGACGATCGGCGTCCTCAAACAGCTCAACGACAAGCTGGACGCCGCGATCGTCGACGAATGGTCCGCGCCGGCCTGGACCCGGGCCGACCTGCCCTCCCGCGGCAATATCACCCTCCCACCGTTCGTCGTCGACAAGGCGAGCCGGGACGGCGTCGATGCCCGCATCACCTTCCGCACCTTCCACCTGGGCGGCAATAAGGCCGCCCACGGCGGACAGGTCGCGGTCGCTTTCGATGATCTGCTCGGCATGGCCGCGGCATTGCACGCGGGCGAGGTGACCCGCACCGCCTCGCTGACCGTCGACTACCGCTCCATCACCCCGCTCAATACCGAATTGCGGGTGCACGCCTGGACCGAACGGCAGGACGGCCGCAAGGTCTACGTCCGGGCCACCCTGCACGACGGCGAACGCCTCTGCGCCGAGGCAGAGGGGCTGTTCATCGTGCTCAAACCAGGTCAGCAGTGAGAACCGAGATCAGGTGATTACATCCGATCTCGGGTGCCCTTAGCTCGTCGGGAAGTGTTTGTTGCGGTATTCGGCGAAGCGATCGTCGACCTGATCCGCAGTGAGGCCGAAGTCCTCGAGTGTGTAGCGATGCACGGGACGGGCCGCGCCCGAGGTGCTTTCCGCATGCAATTCCGCCATCGCCGCTTCGGCCTCGGAGCTCAGCTCGATATCGAAGTGCCGGTAGATCGATCCGACGGTGCCGATCGGGTCGGCGACGAAATCGTCGTAGTACACATCGCAGAACTGAGCGGCATTGTGCCGCTTGCGATCCGCGAGGAACTTATCGGCACCCCTGGCCCACAGATCCAACTGTCCCGCACCGACGACCGGACCGCGGAACTTCTCCGACCACCCCGCCGAGGCCTGCTCGTTCAGACTGCACACCGAGGCGATGATGGTGCGCGGATCGCGGTGCATCTGGATCACCAGCGCATCCGGATACACCTCGAAGATCGCGTCCAGCGCGAACAGATGACTCGGGTTCTTCAAAACCCAGCGCCGGTCGGCATCGAGCATCCCGATCAACTGCAGGTTGCGCCGATGCCTGCGATAGGCATCGGTCCAATCCTGTTCGCGCAACCACTCGGAATAGCCGGGCACATAGCCCAGGCATTCGTAGGACACCGACATCAACGACTGCCGCAGCAGCTGCCAGCACTCCTCCACCTGGTCCGCCGAAATATGGTGCACGCCCATGAATTCCGGATGCTCCACATGGTGCTGTTCGAAGGCCGCCTCGATCCGCTGGTACACCGGATTGTCCGCCCAGGTCTCGCGCGGCGGGCGCGGCTGCGGCATCTCGGTGAGCCACATTTCCAGGCCCTGATGCGCCGGATCCGCGTTGAGCAGCCGGTGCACCGCCGTGGTACCTGAACGCGGCAGGCCGGTCACGAAGATCGGGCGCTCGATCGCGACCTCGGCATGTTCGGGAAAGCGTTGCCACGCGGCCTCACTCAGCAGCCGCGCGATCAGCGCACCGCGTAGGAAGGCCCGATTCACTTTATTGCCGAAGGGCGTCAGCTCGGCTTCCTTGGCATAGGACTCGAGCAGCACTGCCAGGCCCTCGCGGTAGCCGTCATCGCCGAAATCGGTCAATCCGACGACCTTGGTCGCCGAGGCGTGCAGATCGTCGATGGTGCCGACGTCGTCTCTGCCGATCACAGTCATCTCCTAGTGGTGGTATTCGCCGCCGTTGACATCCAGGCAGGCGCCGGTGACCGCCCGCGCCAGATGCGAGGCGAAAAAGACCACGGCGTCGGCGATCTCATCGGGTTCGGGAAGCTTGCGCAGATCGATCGTCTTGGCGGTTTCGGCGTACACCTCTTCGGGAGTGATCCCGCGCTGCTTGGCCTGATAGTTGAAGTACCACTTCAGGTTGTCGGCCCAGATATAGCCGGGCGCAATGGTATTCACCCGGATGCCCTTCGGCCCGAGTTCGGTGGCCAGGCTCTGCGCCAGCGCGAGCAGGCTCGCCTTGGCCATCTTGTACGGCCCGAAGGTGCGCCGCGAATGCCGCAGCACCGCCGAATTGATCATGACCACCGAGCCCTTGGACTCGGTCAACGCGGGCACGAACAGACGCGTCAACCGCAGTGCGGCAAGCACATTCGTCTCAAAGCCAGCGCGCACATCATCGAGATCGACATCGGCCAGATCGGTGATCGGCGGAATCGCGAAGGCATTGTTCACCAGGGTGTCGACATGGCCGAAGGCGCTCTGTGCCGTCTCGACCAGATTCGTCACGGCCGCTTCATCATTGATATCGGTCGGCACCACCACCGCGCGCCTGCCGAGTTCGGTGATCTCCTTGGCCACCTCGGTCAGCCGCGATTCGGTCCGCGAGGCCAGCACCACATCGGCACCGGCGCGCGCACTCTGCACCGCGATGGCTCGGCCGAGCCCCGGACCGACGCCCGAGACGACAACTACCTTGTCCTGCAACAGCATCAGCCGAGCATCCTTTCCGCCACGGCGACCTGACGCGCCGCGATCCGCGCCTTCCATTCCTCGGGCGTGACCCGAGCTTGCTGGTAGTAGGGCAGCCGCTCGGGCAATTCGGCGACCGATACCACCTCCACGCTCGGCCCGTCCTCGGGTTTCAGATCCCGCGACAGCTGTTGCCAACGGAACTGCAGATACCCGCGCGCATGCCCGGTGCGCTCGATCCAGTTGGCCAGTCCGGGGTCGCGCTCGCTGATGACCAGCCGAATCATCCCGTCCGGATCCACGCGCGCCTGGTCGGCGGTGAGGCTGGTCTGGTGGTTGATGTAGTCCAGCGACAGATACCACATGCTGCCGAGTTGGAAGCCCTGGTACGGCGCATCCGATTTCGGCACGGTGAGAATCATTACCTGATCGTCGTCGAGTTCGTAATGGCCGACGGAGGAGAACTGGGTGGTGAGCCCGCCCGGAGTGGAGCGCGGTTCGGTCATCGTGTTGACCGGCAGGTTGAGATAGAACCACTTCGGGAACGCCAGGAAGGTATTCAGCCGCGAGACCAGCATCTTCCCGGCTATGTCGTACCGCTTGCTCATCAGGTCCCTGGTCGGCGGCGGCGGTGCGTCGCCGATCCGGTCCACCCGCTGGATGCGGATCGTGCCGGACTTCTCGGTGGCCCAGTCGCTGTGTACCTCACGCACCACGAGCATCGCGGAGTCGGGCGCGAGATGAACATAGCCGCGGCGCGCCTCGCCCGGTCCGAGACGGAGCTCGTAGGACCCGTCGGCCGCGATATCGAGGGCGCGGGCGTCGAAGGCGGTCTCGCTGTCGGGGACATCCACCGGCGAGTAGTTGCCGTTGAGCACCTGGAAGCTGAGGTCACGAGTGGTACCGCGGTTTCCGGTCACCACATACTCGGCGTCGGGGCGCAGATACGAATGGAAGTAGAGGGTGTCCGGATTGTCCAGACCCATCTTCGTATACGGGCCGGTGGACATGACGAAGAACGGAAAGTCCCGCTCGAAGGCCCACGCCATCTGGATGGAGGCGCGAATACTGCCCGCGAGGTAGTCGTAGCCCTCGACGAGGTCCTGTTCGGTTCGAATGTGCGGTGCGCCGGTGATGATTTCCTCGGCGGCGGCGATGGCTTCCGCGAACGGCTGTGTCAGCAAGAGGCTTCTCCGAAGTAGCTGTTCCAAATATGTACCGCTCTGGTACATTTCGATATATGCAAGATTAGAACCTGTTCTAGGAGTTGTCCATGGTTGCCCGCAGATCCGCCCCGACCGCACGGGTGGTCCAAGTGCTCGATTTCTTCGTCGAGCGGCGCGGCAAACGCTTCGGCCTCTCCGAACTGGCCCGCGAACTCGACCTGGCCAAACCGACCTGTCTGGGCATCCTCACCGAACTGACCGCAGGCGGCTATCTCATGCGCGACCCGAACACCCGCACCTATGGCCTCGGACCTGCGCTGATCGCCGCGGGACGGGTCGCGCAGGACAGCTTCGCCATCGCCTCCATCGCGCGCGCCGAGCTGGAGAAACTCACCGCGCTCTATCGCACCACCTGTACCGCGTCGGCGGTGGTCGGCGAGCAGATCATGGTGCTGGAAAGCACCGGGCCGGGCCTGGTCAAGGTGGGTGCGGCCTACCATTTCGCACCGCCGGTCGGTCTGATGTACGTGCTCTGGGATACCGACGCCGCGTTCGACGCCTGGTTGCGCAAGCCGCCGACGGTGCCGCTGCGCCAGGACGAGGCCCGGCTGCGCCGAATCGTCGCGGAGTGCCGCGAGCGTGGTTACCTGGTCGAAAGCCTGACCGCCGCGGGTCGGCGACTGTACGCTCTGCTGGCCGGGGTCGCGGCCAGCGATCTGCCCAATGAAGTGCGTGAACTCGTCGGCGAACTGGTAACCAGCCTCGGGGAGCGGGTCTATCTCGGCACCGATCTGCGCCCGCGCAAGGAACATCCGGTCAGCCTGCTCGCGGCACCCACCTACGGCAGCGACAGCAGGCAGAACATGGTGCTGACGATGTATGTCGGAGCTTCCATCACCGGCGCCGAGATCGACCGCCGCGGAACCGCACTGGTGGCGGCCGCGGATCGGGTGACCGCCGAATCCGGGGGTCACAAGCCGGATTCGAACCATTGACCAATGACCGAAACGTGTTCTAGTTTTGGGGCGTGAGCCAGTACGCGAAGTCGACGGCGAGCACCTACGAGCTGCCTCATCTGGACACGCTCGAGGCCGAGTCGGCATATATATTCCGGGAAGTCGCCGCGACCTTCGAACGGCCGGTGCTGCTGTTCTCCGGCGGCAAGGATTCGGTGGTCATGCTGCACCTCGCGGCCAAGGCCTTCTGGCCGGCGCCGCTGCCGTTCCCGGTGCTGCATATCGATACCGGGCACAATTTCGACGAGGTCATCGAATACCGCGACCGCACGGTCGAGCGGCTCGGTCTGCGACTGGTGGTCGGCAGCGTGCAGGACGATATCGACACGGGCCGGGTGAAGGAGGAGACCGGACCGCGCGCCTCCCGGAACCGTTTGCAGACAGCCACGTTGCTGCGCTCTATCCGCGAGGGCGGATATGACGCGGTATTCGGCGGCGCGCGCCGGGACGAGGAGAAGGCGCGCGCCAAAGAGCGCGTGTTCAGCTTCCGTGACGAATACGGGCAGTGGGATCCGCGCAATCAGCGACCGGAGCTGTGGAATCTCTACAACGGCCGGCACAGCAAGGGCGAACACATCCGGGTGTTCCCGCTGTCCAATTGGACCGAGCTCGATATCTGGCATTACATCGCCGCCGAGGACATCGAGCTGCCGCCGCTGTACTACGCGCACCGCCGAAAGGTGGTGCAGCGGGACGGAATGTTGTTGGCGCACACCCGATTTCTCACCCTGCTCGACGGCGAGCAGCCCTATGACAGTACGGTGCGATTCCGGACGGTCGGCGATGCGACCTGCACCGGCTGTGTCGAATCGACCGCGGCGACCCCAGCCGATGTGGTCGCCGAAGTCGCCGCCACCCGAATCACCGAGCGCGGCGCCACCCGCGCCGACGACCGTATTTCCGAGGCAGGCATGGAAGACCGCAAGCGGGAAGGTTACTTCTGATGACGACCACCACCCTGTTGCGCCTGGCCACCGCGGGCAGCGTCGACGACGGTAAGTCGACGCTGATCGGCCGTCTGCTGTTCGACTCCAAGACGATCTTCACCGATCAGCTCGCCGCGGTGGAGCGGACCAGCAAGGCGCGCGGCGACGATTATCCGGATCTGGCGCTGCTCACCGATGGCCTGCGCGCCGAACGCGAACAGGGCATCACCATCGATGTGGCGCACCGTTACTTCGCCACGCCCCGGCGCAAATTCATCATCGCCGACACTCCGGGCCATATCCAGTACACCCGCAATATGGTGACCGGCGCCTCCACCGCCGACCTCGCGCTGATCCTGGTGGACGCACGCAAGGGCATCGTGGAACAGACACGGAGGCATGCCTTCCTGGCCAGCCTGCTCGGCATCCCGCACTTGGTGCTGTGTGTGAACAAGATGGACCTGGCCGATTGGTCGCAGGACCGGTTCGAGGAGATCCGCGAGGAATTCGTCGGTTTCGCAACGAAACTCGATGTCGTCGATCTGAGCTTCATCCCGATGTCGGCGCTGCACGGGGACAATATCGTGCACCGTGGCGCGAGCATGCCATGGTACGAGGGCTCGCCCCTGCTGCACCACCTCGAGGAGGTGCATATCGCCTCCGACCGCAATCTGATCGATGCGCGATTCCCGGTGCAATATGTGACCCGTAGGCACGCAGAGGATTTCCGTGGTTACGCCGGTACCGTGTCCGGTGGTGTCTTCAAACCGGGCGATGAAGTCGCGGTGCTGCCTTCGGGATTCACCACCACGGTCGAGGCGATCTGGGGTCCGGGTGGAACACCGATCGCGGAAGCCTTTCCGCCACAGGCCGTTACCATCCAGCTCACCGACCACCTCGATGTCTCCCGTGGCGATCTGATCTGCCGCCCCGCGAATCGGCCCCATGTCGGACGCGATCTGGACGCGATGGTGTGCTGGTTCGCCGAGGATTCCGAACTCACCCCCGGCGCCACCTACACCATCCGGCACACCACCCGCACCGCGACCGCCGAAGTGCGCAGCCTGGACTACCGCCTCGACGTCAATACCCTGCATCGCGATGAGAGCGCGAATTCGTTGTCGCTCAACGAAATCGGACGCATCCAGCTGCGCACCCGCCAGCCGCTGCTGTTCGATCCGTACCGCCGCAACCGCATCACTGGCAGCTTCATCCTCGTCGACGACACCACCAACAACACTGTCGGCGCTGGCATGATCACCGGACCGACCCTGCCCTCCTCTCGTGTCGTCTGGCATGCCACCGCTGTTGGTCGCGACGAACGCCCGACAGCAGGGCTGACGGTCTGGTTGACCGGCCTGTCCGGCTCCGGAAAGTCCTCCGTCGCAGTGGAACTGGAGCGTCGCCTGGTCGCGGCGGGCCGCCCGGCATTCCTGCTCGACGGTGACAACCTGCGCCACGGTCTCAATGCCGACCTCGGCTTCGGTGCCGCCGACCGCGTCGAAAATATCCGCCGCGTCGGCGAAGTGGCGCGCCTGTTCGCCGAAGCCGGTGTGGTCGCAGTGGTTTCCCTGATCAGTCCCTACGCGGCCGACCGCAACAAGGTCCGCGCCGTGCACGAGGCCGCGGGCATCCCCTTCGTCGAAATCTTCGTGGATACGCCACTGGAGATCTGCGAAGCCCGCGACCCCAAGGGCATGTACGCCAAGGCCCGCGCCGGTGAGATCCGCGGTTTCACCGGCATCGACGATCCCTACGAGGCACCCACCCGAGCCGAACTGGTATTGCGGCCCGAGGACGGCGACCCGGCCGCCATGGCCGCGGCCATCCTCGCCAAGCTTGCGGATCTGGACTGAGAAGATCGGTCAGGGAGCCAGTCCGGCAGTGCGACCGCCGAGGCACTCGACGTCGCGGTGTCGGATGCCTGGGATCAATACGAGGCGGAGGAATCGGCCCGCAACGCGGCGCCCAACCAGTCGAACACCGGTCCCAGGGTCGGCGGGGCAGGCCAGCCGTTGATGATCGAAAGGAGTTGCCAATAGCGTTCGGCGCGTGGGTCTCCCGCGACGTCGAGCCGGGTCAGCAGCCAGTTCCGTAGCTCCGCGTCATCGGGACGGCTGAATGTTGTCGCGTATGCGGCAGTCAGCCCATCGACAATCGGTCGGGCCGCATCCGACGACGGCGCTGTTCCGGCTGCGAGCGCCTGGCCGACTCGTTCGCGCACGAGTTCGGTCAGCTCGTGGTGCAGGCCGGTGGTATCGCCGTCGGCGCGCTGCGCGGCCTGGTATTCGGCCATGCGGCGCACCGATGCGCGGAAATCCGGATCTCGGGTGAGTTCGGCGAGTTCCACCCAGGCCTGCACCTGGGCGGGTTCCGGGTCGTCGGGTAGTTCCGGCATCGCCGAGCGGATGAGATCGAGGAATTCCGGATTCGCATCGGTGCCACCGAAGGCGTCTTCGACGAATTCGGTAATGAGGCGGCGCTTTTCGGCGTCGGAGAGTTCGACGAGCTTGTGCATGAGTTCCATCTCCTCAGGGGTCGAGCCCCGCTCGGCTATCGCTCGTAACACCGTGCGCCGCACCCGGAGAGTGCTGATCTGGAACTCCAGCGCGTCGGCATGTGCGACCGCGACCTCGGGCACCGTCAATTTGCGGTCGAGCACCTGTCGGATGGCGGGCAGATCGATGCCGAGTTCGCGCAGGGTGCGCACCAATTGCAGGCGGGCGAGCGCATCGTCGTCGTAGAGCCGGTAACCGGCGGGGCTGTGGGCGGTCGGCGGCACGACACCGGCATCGGCGTAGAACCGGATGGTCTTGACCGAGAGACCGGTCCGTTCGGCCATCGTGCCGATCGGATAAAGCGTGTCGCCGTCCATACCTCCCAGCCTCCCGCCTCCCCTTGGTGGAGACGCAAATCCCCGCGATGCTACGGGTCCGATGGGCTCAGCCGATGACGCGGAAGAACTCGTGGATATCGCCTGCATTCAGTCCCGGTGCCTCCGGTTCGGAGTTGGCACCACGTTTTCCTCCAGAGACTCGCACTCCTAAGCGATCACCTATGCCGGGCGTATCACGAAGACAGCCCCCAGCTTTGAGGCTGGAGGCTGCTGCTAGCGACGTGTCATGGCCGGTCGAACTCGCCATCGTGTACGCCAGCGGTGAACGCGTTCCACTCCGAAGACGTGAAGACCAGCGCCGGACCAGTTGGGTTCTTCGAATCGCGCACACCCACCATGCCCTCGTCAAGATGAGCGATCTCGACACAAGCATGTTCGCTGCCACTGTGGCTGGACTTGAACCACCGGGCATTCGAAAGGTCCATGATCACCTCAAACTCTCCGCTATCTCCGAGAGCAGCCGCCTAGTCTGCTGTGAGGACAACGCTACACGCTGGATATCCAGTATGGCACTGCGATACCTGGCGACGGCGGTGTCCTCATCGAGGAACAATGCCCCCTCATGGCTCTCGATGTATACGACCGGAGGTTCGAGCAAGTCATCGTGACCGGGCGTAATCGCTGGGAACTCGCACAACGTGAAGCTGCCCATCACCAAGCCCGGGTAGCCGACGACGCCGCTCGGAACCACTCGGATGGACACATTGGGCAAGCGAGACACCTTGATCAGCGAGTCCAGTTGTTCGGCCATCACTTCCGGCCCGCCAACCGGCAGGCGCAACGCCATCTCAGCCAAGACCACGTCCACCGCAAAATCGGCGTCGATGGAGAGTCGCGCCTGCCGCCTGATCATCAACTCGACGCGGCGTTCGAGTTCAACTCGGGAGATCTCCGGATACGCGGCTTCAACGACCGCCCTGCGGTACGCGGGAGTCTGAAGTAGCCCCGGAAGCAACGTGAGTTGGAAGGTCGTGAGCCGGTTGGCGGCCTCCTCGAGTGACAGGTAATGATCGAAATGGGCACCGTAGGTGTCCGCGTACGCCCGCCACCAGCCTCGCCGGTTTCCGTTCTGCGACTTGGTTTCCCGCACTTCCGCCCACAGCGCTAGCACTGTCTGACGTTGTTCCGATGCGGCTTGGTAGAAGTCCAGCAGGTTGTTGAGGTCCGCTGTCGTCATCTTGATCGGCTGCCCCTTCTCCAGCCTGCCGACGCCCTGCTTGGAGATCTCCAGTACGCGACTGGCCGCCAATTGGGTGTGTTCGCCACGCAACTCGCGCAGCAGTCGGCCCATGGCCCGATAGGGAAGAGTCGTCATCTCGTTAGCCTCGCTACAGGTGGAGGTTCAAACTGGAACTCCAGTGTATTCCATGGAACTCAGGCGTTGATAGTTCCAGTTTGGCGAGTCTAGGTGTCTACTGGATGTGCGCTCGGAGAAACAAACCTCTCCTTCCCCTTCATCAGGGGATTTTGGTTCAGGGACAGAGCGCACCTTATCCGCAGTCGTACCGAGGGGGTCACGATGCTGAAACCAGAACTACCGCACCGCGTGCCGCTCGTCGGCCCACCCGCCGCACTCGCGGTCGATGTCCCCGCCGATGTTCTCGAGCGGTACCTGAGCGCCCTGTCCGAGTGGCAACCCGATCAAACCCGCGCTGAACAATCCGATGAAGAGGTCTAAAACCGATGGACCACATAGCTTTTGGCGATACACCCGTGTCGCGCTGCTACTTCTATCGGCGAGTGTGCGATCTGCCCGCCAGCATCGATCCGCCGCACCTGGGCCGCATCATCATGAAGGCGGAACACGTTTGGCACTGATGCTTCCCGGTCACCTCGGCCACGCCGTGAAAATACATATGCAGCAACAGGGTTCGGACATCGGTCCGATCCTGTCGCATCCACGCTCGGACCGCTGGACCTACTTGGTCAGACCGGACATCCCCGACGATGTGCGCCTGTTCGCCGAAATGTTCCGCCTGAATGTCTCGGTGGTGCGAACCGGTGGGACTGTCGCGCTACCGTCGCCCGCCGACCAAGGTGAACAGTTCCGGCGCTGGATCGAACCACCCCGATGCACCTTCCGGCCGTCCGGGCTTGTGGTGGTCGACGCGATCCGCGCCTGCTCAGGGCAGTATCGGCCCGTTCGCCGGAGGGCCGCTCATGCTTGAGTGTCCGTGGATCGGTGCGTGGGCCCTCGACGACCGTGCCTACTTCGCGCCCAGCGGTTTCGGAGTTGTGTGCCATGAATGAGCTTGAACGGCAACGTAGGACCGAGATCGCGCCGTCGGTGGCGGCGTTGCTGAAGGTTTTTCATGAACACACGCCGGAGAAGCTCAAACTCGCGCCCGTCGATAGCGTCACGCTGCGCCACACCGCCGACGGGATTACCGAGGTGGACGAGGACGGTTGGTGCGTTGACTACGAGGACGACGGAAGCAACGACGATGTGATAGATGTCCTGCCGGTCAGCCTCACAGATCGCGAGAACCCATGAGCGCGAACGCATCTCCGAGCCCAGGAGAGCCGGATGTGCATCTCAGCGTGTTCCTGCACGGAGCACGGTTCGACTTCGTCGCCTGTCTCACCGCGGCACTGACTTTTATGCAGGAGCACCAGGCGCGGCACTACGCCGATGCGGTGACCATGGACCTGGGCGACGCCAGCGGGTACCCACGTCTCCCCAATGAACGGCTATATCTGGAACCCTGATCGAACACTCTCTTGTTCATCATGTCGAGCGTCACCGGTGGCACCAATAACAGACGGTCCGCAGACGGGACCAATCCAATACATCCACGACTCGGCGCACCGGCGACTATCCAGCCCCGGTCAGTACGGCGCGGCTAATGCCCCGTCCAGATAGATTGCAGCACTACCCACTCCAGCTGCTCGCCGAGCGTAGCGATATGGCGGTCGAATGCGGCGTGGGCGACCACCATTTGACTGCGTTCAACGGAGCTCCGGCCCCAAGGCTCGATCACGCGGCACTAACACTACGGCTGGTACTGCTCCTCGATCGCGTCGATGTGATCGGCTGCATCAACGTGAAGTTGCAGCACGCCATGGTATTTGGGTAAGTCTGCGGTGAATTCGGCTTTCGAGCAAGATTTTTCCGGCGTCAAAACCGGATCGTTCGGTGAACACAGACTGAATACGCTGGCGATCCTCACGCCTGCAGCCAACAGCAGCCGGTATTGTTGCGGCCGGTCCGGGTCCGCCTCGAAATGCCCATTGTTCGGGCCGCCCGCAACGTGCTTCCTGACATGGAACATCAGCATCTGCGTCGATGCATCGAAGCTGTCCGGAGCCGCGAAAAAGGTGGTATTGGGGAACATCAAGCGAGGCGCAGGCCCGGATGTTGTAGCGACACTCGCACCCGCCGGAGATGCGGTTGCGGCAGGAACGATCGCAGTCGCAGTGACAGATGGGGCTTGATGCGAATTGCCACACGCCGCGAGCGCTGCGACGAAAATGCCCAACGAGCCGACCTTGCCGAGGCGGCCGAGTTGCCATGTCATTGCGCGAATGTAGCACGGGCGCTCGCCGCGAAACGCTAGCCCGAGCAGCTGCCGGGAACGGCGAATCATGCTCTGGCACAAAGAGATATGGTGGCCCACTGCATGAATGCACATGTCGGCTCATTGCCGGGAAAAGCGCGAGGGAGGCCGGACCGCACGGCCAGTTGCTACCGCCGCACCTCCAACCTCGGATTCAAAGGACCGATAAAGTAGGCCTCGGCTACGGGAGAATTGTCGCCGTCGGATATATCGACAACCGCCGTGGGAACAAACCCCGCAACGGTCACGGTTTCGGCAATACGTCTGGCCTCACTCGTGGGTCACGCCAGACCTCGAATCGGTGATAACCAAAAGCCAGCAGCCCTCCGGCGAAGGTACTCAACGACGCCCTCGCCGCCGACCCGCGCGCCCGGGCGGCGTTCGACCGCGAAGCCGCCCTGGCCGCACGCCTTGATCATCCGAACATCGTCACCGTTCACGACCGCAGCGCCCCAGGTGATCCGGTGCTGTGGCTAGCCATGCGCCACATCCGAGGCGGAGACGCCGCCGCGCTACTCACCGAGACCCCCGGTGGCTTGGCACCGGAATTGGTGGTGGAGTTGATCGCCGATGCCGCGGCCGCCCTCGATTACGCGCACACCCAGGGTGTGCTGCACCGGGATGTGAAACCAGCGAACCTGTTGACCGAGGCCGATTTCCGGCACGGGCAGCGTGCCCTGCTCACCGATTTCGGGATCGCGCGAACCCTCGACAGCACCGTCACCCTCTCGTCGATCTCGGCCAGCTTCGCCTACGCCGCCCCCGAACGATTCACCCGCACCGGCGCCGACCACCGCGCCGACATCTACTCCCTCGGCTGCACCCTCTATCACCTGCTCACCGGCCAGCCGCCGTTTCCCCGCGCCGACCAGGCCGCCGTCGTCGGCGCCCACCTCAGCGAACCACCACCAGCACCGAGCCGGATACGACCCGCGCTACCCGCAGAACTCGAACCGTGATCGCGTCCGCCCTGGCCAAGAAACCCGAGGAACGCTACCGCACCTGCACCGCCCTGGCCCAAGCCACCCGACACGCCCTCACCGCGACCGCGGCCCAAACCACCCAAGAGACACCGCCTTCCACGCCGCCACCCGAACCACCGCAATCCGCTGCCTCCCCCGTCGATCGCCGGTTCGCCGAGACCGTGATCGAAGCTCCGACACCGCCGCCGACAGCCTCGCCTGACCGCCGGATCGGTCGGCGCCAACTGTTGATCGGCGCAGCGATCACCGTTCCGGTCACCGCCGCCGCGGCGGGGATCATCATCACCGCCCGTCGCCCCTCGACCGACCAGTCACCCACCGTTCTCACCGGTCACACCGGCTGGGTGCAATCGGTGGCGTTCAGCCCCGACGGCACCCTGCTCGCCACCGGCAGCTACGACGCCACGGCGCGCATATGGGATACCCACACCCATCAACCCCTCGAGCAACCCCTCACCGGCCACACCGGCCCGGTGTTGTCAGTGGCGCTCAGCCCCGACGGCACCCTGCTCGCCACCGGCAGCAAGGACGCCACGGCGCGCATATGGGATACCCGCACCCATCAACCGGTCGGACAGCCCCTCACCGGCCACGCCGGCGCCGTGGTTGCGGTGGCGTTCAGTCCCGACGGCATTCTGCTGGCCACCGGGGGTGGGGACGGCGCGGTGCGGATGTGGGATACCCGCACGCACCAACCGGTCGGGCAGCCCCTCACCGGCCACACCGACCCGGTGAATTCTGTGGCGTTCAGCCCCGACGGCACCCTGCTCGCCACCGGCAGCGACGACAAGACGGTCCGGCTGTGGAAGGTGACCAAGCCGCAGTAGATCCACCGATCCGGCTGTCGGCTCGGCAGTGATCAACAACGCACCGATGCACGGCGTTTGGGCTTTCGCGATGAACTGGCAGGCACCAAGGTGTGCGATGGTGTGGCGCTCGAGGGCGGCTCGTGGTCGAAGCGACTTCTCGATCGCTTTGCGGGAGTGGAGACGCAGCGCGTTGCTACGGGTCCGGGCGAGCTCAGCCGATCGTGCGGAAGAACTCGCGGATATCGCCGATGAGCAGGTCGGGAACCTCGAGCGCAGGGAAGTGACCACCGGAGTAGAACTCCGACCAGTGCGTGATGCTGTGCGCCTTCTCCGCGAAGCGGCGGATCGCGTAGTCACCGTCCTTGAAGACCGCGACACCGGTGGGCACGGTGCCCTTCGGCGCGGGCGCGAACATCGCGGCATCGTGGAACCGCTCGTAGTAGAAGTTGGCCACGCTGCGGGCGGTGTCGGTGAACCAATAGATGCTCACATTCGCCAGCATGCGATCCCGGTCGATGCCCTGTTCCGGCAGATCGTGCGACTGGTCGATCCACTCCTTGTACTTCTCCACGATCCAGCCGAGCTGACCTGCCGGGGAATCGGCCAGCAACTGCGCGATGGTGTTCGGGCGCGAGCCGTTGAGGTTCATATAGGCCGAGCCGTCCTTCTGGAAGTTCTGCATGCGTGCCAGCCGCTGCTGCTCGGCCTCGGTGAGCGCGGCCATATCGGCCGGATCGCCGGTCGGGAAGGTGACCAGCGCATTGACGTGCACGCCGAGCACATGCGCGCCATCGAGCCGGGCCAGCCGCTGGGCCAGAAACGCCCCGTGGTCGCCGCCGTGCACCCCGTACCGGTCGTAGCCGAGGCGAGCCATCAGCTCCGCCAGCACCGCCGCGACCCGGCCGTCGTGCCGGCCCGCCTCGGTGATCGGACCGGAGAAGCCGTGGCCCGGCAGCGACGGAATGACCAGGTGGAAGGCGGGCACGTCGGCGTGACCGTGCGCCTTCGGATCGGTCAGCGGGCCGATCAGATCCAGGAAGTCGACCACCGAGCTGGGCCAGCCGTGCAGCAACAGCAGCGGCGTGGCATCGGCTTCGGCGGACCGCACGTGCAGGAAGTGCACATCCTGTCCGTCGATAGTGGTGCTGAACTGCGGGTATTCGTTGAGCTCCGCCTCGACCGCGCGCCAGTCGAACTTCTCGGCCCAGTAACCGGCGAGCTCGCGCAGGTAGGCGCTGGGCACGCCACGCTCCCAGCCGGTGCCGGGCAGGTCGTCGATCCAGCGGGTGCGGGCCAGCCGCTCGCGCAGATCGTCGATATCGGCCTGGGGGATCTCGATGCGGAAGGGGCGGATGTCGTTGTTCGTCATGCGATCGACTCTGCTGGTAACAGGGGTGCCGACGAATCACGAGAATTCGTTATTTTCGAAGGTCCCGGCTCTTTACGTTGGCACCGGGCCCATCGTCCAGGCATGATCGCGTGGTGTTGAGCGTTCCCGACCGCGGTGCCTTCGTCGGGCGAGCAGCAGAGGTCTCCGCGCTCCAGCGTGCGTACCAGGACGAGTCGGTGCATACCGTGCTGATCGCCGGTGAGCCCGGTCTCGGCAAGTCGCGGCTGGTCGCCGAATTCACCTCGCGGCTCGGCTCGGATGTGCTGGTACTGACCGGGCGGTGTCCGGAGTTCGGCGCGAGCGGGGTGCCGTTCGCACCGTTCGTCACGATCGTGCGCGCTCTGGTGCGGCGGATCGGCGTCGACGAGCTGACCGCACTACTTCCGGGCACGCGCCCCGCGCTCTCACGCTGGCTGCCCGAGCTGGCAATGCGGACCGGTGCGGCCGAGCCCGAATCGGATCGGATCCGGTTGTTCGGCGAGATCCTCACGGTATTCGAGCAATCAGCGATCTCGCATCCGCTGGTGCTCGTCCTCGAGGACCTGCACTGGGCCGATGATTCGAGCCGCGAACTGCTGGCTTTCCTCATCGCGAATCTCACCCAGCGCGATCTGCTGCTGATCGGCACCTACCGGCCCACCGATTCGGAACCACTGCGTCGACTCGTCACCGGGCTGCGACGCGATCCCGGTGTGCGCGTGCTGAATCCAGAGCCGCTGACCAAACACGAGGTCGGGCGTCAACTCGCCGCGCTGCTCAATCGCGAACCCGAGCCCGGGTTGGCCACCCGAGTCTTCCAGCGCAGCAAGGGGATTCCACTTTTCGTCGAGGAGCTGGGGCGAGCGCTGCAGGAGGATCCCGACCGCGTACCCGCGGACCTGTCCGACCTGCTACTGGGCTATCAGGCCGGACTGCCCGAGGATGCCAGGGCGCTGCTGCGACTCGCAGCCACCGCCGGTTCGCCGGTGCGTGCCGGGTTACTGGAATCCGCGACGGACCTGCCCGATGACGCGCTGCGCCTGGCACTGCGTCAGCTGACCGACCAGCGGTTACTGCTCGCCACCGACACCGGCTACGAGTTCCGGCACAGCCTGATTCGCGATGCCGTCTATGACGATATGCTGCCGATCGAGCGAAAGCGCTTGCACACCAGGCTTTCTCAGGTGCTAGTTGCCGAAGACCCACTGCATGCCGGTGACCGGCGGATGGGCGAGCTGGCCTACCACGCGTATGCCGCAGGCGATCTGCCACACGCTCTCGTCGCGTGCTGGGGTGCCGCCACGGAATCCGAAGGGGCACAGGGCGAACGCGTGCGGCAGCTCGATCGCGTGCTGGAGCTGTGGGATCGAGTGCCCGACGCGACGACGCTGATCGGGGCCGATCGGCTCACCGTGCTGGAACGCATTGTCGAGGCATGCTTTCACGGCGGCATCGTCGAGCGCGGTGTCACGGCGGCCGAGGAGGCGCTGGAACTGCTGGATGCGGTGGCCGCACCGGAGCGGGCCGCACGCCTGTACTACTACCGGGCAGGTCTGGAGAACCAGAGCAGCAGCGGATCCGTCGATGATCTCACCCGCGCCCTGGAGTTATTGCCCGCACAGCCGCCGAGCGTGCTGCGTGGCGAGGTGCTCGCCGCACTGGCCGCATCTCGCGTCTTCAACGGTGACGCCGACGGGGCCGCGCGCGATGCCCGTGCCGCGGTGGAGGTCGCCGAGCAGACCGGCACACCAGCGCTCGCCGCGCGCGGCTATGCCTATCAAGGTCTGGCGGCCGTCGCCGGAAATGGTTCCGCCGTCGCGTATTTCGAGCAGGCGCATGCCGCGGCAAACAATCCGCAGACATTGTTGACCGTGGTGCTGTGGGAGTCGGCGGCGCTGGTCGCGGCGGGCGAATACCAGGCGGCCATCGAGGCGATCCAACAGGGATTGCGGGCCGCCCACGAAACCTTCCGTTTCGCCGATGCCGGGCCCATCCTGTTGGTGAAATGGGCCCAGGCATTGGCCGCGCTCGGACGCTGGCCGGAGGCGCTCGGTCTCATCGACGAATCGCTCACCGAGCAACTGCCGCCGCTGAGCAAGGCCGCACTGCTGCTCTGCCACGCGAGAATCGTGCTGGCACAGGGCTCTTCGGCCGCAGCAACCAGCAGTGCCGACGCCGCCGCGGAACTCTTGAGCGACGGACCGTGGGCGCGCCAGTACCAGCTCCAATTGCGTACGGTGCGAACCGATATCGCGATCGCGGACGGACAGTCCCGACGTGCGCGCGAGCTCGTCGCCGAGACGCTCGCGGCCGATGACCTCATCACCCACCACCATGAGGTGTGGCCATTGCTCGCGACCGCCGCCCGGACTACGGATCTCGCCTCCACCGCCGACCGATTGCCGGTGACCACCGCGGTCGACACGGCCTACCGCGCCGTCTTCACCGCCACCAGGGACAGCGATCCGGCCGCCTGGCACAAGGCGGTATCCGCGTGGCGCGCCATCGATCAACGCTACGACCTGGCGCGCAGCCTGCTCAGCGCCGCCGAAGCCGAACTGACGGTCGGCAATCGCGCCGCCGCCCGAGAACCCCTGCGGGAAGCCGCCGAACTCGCCGCGGAATTGGGTGCGACACCATTGGCCGATGCGGCCGAGCAGGTGGCCGAGCGTGCCAGGGTCGCACTCCAGGTGACTCGGCCGGAACCGGCGAACGAACCGCCGCGCACCTTCGGACTGACGCCACGCGAGATCGACGTATTGCGTCTGGTCGCACAGGGTTTGAGCAATCGCGCGATCGCGGCCGAGCTGTTCATCAGCGGCAATACCGCGGGCGTGCACGTATCGCGCATCCTCACCAAACTCGGTGCCGCGACGCGGACCGAAGCCGCCGCCGTCGCCCGCGAACACAGCCTCATCTGAAGCGCCTTCAGGTGGCCGTGCGGATCAGGCTCAGCAGAGCGTCTGCCGTTCGAGCGCAGAAGGTTTCGGCATCGTCCATCCCGTAGGTGAGTCCGCGCACCAGCGTTCTTGCGACCAAGATTTCGAAAACCAGGTCGGCCGTGGCGGTCCCGTCGGCGTCGACGGGTATGGCCGAATGGATTCGAGCCGTGAACGCCTGACGCGCGGGGAGGTCGGCGCGCTCGTGCAGGGCACGGTAGCGGTCGGGTTCGCGATGGTAGGCCGAGATGAGGCCCGGAATCGCCGCGCGTGCGGACGGTTCCGCGATGCGGGCCAGGAAGACGCGCACCCACTCGATCAGGTCGGTGTGTAGATCCTCGGTTTCGGCGGGCAGCCAGAGATTTTCCGAACCGAAGACCGCGTCCTCGATCAGCGCCTCTTTACCCGGCCAGCGCCGGTAGATGGGCGCGGTCCCGACATTGGCGCGGCGGGCCACCGCGGCGATCGAGGTTTCCTGGTACCCGACCTCGGCGAGCAATGCACGGGTCGCATCGAGTACGGCCCGATCGATCTGCGCGTCACGCGGCCGACCGGCCGACCTCGGGTTCGCGGAATCGGTCGACGTCATATCGCGGAGCGTACCCGGGCGATTTCGCCGAACAATTACGTTGCGCTGTGCAACGTAATATATTCGCGGTGCACCTACGAAGGAGTTCGGATGCTTGTACCCGAAGACGAAATGCTGTCCCACCAACTCGCGACGACGTTCGATCACGTCGGCCAGAGTGATCTGCGCTGGACCGAACGCGTGGTGATGTACGGCTTCGACAAATCCGGCGAGATCAGCGTGATGACCGGTCTCGCCCGCTACCCCAACCGCAATGTCATGGACGCGTACGCCATGGTGACCGTCGGCGGCAAACACGCGAAGGTGGTGCGGCTGTCGACCGAATACAACCATCGCGCGACAACGCTCGGCGCATGGGATGTCGGCCCGTACACCTACGAGGTGACCGAGCCGCTGCTCGGCACCCGGGCCGCACTGGCGGACAACGAACACGGCCTGCGCCTGCAACTCGACTTCCACGGCACCTTCCCCGCCTACGAACAGACACCGGCCTTCCACCGTTCCCGCGGACGGATCCGCGAGGACGCGCGCCGCTACTACCAGAACGGCACGGTCACCGGCTGGATCGAAATCGACGGCAGGCGCATCGATATCGACCCCGACCAGTGGTGGTTCGGTCGCGACCACTCGTGGGGCGTGCGGCACGGTCCCGGCGGTGGCAGCCTCGACGAGGGTGCGGGCCTGCAGCCCACCGAGGTGCCCGACGGTGTCCTCTACTACATGGGCATCTTCCAATTCGATGACGAGCTGGTGCATTTCGCGCAGCGTGAGACCAGCACCGGCGCGCGCTGGCAATTCGAGGGCGAGGTGCTGTACCCGATCGCCACCGGCCGGGATTCGACGCCGATCATCGATGTCGAACACGAGCTGACCTTCGAACCGGACCTGCGCGTCGCCACCGGCGGCACCTTCACCGTGCACCGCGGCGACCACACCGCATCGGTGCTCGAGGTGCGCCCGAACTGCCGCTTCTGGCCCGGATTCGCCGGATACAACGAATACCGCGGCTATGCGTCGGGCATGTGGCGCGGGACGGCGTTCAGCGATGGCTTCACCGTCGATATCACCGATCTCGATCAGGTCCGGCCGATCAGCCTGCTCAGCGAGACGCTGTGCGAAGTGCGAATGGGCGACAAGATCGGGCACGGCCTGCTGGAGATGGTGTGTATGGGCAGCTACCCGCGCTACGGCTACACCGGCTGGTGAGAATATGAGCGCTACCCGACTCGCCCCGGACGATCTACCCGCGCACGTGGAACCCCTTGTTCGCCGGCATCTTCCGGATGCCGAGCGGGCCACTATCGCGAACTGGAAGCGTGCTGACCAGGGATTCGCCTCCGACACATACCTTTTCGATGTCGAAGGGCTGAATGCGGCACCCGGACATGCCGGTTTCGTATTCCGGCGACCGCCCGAGATCGCCCTGTTCCCCGACTACGACCTGCGCAGGCAGTTCCTGGTCATGAAACGCCTTGCCGGAACCGATATTCCGGCGCCGACGGTGCGCTGGATCGATACCGGGCCGAATCCGCTGGGCACCCCGTACTTCGTCATGGACCGCATCGACGGCGGCCGCACACCCAGCGATGTCCCGACCTATCACGAGGCCGGGATGTATTTCGAGGCGACACCCGACGAGCGGGCGCGGATCTGGTGGTCCTGTGTGGACACCATGGTTCAGGTCCACCGGCTGGATCCGACCGCGCTGCGGATGGACTTCCTGCGCATTCCTCGTCTCGGCACCGAACCGCTCGAACAGGCGGTGAACTATCTGGACTGGGCCGTGCACTGGGCGAATCCCACCCCCGCATCCGTCTTCGAGCGGTCACTCGACTGGCTGCGAGGGCATCGTTACCAACCCGAGCACATCACGCTGTGCTGGGGCGACAGCCGCCTGTCGAATGTCCTCTACGCCGATGACCTCTCCGTACTGGGCGTCCTCGATTGGGAGATCGCCCATCTCGGCGATCACGAGGCGGACCTGGCCTGGCTCCTGCTGACCGACTGGTTGTGCAGCGACTTCCAGAGCCGAGCGCGGCTGCCCGGTACACCGACACGCGAGGAAACGATCGCCGGATACGAAGCCCGCACCGGCTGGCCGGTCCGCAACCTGCGCTTCAACGAAATCCTGTGCGCGCTCCTGCTTTCCGTCCCGCTGCTGCGCATGTCCAGCCACCTCGGCATGGGTGATCTGTCCCAGGTCTGCGCGGCCCGCCTCGACCAACTGCTCACCAAAGGGAGCTGAACCCCGATAATGGTCGGACTATGACCGAATCCCTACTCCACCAGCGCTTCCCCGAACTGGCCAGCACACTGCCGTTCGCCCGGCTGGGTATCGCGCCGACGCCGGTCCGCCCGCTGGACCTCGGCACCAACAGCATTGTGTGGTGCAAGGACGAAAGCGGGTACGGCTCCGGTGGCTGGGGTGGCAATAAGATCCGCAAGCTGGAGTGGCTATTGCCCGAGGCCCGACGGCGCGGTGCCCGCACCATTCTCACCTTCGGCGGCACCGGAACCAACTGGGGTCTGGCCACGGCGCTCTACGCCCGGGAATTCGGCATCGACACCGCGCTGGCGCTGGTCGACCAACCGGTGGACGACCACGTCCGCGCGCAGCTGCGACGATTGGAAAATTCCGGCGCCACCCTACATTTCACGCACAGCAAGTTGCGCACCGTCCTGGCCGCGCCGTGGCTTGTGCTGCGGCATACGCACGGACGCACCCCACCGTATCTGCTGCCCGTCGGCGGATCGTCGCCGATCGGCGCGCTCGGCTATGTCGAGGTCGCATTGGAACTGGCGGCGCAGATCGCGGCGGGCGAACTACCGCAACCGACACATCTGGTGACCGCCGTCGGATCCGGTGGCACGGCAGCGGGTTTGGCCCTCGGCCTACGGCTTGCCGGACTACGCACCCGTGTCGTCGGTGTCGTCGTCAACGACTCGCTCCCCCTCGACGCGCGACACATTGTCGAGCTGGCGAGGCGCGCCGCGATGGTGCTGCGCGCACGCGGCGCGGAATTCACCGCTCCCGAGTTGCGCCCGGACGACGTGACGATGGTGCGCGACTGGCTCGGCCCCGGCTACGGCCATGAAACCCCGGCCGCCATTGCCGCGAAGCAGCTCTCCGCGACTAACGGGCTGGAATTGGAAACCGTCTACACCGCAAAGGCTTTGGCCGGACTCCTGGAGATGGATGCCCGCGGCGACTTCGGCAACGGACCCGTTCTGTTCCTCGATACCTACGGGCCGCGCTGATCCGGATCCAGCCCCAGAATGACCGCCAGCACCGCGCGCAACCGCTCCACATCGCCGCGCAGGCCGGTCACCGCATCCTGATAGAGGAAGGCCTCGATGAGCCGGACCAGCGCATAGGCGAAGGTCTGGGTATCGACCCGGTTCTGGTAACCCTGCACCATCGCGGTATCCAGAATTTCGGCGACCACCCCGACCACCTTCGGCTGGACCGGCCCATCGCTGGTGGTGATGATGCGGCCCGCGGTGGCCTGTTCGGTCGCGATGAAATAGCGGTAGGCCTCGCTGCGCGTCATCCACTGCGCCACCCGGTCCAGCAGGGCGAGTACCCGCGGCGCGCCGATGCCGTCGTCGCGCGTCTGCGCAGCGACGACCATCCGCTCGAATTCCGACACCATGACCGCGCCGAGCAGACCGTCGCGCGAACCGAACCAGCGGTAGATCGTCGCGCGCGACAATCCGAGTTCCGCCGCGATCGCCTGCACATCGACTCGCTCGCAGGCCAGGAACTGGGCGCTGGCCGCGGCGAGCACCTGGTCCTGGGAGGCGGCGGCGGGACGGCCGACGGGACGGGCGGCACCGGAGGTTGTGGTCATCCCAGCCCTGGGATCGATTCGCGACACATGCGTAGTAACGTACCAAATCGACCCGAGCGAGTATCGCGCCCGTCTGGGCCAGTGCTCCACCACCCCGAGAGGATGTGCCCGTGCGCTCGACCCTGATCTCCCGTAGGGACCTGGACTTCCTGCTCTACGAATGGCTGCGGGTCGAGGAGCTCACGGCGCTGCCCCGGTTCACCGAACACTCCAGGGATACCTTCGACGGCTTTCTCGACCTCTGCGAGGATCTGGCCACCCGGCACTTCGCCACGCACAACAAGCGCAACGACAGCAATGAGCCGACCTTCGACGGTGAAACGGTCACCATCATCCCGGAGGTGAAGGCCGCGATCGAGGCCTTCACCAAGGCCAATCTCATCGGCGCCGCGATGGACGAGGAGATAGGCGGGCTGCAGTTGCCCGCCACCGTGGAGGCCGCCGGATTCTGCTGGTTCCAGGCCGCCAATGTCGGCACCACCGGCTATCTGTTCCTGACCGTCGGCAATGCCAATCTCCTCGCCGCGCACGGTACCCCGGAGCAGATCGACCGCTTCGTCAAGCCCATGGTCGAGGGCCGGTTCACCGGAACGATGTGTCTGTCCGAACCGCAGGCGGGCTCGTCGCTGGCCGATATCGTCACCCGCGCCGAACCGCAGGCCGATGGCACCTACCGGCTGTTCGGCTCGAAAATGTGGATCTCCGGCGGTGATCACGAGCTGACCGACAATATCGTGCACCTCGTGCTGGCCAAGATTCCGGGCGGACCGGCCGGAACCAAGGGCATCTCGCTGTTCGTCGTGCCGAAATTCCTGGTGGCCGAGGACGGTTCGCTCGGCGCGCGCAACGATGTGGTGCTGGCCGGGTTGAACCACAAGATGGGATATCGGGGCACCACCAATACCGTGCTGAATTTCGGCGAGGGCAAGCACAATCCGGACGGCGCGCCCGGCGCGGTGGGTTACCTCGTCGGCGAACCGCATCGCGGCCTGTCCTACATGTTCCACATGATGAACGAGGCGCGCCTCGGCGTCGGTCTGGGTGCGACGGCGTTGGGCTACACCGGATATCTGAAGTCGGTCGACTACGCCCGGGAACGCCGACAGGGCCGCGCGGTCACCGCCAAGGATCCGTCCGCACCGCAGACGCCGATCATCGAGCATACCGATGTGCGGCGAATGCTGTTGGCGCAGAAGGCTTATGTCGAGGGCGCGCTCGCGCTGCTGCTCTATTGCAACCGCCTGGTCGATCTGGAACGCACCACCACGGACCCGGCGGCCAAACGCGAGTACACCCTGCTGCTGGAAATTCTCACCGGCGTGGCGAAGAGCTGGCCCTCGCAATGGTGTCTGGAGGCCAACAGCCTCGCCATCCAGGTACACGGCGGCTACGGCTACACCCGCGAATACGACGTCGAACAGCACTACCGCGACAACCGCCTCAACCCCATCCACGAAGGCACGCACGGCATCCAGGGTCTGGATCTGTTGGGCCGCAAGGTGATCCAGCACGACGGCGCGAGCCTGCGGCTACTCGCCGCACAGATCGAGCGGACCGTACTCGCGGCCACCGAGGCGGGCGGCGAGTGGACCGAGTTCGGTGGCCAGCTCGACGCGGTCTGGCAGCGCCTGCTCACCGTCACCGGCTGGATGTTCGGCTCCGGCGATATCGCCGCCGCCATGGCCAATTCCAGCATCTACCTCGAGGCCTTCGGGCACGTCGTGGTCGCCTGGATCTGGCTGGAGCAGGCGCTGGCCGCGCACGGCAAGGACGGCGACTTCTACGACGGCAAACGCGCGGCGGCCCGCTACTTCTTCCGCTACGAATTGCCCAAGACCACACCGCAATTGGATCTGCTGGAGCTGATGGACCGCACCACGCTGGAGATGCGCGACGCCTGGTTCTGACCCGTCAGACGACCAGTGGTTGCCGCCCCGGGCGGGTGCGGCGCCAGGCCACCACGAGGAAGGCCAGCAGGCCGACCAGCGGCAGGGTGCCAATCGTCCAGCTCAGCGGCAGGGGTGGTCCTGGCTGGTCGAGCACGGTGACATTGCCGAGGGTCCCTTCGCCGTGTCCGAGCGGGCCGTCGATCGCGAAGGTGAAGGTGTAGGTGCCGGGTGCGTCGAAGGCCCTGACGTCCAAGCCCCAGGAGTCGCGCTTGCGGGGATGGCGGACCAGCGGCGTGGCACGGCGACCGGGCCTGATGGCCGGTCCGGTCAGGTGCAGCGTCCCGGATTTGTCGGCGATGCCGCCGTCGGGCATGAAGGTGAAGTCCAGCGATTTCATCGCGCGGATGGGCCAGGTGGAGAAGCCGACGGTCACGCCGTACGGCCCCACCTGAACGCGCTCGGTGTGCACGATTTCGACCGGCGCATAGGCTGAGGCGGGGGCGACGGCGATGAGCGACAGGGTGATCACGGCCAGCACGGTCACAGCGAGCCTGCGGAGTACGGACATCACACATCCTTCGTTGCGGGCAGCATGGTGGTGAACCGGCCGCCGAGGAATCCGGCGAGCAGGCCGAGCGGAATGCCGAGCAGCGTGATCGTCACGATGTCGCCGACCGCGATATGCGAGGTGGCGCGGACGAGGTTCAATTGCAGCGGGAACGTCACGCCGATGATGACACCGGTTACGGCACCGGCCACCAACACGATCTTGCGCGCATCGAAACCACGGGTACGGGACAGCCAGAACAACCCGTCCACCGCGATCGCCGCGACAATCAGGAACATCGGCATCATGACGGGCAGATCCGGCGGCCGTCCGGTGAGACCGTCACGCAGCGGCAGCCCGATCGCCGACGCATAGATTTCCGCGGCCCACGGCGAGAACCACCAGAGGAACGCCTGCATCGCACCGAGCGAAACCGCGATGGCAATGGCCGCGCCCGCACGAGCCAACAGTGCGGCGCCGAGGATGAGCAGCATCGGCCCGAACACGACGATACCCAGGATGGTCGGGTCGACAGCCAGATGCAGGTTGTTCAACGCATTGGTGGGAATCGGGGCGAAGGTGATCAGGATCGGAATCGCGACGGCAATGCCGACCCGGCCCCAGCGGTGATCGCGGTGGGCGGCGAAAACGATGATGCTGCCGATCATGGTGAGCGCGTTGGACAGGAACAGCGCCACATGCGACGGGGTATTGAGCACCGCGTCGAAGCCGTAGATCGAATGCCACTCCAGATCGAGCAGGCCGTAGAGCAGGAAGAGCGCCGCACCGGCTCCGGCGACCATAAAGCCGAGCGGTGCGGTCAAGTTGCTGCCGAAGACTCGAATGGGGGTGCCGCCGAGGCGGGGCACGGGCCTACCAGCCCGTTGGGCGGAGGTCGCGATGAGAACCATGGCCAGGCTGGCGAATCCGGATATCGCGCTGCCGGAGTACAGGAACAGGTGCGGCAGGGTGAAGAAGGTGTCCGGACCGACCTCGTTGTGCCACTGGATATCCCAGCTGAGGCCGACCAATGTCACTGCGGTGCCGAGCAATACACCCCAGGCGCCGACGCGGGCCGCGATGCTGTCATCGGAGATCTCGGGTCCAGTGTCGGCTTCGACCGGCGCTGCCGTGGTCATGGTGATCATTCCTCCTGATCTGTGCATGTTTTCAGCCGCCGACCCAGATCGGCACCGCGAGTTCGTCGAGGCCGTCGTGTTCGTCGATAGATAGTCGAAGCTCCCACTGTCCGGTCATCATGAGTGGTACCGATGCGGCATGGAAGTGGCCCGGCCCGGTGGCCGTCGCCGTGATGGGCGGTTCCGCGTGGCCCATGAGCGGCTGGTTGGCCTGAATACGCACTGTGGCATGGTCTTTCGTCGCACCCGCACGATCGGTCACGGTGATGTCGATAGCGGTACTGCCGATTCGGAGGCTGTCGATGGAGACCGTGACGAGGTGCTGCGGGGTACCGGTTTCCAGTACGAGTGGACCGGATGGGCGCGGCCAGACGAACCAGGCGAGGGCGGCAACGACGATCAGCGCTCCTCCGGTAAGGAGAACGCTTTTACGGGTAGCGCTCATGGCCGCGCTCCCACCGCGACATCGAGAACGACCGGGACCGTCAGCACGGTGTAGCGCCGTTCGACCTGTATCCAGAGGCGATATCGGCCCGCGAGCGGGAAGGTGTAGGTGAACGGCACGTCGGGGCCGTATGCGGCGACCGTCTCGTCGGGCGTGCTTTCACCGTTGGCGGGTGGCATGAGCATGGTGCCGCGGCTCGCGGCGGGCTCGGTCATATCCATGCCGGGCATATCCATCCCCGGCATATCGGACATGCCCTGCATGGATGTCACGCCCATCGAATGGCCGTGACCCCAGACGGGTGAGTTCTGTACGGCCGCGGCGATATCCGGGTCGCCGGGTAGTGGACCCGCCATGATCAGGTGGCCGACCATGCCGAGCCACGGTTGCAGATCGGCAGCATCGCCGAATTCGGCGGTAATGGTGGTCGGCGCCCCCGCTACCGGAGTAGTCGTTCTGAGGGTGACCGGGTTACCGTCGATGACAGTCGACGCGGTCTTGTCCGCATCACCGAGATGCACCGTGGTGCTGGAGGATTCCGCTGCCGCCGCACCGGGGACCGTGAAACCTCCTGGCGCGCGTACCATTTGCACACCACCACCGCGCCGCGCCAACTCCGCGGACAGCGCATACCTACCGGCCTCGGGCGCGGCCAGATGAACCTGAAACCGTCCGGGCCCGATCCGGATCGGATGCAGATGCCACAGGCGGCCGGTCGGGCCCACGATCAGCAGATGTATGAGCGCACTGTCGTGCACGACCAGATCGTCGACGGGTGCACCGGTGGCGGCATCGATCAGAACGAGGTCGAGATCGCCTGGCTGACCGGCGTTCACGGGCCCACCCGCGACCGTGAGCAGTACCGGCGGCCGCGAAAAGTCCGAAATCAGCGGCTGATGCACGGCGTAGGGATCTGTGACATTGTCGAGCGTGGGATCGAGCTGACCGCCGGGTTGCGGCGGCAGCGGTAGTGATGCCGAAAGCAGTGCGGCGGTCACCGAAACCGCCATCCCGGCCACCATCCCGGCGGCCGGAACCAGCGCCCATACGCTGCGTCGAGCACGAATCGCGATCACCACCGCGACGGGCAGCAGTACGCCCGCCACCAAGAAACCGCCGTAGACCAGGCGCTCGGGCGGCGAGGTCACCTGCGCGGGCACGATGAACGGAATCCGCGCCACCCGCGTACCGTCGCCGACCGCCAGTTCCCATGGCCCGGCACGGTCCATTCGGACCGTCGCCGAGTACATCCCCGGCGAGCCTCCGAGATCGACAACCGCCTCGGTGGTCGGCACTCCAGGTGCGGGCTGTGTCGACTTCTCGGACACCCCCGTCGGCGTCGCCGCGAGCGTGAGTTGCCCGGGCGCGGTACCGGCATGGGTGACCACATCCACCCGCAACGGCCCCGGCACGCTGGTCACCCGGCGCAAGATGATTGTGAGCTCCCGATCACCGAGCGACTGCGCGACCGAAATATCCGAACCGGAGGACGCCGAATCCGCCGATACGGAACCCACCCCGATCGACACCAACAACGCACACACCCCTGCGACCAGCAGAACGCGACCAACACCGGCGACAACAGCCACGCCCGCCATGGTAGGGATGCGTGCCTGCCAGAACATCACCCCCAGTGGGGATTTCGCCTCCCCCGCCGGAGTGATGCCGCCCCGGACCGGCCTCCGGATTATCCCCCAGCTCACGGCAGCGTCGGCTCGCTCGGTCAGCGCAACCGTCGTGGCCGGATCACGGCGCGGGACCTGGCCTTGCGGGCCGGCGGAGTGCGACATTGTTCCGAACCACCCACCCGCCCGGCATTCGAATCTGTGTGATCGAAACTGATCGGCCGTGAACAGGGTGGCGCAATGGCCACTTCGAGACCAATCCGTCCAGGTCAGAGCCGGTAGGGGGCGGCGCAATAACATCCGCTGATTTCTGGCGCTCGCTCGCGGGCATTCGAGCGTCTCCGCGGCAACTATCGTCGCTATCCATGCAGGTCAGCGAGAGAAAGGTGGCGGAGGTGGGAGCCGAGGCGACGCCCGTGCGACGGTTGCGGGCCGACCAGGCGCGCCGGATAGCCGACGTGCTGCGTCATCAGATACATGCGGGCGCGTTCGACGACGTGCTGCCGAGTGAGCAGGAATTGGTCACCGAATATGACGCGTCGCGCAATACCGTGCGCGACGCACTCGCGCTGCTCAAGGACGAAGGGCTGATCGATCGGGTGCCGAAGGTGGGCACCCGGGTCGCCCGGCGCAAATACGATCACGGGCTGGACGCGCTGCTCGGGCTGCAGGAAACCCTCAAGGGCCACGGCACGGTGCGCAATGAGGTGCGCGCGGCAACGCATATCACCGCACCACCCGCCGTCGCACGCAAGCTCGGGCTGAATCCCGGTGAGCGCGTGGTCTATATCGAACGACTGCGCTACCTCGCCGACCTACCGCTGAGCCTGGATCTGACCTATCTCGCACCCGATATCGGCACCGAGGTCCTCGGCCACGATCTCGAGACCAACGACATCTTCGTACTCATCGAACAGATCAGCGGCGGACCGCTCGGCTCGGCCGATCTCGCGCTGGAAGCGATTACCGCCGACGCGCACACCGCGGCCACCTTGGAAGCGCCCGAGGGCGCGGCGTTGCTGATGCTCGAACGGCTGACCCGCCTCGATGACGGCCGACCGGTGGATCTGGAGTACATCCGGATGCGCGGAGACCGAATCACCATGCGCGGCAGCCTGATCCGCAGCACATCCGAATGGAAGGTCATCTAATGGCACTTGCGAACCAACGCACCGACATTCCGGTGACCATCGACGAATCACTATGCATCCAGGGTTGCACGCTGTGCGTGGAGATCTGCCCGCTCGACTCGCTGGCCATCAATCCGGAAAACGGAAAGGCCTTCATGCACGTGGACGAGTGCTGGTACTGCGGCCCCTGCGCCGCCCGGTGTCCCACCGGCGCCGTCACCGTCAATATGCCCTATCTGTTGCGCTGAACGATCCGGAAGTCCCATGAAGAAACGCCTCGCTCCCCTGCTCTTCGCCGTTGCACTCGCCGCGGCGGGCTGCTCCCTGCAGAGTTCGGACAACACGCCCGAAGGCACTGTCAAGGTCGTCGTCGGCTACCAGTCCAAGACCATCAATACCGTCACCGCGGGCACCCTGCTGCGCGCCCAGGGCTATCTGGAGCAGCGGCTACAGAAGATCACCGACAGCGGCGGCGCCAAGTACCGGGTGGAGTGGCAGGACTACGACACCGGCGCGCCGATCACCGCGCAGATGCTCGCCGAGAAGATCGATATCGGGTCGATGGGCGACTATCCGTTGCTGATCAACGGATCTCGCACGCAGTCCAACGAGCGCGCGAAGACAGCACTGGTATCGGTGACCGGCTACAACCCCAGGGGTGCGCTCAATATGGTTGTGGTGCCCCAGGATTCGACGGTGACCGGGATCGGTGACCTGGCCGGGCAGAAGATTTCGGCCAGCGTCGGCTCGGCCGGACACGGCACCCTGGTGCAGGCGCTCTCGCGGGCGGGCGTCGATCCGGCCAAGGGCGTCGAGGTGCTCAACCAGCAGCCACAGGTCGGGGCGACCGCATTGGAATCGCATCAGGTCGGCGCGCTCGCGCAGTTCGTGGCCTGGCCCGGACTGCTGGTCTTCCAGAACAAGGCGAAATTGCTCTACGACGGTGCGGAATTGAATGTGCCCACCTTCCACGGCGTGGTCGCGCGACGCTCCTACACCGCCGATCATCCCGAGGTGCTGCAGGCTTTCCTCGCGGCCCAGCTCGACGCCACGAAGTTCCTGAACGAGAAGCCGTTCGAAGCCGCCAAGATCGTCGCCGACGGTTCCGGATTGCCGCAGGAAGTCGTGTACCTCTACAACGGGCCCGGCGGAACGTCTTTCGATACCACGCTCAAGCCCGGTCTGATCGACGCGTTCAAAGGCGATGTGCAGTACCTGAAGTCGATCGGCGACTTCGCCGAACTCGATATCGATAAGTTCGTCGATCCCGCCCCGCTGCGCAAGGCCTTCGCCGACAACGGCGTGGGCGACTACGACCAGGCGGTGGCGGCCACCGTCAACCCCAGCCGCGTCACCGGTACCGACCCGGTCTGCGCACGTCCCGTGAGCAATGCCGCGCAGGCCGGTGAGCTGTGGCTCGACGGCACGGATCGACCGCAGCCCGCCGCCGATCCGACCTGCCTGTTGCGCGCTGTTCAGGCGGCCGAAGCGCAGGGCAAGGTGATCCGCGCCGCGTATGTGCCCGATGCCGAACTCGGTACGCGCTGGTTCGCCGACAAGGCGGTGTGGTTGCGCGATGGCGACAGCTTCCTGCCGTTCACGACACCCACCGCCGCGCAGCGCTATCGGCAGGCGCATCCGGCCGCCATTGCGATCTCCTATGACCAGGCCGTCACGGAAGTCCGACCATGACAGCATCACACAGCGCTTCGTTGTTGCAGGATGAGCGGACAACTGGCGAGCGCATCACGGCTCCGGCCAAGGCTGCCCGTGATGAAACCGCCGAAATACGTGGCAGGTCCGCATGGCGCACCCGAGTGCTCCAGGTGGCGTCGGTCGCGACCGCGATCGGACTGTGGCAGCTGCTCACCGCCAATAATGTGCGGTGGTGGCTGCGCTTCGACACGCTGCCGACGGTCACCGAGATCATCGGTGAATTCGGCAAGCAGCTGCAGTCGGACCAGTTCTATGTCGATGTCGCGCAATCGCTGATCCGTATTCTCACCGGATTCGGGCTCGCGGCCGTGGTCGGGGTGGTCGCGGGCATCGGTCTCGGCCGCTCCGGGCTCTTCGCCGCGGTGCTCGGACCGCTCACCGAATTGGCGCGGCCGATTCCGGCCATCGCGCTGGTGCCGGTGGCGATCCTGCTGTTCCCCAGCGACGAATCGGGCATCGTCTTCATCACCTTCATGGCATCGCTGTTCCCGGTGCTGGTCAGCACCCGGCACGCGGTACGCGCGCTGCCGACCATCTGGGAGGACGCGCTGCGCACCCTGGGCGCATCGCGCGCCGATGTCCTTGTGCGAGTGGTATTTCCGGGCATTTTGCCCGGCGTATTCAGTGGCCTGTCGGTGGGCATGGGCGTGGCATGGATCTGCCTCATCTCGGCCGAGATGATCTCCGGACGGCTCGGCATCGGCTACCGGACCTGGCAGGCCTACACCATCGTCGATTATCCGGCGGTATTCGTCGGCATGATCACCATCGGCATCCTCGGCTTCGGCACCTCCGGAATCGTGGAATTGGCCGGACGCCGGATCACCCGCTGGCTGCCGAGGGAGGTCGCCGAATGACCACGACAACCGCACCCGCCACCCCGGCCACAACCGGAATGCGGTTGAGCCTGGACGGAATTCGCATCGCCTATGGCGGCAAAACGGTGCTCGAGAGCCTGGAGTTGGCCATCGCGCCCGGCGAAATCCTGGTCGTGGTCGGCAAATCCGGCTGCGGCAAGTCGACGCTGCTGCGGACGATCGCCGGACTGCGCAAGCCGGATCTCGGCGTGATACGCGCCGACGGCATCGCGGTGACCGGACCATCCGCCGACCGCGCCCTGGTCTTCCAGGACGATGCGCTACTGCCGTGGCGCACCGTGCGCCAGAACATCGAGTTGGCACTGCAACTGCGCAAAGTGCCGCGCGCCGAACGCAAGGCGAGCGCCCGGCATTGGGTGGCGGAGGTCGGACTCACCGGCTACGCCGATTATCTCCCGCGCGATCTCTCCGGCGGCATGCGGCAGCGAGTCCAGTTGGCGCGCAGTCTCGCCGGATCGCCGCGCGCGGTGCTGATGGACGAACCGTTCGGCGCACTCGACACTCAGACCCGGACAACCATGCAGCGCTTGCTGATCGACACCTGGCGCGCCCACCCCACCACCGTTGTATTCGTCACCCATGACCTGGACGAGGCGCTACTGCTCGGCGACCGCATCGCGGTGCTGGGCGACGGTGAGCTGGGCGGCGGCGTGCTGCGCACCCTGGTCGATGTGCCCGAGCCCCGCACACCGGCGGATCGCCGGTCGGTGAAGGCCGAAATCCTGGAGAAGTTGTGAATATTCCCGAGCTATCCGATCGGATCCGACTCGACTGCGATGTGCTCGTCATCGGCGGCGGCACCGCGGGGACCATGGCCGCACTGACCGCCGCCGAGGCAGGCGCCGATGTGTTACTGCTGGAGAAAGCGCATGTGCGGCACTCCGGTGCCTTGGCCATGGGCATGGACGGGGTCAACAATGCGGTGATTCCCGGCAAAGCCGAACCCGAGGACTATGTCGCCGAAATCACCAGGGCCAATGACGGAATCGTGAACCAGCGCACCGTTTATCAGACCGCCACCCGCGGCTTCGCCATGGTGCAGCGACTCGAACGGTACGGAGTGAAGTTCGAGAAGGACGAGTACGGCGAGTACGCGGTGCGCCGGGTGCACCGGTCCGGGTCGTATGTGCTGCCCATGCCCGAGGGCAAGGACGTCAAGAAGGCGCTGTATCGCGTACTGCGCCAACGCAAGATGCGCGAGAGGATCCGCATCGAGAACCGGCTCATGCCGGTGCGGGTACTCACCGATGCGGGCCGCGCGGTGGGTGCCGCCGCATTGAATACGCGCACCGGCGACTTCGTGGCGGTCGGTGCCAAGGCGGTGATCCTGGCGACCGGTCCGTCCGGCCGCTTGGGACTGCCCGCATCGGGTTATCTGTATGGCACCTACGAGAATCCGACCAATGCGGGCGACGGGTATTCGATGGCCTATCACGCCGGCGCGGAGCTCAGCGGTATCGAATGCTTCCAGATCAATCCGCTCATCAAGGATTACAACGGTCCGGCCTGCGCCTATGTGGCCAATCCGTTCGGCGGGTACCAGGTGAACGCGAAGGGCGAACGCTTCGTCGACTCCGATTACTGGTCCGGACAGATGATGTCGGAGGTCAAGCGCGAGATCGAATCCGCGCGCGGGCCCATCTATCTCAAGGTGTCGCATCTGCCCGACGAGACGCTCACGACGCTCGAAGGCATTCTGCACACCACCGAACGTCCGACCCGCGGCACCTTCCACGCCAATCGCGGCCATGACTATCGCACCCACGATATCGAGATGCATATCTCCGAAATCGGCTTGTGCGGTGGACATTCCGCATCCGGCGTATGGGTAGACGAACATGCCCGCACGACCGTGCCCGGACTCTACGCGGCAGGTGATCTCGCGTGCGTGCCGCACAACTACATGATCGGTGCTTTCGTCTTCGGTGATCTCGCCGGTGGCCATGCCGCAGCCACATTGCCCGACGTCGCTGCGCCCGTCGAACTTCCGGAAGATCAACTGACCGAGGCACATGAACTGATCTACCGGCCGCTGCGGCAGCCGGACGGCCCGCCGCAGCCGCAGGTCGAGTACAAGCTGCGCCGATTCGTGAACGACTATGTGGCGCCGCCGAAGACGGCCGCGAAACTGTCGATCGCGGTCGAGACATTCGAGCGTATGCGCGGCGAAATCGCCGAAATCGGCGCCCGCACACCACATGAGCTCATGCGCGCGGTCGAGGTCTCCTTCATCCGCGACTGCGCCGAAATGGCGTCGCGCAGTTCACTGACCCGCACCGAATCACGGTGGGGGCTCTATCACGAACGCGCCGATCTGCCGCAGCGCGACGACAACGAGTGGCGCTATCACCTGAACCTGCGCAAGAACCCCGACGGCACGATGGCATTCCTGAAGCGGCCGGTCGCGCCGTATCTGGTACCGGTGCCCGGTCTCGATGACCTGCCTTCTACCGACACCGAGGTGGTCCCGGTCGCGCAGCCGGAACTCATCGGTGGGCGTGCTCCGGCCGATGCACCGCGCACCGTCCACACATCGACAACAACCCCACCGTCACCACGATTGGTCAGCCTGCTTTCCCTGGATTCGCCTACGGTGCTGGATCTTTCGACCTATCTATCCGATGCCGACGCCGGTGTTCGAGTGGCGGCGCTATCGGTGCTGACCGAGAACACCCCCGAGGGATTCACATCGGCATTGATCGGCGCGCTCGACGATGACGCGGCATCCGTTCGTGCGGCGGCCGCTGCGAGTTTGCGCGAACTCGTCGAGGTGCTTCCCGATTCGACCGGCCTCGCCGATCGACTGCACTCCCCCGACCCGGTCGTCCGGGCGATCGTCGTGGATCTGCTGCGCGCGCTGCGAGCCGGAACCGCAACGCAATTCGTTGCGGCACTGACCGATTCGGACCACCGGGTGCGCATCGAGGCGGTACGGGCCCTGGTATCGCTCGACGACTGGCAGGCCGTCTCGTCGGCGGCGACCGATGAGAACCGTGAGGTGCGCATTGCCGTCGCGCACGGGTTGTCGGCGATCGGCGGGCAGGGCACCGAAACGGCGCGCGCTCTTGCCGAGGATCCGGATCCGCTCGTACGCGCCGCCGCCCTGGCTTCCTTCGCGAATCTCGGTGTCGCACAAGATGACACGGCGCTACTGGTCGGCGCCCTCGCACACTCTGCCTGGCAGGTCCGAGTGGGTGCCGCGCGGGGTCTCGCGGGCGCGGACCCCGATTTCGGCGTCACCCCGCTTTCCGAAGCCCTGCACGATCCACACCTCGATGTGCGGAAGGCAGCGGTATTGTCGCTGGCTACCTGGCCGCACAGCGGTGCGGCGCACGCTGCGCTGAAGCCGGCGATCGATGACACCGATGCGGACGTGCGTGCCTACGCACGCCGAGCGTTGGACAGTGCACGGCCTCTCTCGTAGCCGCACGATCCGCATCAGAAGCCGCGGAACACCCCATCCGCGTCGACACTGTCCGCGAAGTCCTCGAAGTCCATGTTCGACAGAGACAGGTTGTTTTCTACGGCGGGCATTTCACTCGGCACCACACGGAAGGACTGAAAGCCCACCACCAGTTCGTTCCCCCGGCTCGTATCCACAACGAGAATCGGATGTTCGGGATCGGTGAGCGTTCGCTTGTCCACCAGGAACAGGTAGTAAGGCGGTGGCGCTGGCACCAGACTCTCCAACTTCGCCACCGTCAGACCTTCGAAACGGCGGTCGTCGACCGGCGTGATGCCCGCGTACGCGAGTACCCCGTCACCCAGATCCCACGGCTGCAAAGCCGCGTCCAGAGTTTCGACCCATGCGGCATTGTCGGCGAAATTGGTCCTGATAAACAGGGATTCGCCTTCCGGCAGCGGCAATACGTTTTCCTCTCGCGCCGAGTTCGGTCTTACATCGCCCGAATAGGCGGCCAACACGATCGCGGCCAACACCGCCACACCCACCGGACCAAACCTCACGAACAGGCAGCCTACCCACCTCTCGTCCCTGGCAATGCGACCCTTGCCAGCATGCGGACACCTCGGCAACCAGCTGACGCGGCGCGGCGCACCCGCGTGATATCGCGTCGGAGCAACCGGCGACGAACACCATCGAAAACAGTTCAGGCGCAGCGGAATTGGAAGCCGGCGATCGGTGTGGTGCCGGGTGCCACGTTGACCTGAACGTAGGCGATGCTCGCCAGCTCACAGCCAGAGGGAACGGAGGTCACCTCAACCTGATAGCAGCCGTTCGGGAAGGCCTGCGTCACGGTTCCATCGCCCCCGGTCGTCAAGGTGGCGAGCACCGGACCGGCGGCGCACGTGGTTATGCCGACCCCGACACCGGTGACCGGCAGTTGATCGGTGCCGGTGGTCGCCTGCACCTTCAGCTGACCGTCGCCCGGCGCCTGTGCACCGACCGCGCCAGCGGGCAGAATCGCCACCAGAGCGGCACCGAGTACGGATGTGACGAGCAGCGTGTTGCGCAAGCGGGTCTCCTTCGGCGGGTGCGAGCGGACGCCCTGCCACCGTATTGCACACCGACCGGCACGGCCATGACCCGAGGCCGCCTGTCGCGCCGAGGATCAGGCGGCGTCCGCGATAACCACCACGCCACCGGGCGCATCGATCAGCGAAACCGTCCGCGCGGCAGCATCATCCACGTGAACGCGCGGATGATCGGGCAGCTCGGATTCGTAATAGGTACCCGGACCATAGAATTGGCCGTACTTCACCACCACGCCGCCGATCTCGAGTACCGCGGCCTCATGTTCCCGGATGACCGTGCCGCGACCGGCGGGCGGCTCCCACGCAATGCTCTGGGCGAGAAAGCGTTTCGCGCCCGCGGCCTGCGCGGCGGCGATCAGATTGCGGGTGCCCTCGGAACGGATGCGCGCATTCGCAGCGGCGAGTTCCGGGAGCAGCGCGGCATCGTCGGGGAGATCGGTGAGCTGATGCATCACCAGATCGGGCCGGAAGCCGACGACCGCCGCGGTGAGCGCGTCGAGGTCGTAGACATCGCAGACCACCGGTTCCGCACCGGCAGCGCTGACCTGGTCGGCCTTGGCCGCGGACCGGGTCATCCCCGCGACCTCGTGTCCGGCCTCGATCAGCAAGGGCAACAACCGTGTTCCGATGACGCCGGTCGCACCGGCCAGATAGATCCGCACCCGTCCACCCTAATTCCCCGATCGGTCCGCGTAGCTGGTCGTATGCTCTAGGCCCGGCGGTATCGAGGGAGATGGAGAATCCATGGCGGATCGGGAAGTGCTGACCTGGGAACTATTCGGGACCGCGAGCCGCGAGCTCGCCACCGAAATCGCCAAGGACGGGTTCGAACCGGATCTGATCCTCTCGATCGCACGCGGCGGCCTATTCGTGGCGGGGGCACTCGGTTACGCATTGGACGTCAAGAACCTGCACGTGATGAACGTGGAGTTCTACACCGGTATCAATCAACGCCTCGATCTTCCGGTCATGCTTCCGCCGGTCCCGCAGGCGGTCGACCTGGCCGGTGCGACGGTCCTGATCGCCGACGATGTGGCCGATACCGGAGCCACCCTCAAACTCGTGCGCGACTTCTGCATCGACCATGTCGCCGAGGTGCGCTGCGCGGTCGTCTACCAGAAACCGCATTCCGAGGTCGATTGCGAATACGTCTGGCGACGCACCGACCGCTGGATCAACTTCCCCTGGTCCACCGAACCGCCGGTCGTCGATCGGCAGACCCGAGTGCTGGACGCCTGAGCCGCACGACTCGGCGGCGGCTCTCGACGTCAGCATGGAATTCTGTGCACCACCCACCGGCAGCCCGAGCAGGCCTTGTTCCGTAGAAAATCCGCCACCTGCGGCCGCCAGCTCTTGCTCGGGAGCTGATCATTCGAGGTGTACCGACTTGATTTCCGGCGGTTGAAGTTTCGTGACGTACTCGTGGATGACCCATTGCGGCGTGCCGACGACAATTCCGTTGATCTCCGCGTCGGCAAATCCGGCGGCAATGGCCTCGCGTGGAGCGAGTCTGGTCTTGGTCGAATCTTCGAAGGCGAACGAGGGCAGGCGACTGCGCCATTCCCCGTAGCTCTCGGTCAAGCCGTACCTCAACAGCTTTCCGTGGGCGTCGATCAGTACGGTGGTGAGATTATCGCTGAGTTCATAGTCGGTGGCTTGGTCGATCGCGTGGGCGAATTCGTGGCAGACATCGTCTGCATATATTTCTGCACTGCTCGGATGTGTTCCATATCGGCGGCGGCGGTCGCTGTCAGCGAGAGTCTTCTCCCGATCGGCCGCATACTGCAAACTGAATGTCAATTTGGTTCGGGCGGGGGAAAGTTTGCCGGTGTCGAGGTTCTTCGCCTGCTGGGGGAGGGCGGTGGCACGCGCTCCCACCACGAAATCGATCGCCAGTACGCGGATGTTGGTCATGAGCTTGCGGAAACCGGGCGCGTACCGATACTTGCCGAGCAGGTCATCCAACTTCCCCAGGATTTCCCCGACCGTTTTCTCCGGGATGTGGGGACTGACGAACCCGGACAGCTCGATATAGGGGTGATCGAGCTCGAAGTTTGCGACCAGTCTGGTCTTGGCCCGTGCTTCGTCGGCGAGCACGGCCATCCGCGGCGGATGCTCGGCGTGCTGCGCCACCTCGCGTAGCGCGAGCATCGCCGCCATCTGCGTATCGAGTACTGTCCTCGAGATCGACCCGGGAAATGGCAGTCGTGCCAGCCCGTCCCCGACGGACTTCACCAGCTGTCCGATCTCGACGATGTCTTGCCGACGGAGGTGGTGGTCCTGCCACACCCTGCGGCCGTTGACGTGGCGGACGAAGGCGGCGGCGAAGGGGCTCGTTTTGCCGGTGATCGCCGCGAAGAGGCCAAGCAGGTCGACCGCCCGGGGGTTGTTGAATGCTCCCTCGGTCACGTAATCCCGGTAGAGGACATTGTATGCGGGTGGATCCAGTCGCACCTCGGCGATCGGCGCGCCCACCGCCCGGCCGATTATCGCTTTCGTCCACTCCGCCATGGCCTGGTCGACGTCGTCGTAGGTCTCCCGGAGAATCTGTGTCTCGTCCTCGTCGTCGAAGGTCAGCAACTCGATCGTGACTCCCGGACGTCTCTGCATCGCCTGGGTTTGCTTCACATCGGGTGTCTCCGCGACCTTGTCGAGTCCGGTTCGGCGGCTTGTGGTTTCGTCGGCCGGAGGTCGTCGCTCGAGCGTGACCACGGCGTCGACTTTTTCGCGTTATTCGGTCCGGCATCACCTGGCTGATCCGGGGGGCGGTTCCCGATGGGCGCAGATGAACGATCGCCTTCCTCTGGAGCCGAGTCACCTGACTGTTCCGGCGTCTCGAATCGGCCGAAGTTCTTGGTGATGTATCCGTCGAGTTCCATCCACGTAGTAGTCAGTTGGATCAGCCGGGCGAACCGCAGATGATCGAGCAGCGCGTTCAGGAGGCGACCAGTGGGGGTTTCCGCCGTCGAGGCGGCGAGGCGTTCGAGTGCCTGCGGTAGATCCAGATCCGCATTCGCCGCCACGCCGACGCTGGCGGCAGAGCGACCGAGCATGTCGTCGAGATCTCGTGTGCGCTGGGTGCGTCTTTCGGCATTCGAGTTGTTGAGTGCGCTGTCCGGTGTTCCTTCGAGTGCCAGTGTCGTGGCACGTTGAAGATCATCTTCCAGCCGGAGGCTGCGACCGATCCAGGGACCGAGCGCTGTCAACAGCTGCTGCCCGCCACTGCTGAGCAGTCGGTCCCATTCCGGCTGGGTGAGCGCGGTCAACCGCCTGTGCAGCAGATTGAGCACTTCGCTTATCTGTGTCGTCACCAGGCTGGGGTTCGTCCCCGTCAGCGTGGCAATCGCTGCGGCCGAGACTTTCTGGGCGTGCTGCCATGCATCGATAGCCGCGGCCTCCGCACCGCGCACGGGTGACTGTTCGCCGAATTGCCGTGCCGCCGCACGTAACTCCGCTGCGGCGTCCGCGCGGCTGCGCGCCAAATCAGCGAAAAGCCCATCCGCGTCGGCGGACTCGGGCGGCCGACTGCCGATGAACCCACCGGGCCGGTCCGGGCCGGGCGGCGTGATGGTCTCGTTGAACGATCCTGCCAGCCGCCCACGGATTTGCTCCTCGGACATGCCGGGAGCGAACTCGACCCTGAGCGCCGGGCGTGCGCCGATACGACCCTGCGGTCCGGAGTCGGACGAGTCCGCCAGGCGACCGGGTCGACCCGACGGCGTCCGGTCGAAGGTTTGCACTACGTGGGCGGTGTCGGGGTGCCATTCGGCACCGTCGGATTCGGCCACCCATCGGTTCATGCGCTGATGGAACTCGGCGAATACGGGGGCGACTCGATCGGGTTCGGGACCCGGGTCGGGGTCACGGTATTGGACGATCGTGCGGTCGCCCTGCCGGTATACGGCAATCTCGATATTGCCGGGTTCGTGGCGAAGAGGGCCGAGGATCAGCGGTACTCGCACCTCGTCGGCGCTGCGTGTTGTTCCGCCTCGAACCGGCTTTATCCAGAAACCGTCGTCGTAGACAGCGAACATCGACTCGATGCTTCCCAGGAAGCCGAGCGGCTCCATGGTGAACAGCGCCGACACCGGTGTCGAATCGCGGCGCCACAGTTTGCCCTGGCTCGCGTTGTCGAAGTTGGTGTCATCGAGACGGAGCCCGCCACGTGTCAGCGCGTCACGCAGTTGGGCGGTGCCCATGGGATCGAAGATTCCGTCCATCCGGTAGGGACGCACCAAATCGTCCAGCCGTCCGTCCTGGTCGGTGAACAATGTGCCCCAGCCGGCCAGCTCGACTTCCATAGCCAATATCAGGTGGAGCAGGGAATTGTGGTGGGTCGCGGTCAGGAATCGGCCCCACTGATCCATCACAAAGGAAACACCCTTCGATCCGGTTCGCAGTAGCTCTGACGAGGGTCCGGTCGATTTGATGAAATTCCCTTCCTGCACAGCGAAAGCCAGAGCTTCGAGAACCGGGAAATAGTCCTCGTCGTAGTGCCCGGCCAATTCCTCGGACGCGATGGGGTGCGCGGTGTAGGTCGGCCGGATCGGTCTCGGTGTTTCGGAACCGTGCCGGGCGAGAGCATCGAGGTCGAGCACGATTCGCTCGATCATCTGCGGTAGCAGCGGATTGTGGTCGAGGCCCTGCATGGCGCTGGATCGCATAGCGGGAGCGATCGCCCCGTCGGCCGACGCGATTGCCGCGTGGATGTCCAGGCGCAGTTGAAGCAGTGACAGCCCTGCCTCGGTGGCTGCCCGGGTCGACCCCAGGCGATCTACCGCGGCCGCGACGGCGTGATCCAGCTCGCGAAGCCGGTCGATCGCCTGGTCGGTGTCGTGGGTGCGGGTCAGGTAGTACATCGCCGCCCGGTAGGCGTTCGGAATGTATCGGCCGGCGGCGGCGCCGAAGGTCCGGTCCGAGCCGGTGAGCGCCGCAGTGAATTCGGCTGCTTGCGCGGGCAGCGCACGCAGCGACCGGATCAACTGTTGATCCCAGTCGTTGTCGCGTCCCGCGACCAGGTATTCGTCGGCAAGTCCTGCCCAATTGGAGCCGTCGACGAAGCGCGCCGCGCCGAGTTCGGCGACTACGCGCAATCGCTCCGGGAATCGGGTCAGCACATCGAGATCGTGGGTGTAGGACGCCGACCGCGTGTCGGCCAGGTGGAGCGCTCCGATTACCTCGAATACATTCGTGGCCGCATCGGCCGCGGCGAGCAACGATCCGGAACCACCGGCGGCGCTTCGGTGCAACTGTTCGACCACCAATGCGGTCTGCGCTCGTGCCGCGGCGATGGCTGCTTCCAGCGCGGGCGATTGTCCGCGGTGCAGGTCTGCGATATGCCCCGAAGTTTCGGTCTGGGCGCGGGTCAGGAAGGTTCGCAGGCCGTGGTCGGACAGCTGAGTTGCCCACTCGGCGAGTTCTTCTCGCGTCGCGTGGATCGGATCGGGCCTGGCGGGTTCGTCGCGCGTGGTGGAATCTTTGGCGGCCTGTTGGTCACCTGGTTCGGGTGTGAAATCCGTTGGGCGGCTGCCGATATGACCGTCCGGCCTGTTTTGCGCGGTGGGTGCGGAGCGGCCGGTCGGCGTCGAGGGTGCGGACGCCGCGGGTAGCGGCAATCCGCTTTCGGCCACCTCCGCGCGCAGGAGCGCGAGAGCTTCCGTCTTTCCCGTCCATATCTCGCCGACGCCCATCCTGAGCCCTTCGCGCATCCGGACGGAACCGGATACGCCCCAGACCGCGAGACGCATTCCCGCCTCGCCGGTCTGCCGAACGAAATCCTCGGAAAGCAGCGGGTACGGGATCGCGACATCGGTAGCCCCCGCGCGGCGCGCATCCTCGATGATGGCGTCGATCTTCGCGCCCCCCGGCCACAGCCCGCGAACCATCCAACCGGCGGCGACACGCATTCCCTTGGTGGCTACCGTCAGCGTGTTGACCATCGCCACGCGCTGCCAGTCCGGTGCCAGCTCCGCGGCTGCCGTCAATACCCGGGGGTCGAACGCGTGCAGTTCCCCGCGTATGCCGTGCCGCTCCAGCGTGGCCGCGATCTGCGCCACCTTCGTCCGGACGTCCGACTCGGACCAGGCTGGGCCCGCGGACACCTGCACCGACAGCGCCGCATCCCCGAAGGCCGCCGACCGGCACATCGCGTCGAGGGCAGCCATGTCCCCGGCAGCCCGGCCCACCTCGACGACGATCGCATCCACCCCGATCGTCAGGACGTCGGCACACGCCCGCCCGGCATCCGCGAGCCCGGCGTTCCCGAGTTGCACTGCGAGCCTCGGTCCCACCCGCGCTACGTCGGACGGACCCGCCGTTGCTTCGGCTGGCTCGACCGGACCCGACGGCGGCTTGCCGACCCCATCGGTCGCCGCAGGTCCCGGCAGGTCGCGGCGGGTCGGGTGATCGCCGGGTGCGGTGAGTGCCGAGTCCAATTGCGGCGCACGGCGATCACGGGCCGCGTCGACCACCGCCGCCCGGATGCGTTGCAGCGCCGTCGGATTGGCGACAGTAGGCCGGTGCTGCTCGGTCGGCACCTCATCACCCCGCCCGGCGAGGCACCACGCCGCATGCCGCAACGACTCCGTGGGCTGCGCGGCACCGACCAACGAATACTCCAGGTACTCGCCGTGCCCATCGAAGGGAGCCAGCGAATAGGGGAAACCACGTTCGGCACGCAATCGCGTCGCATTGGTGTCGGTGGCCGGATCGGTGCCCAGCCCGAATGGCCCGTCACCGAGCAAGCGGCCACGCGTATCGGGCGCATCCCCGCCGAAACCGGTGACCGGGTCGTCGGACTGGGCGAGCACCCAGGCGTAGCGACAGCTGGCGTCCGTGGCACTGTCGAACCGCATACCGCGCCCGGGCGAGCCCATGACCATGCCGTGCTCGAAGAGGCCGTCCAACCGGCCCCCCACGCCGCCTTCGGCAACGACCGGGGTCCCATAGCTGTAACCGAGCTTCGAGAATCTCGCGCTGGTCACCGCACGCGCCGCCAGCACGTCACGTGCGAACAGCCTGCCACCCGCCTCTGCCAGTCCGGGTCTGGAGGCCCATGCTTCCTTGTTGTTGGCGGGCGCTTCGTAGCCGATCCAGCACACCACGGCGACCTTGGTGGCACGATCCGCCCGCACCAACTCCTCATACAGATTCCGCGCACTCGCCAGGCGGGTCGGGGCCGACTGCAGCCGAGTGTTGACACCGTCCACATACCAGACCACATGTTCGGCGTCCTCGAGTCGGCAGTTGCCGATGACGAACGTGCCGGATCCATTGCCGCCGAAAGCCTCCGGGTCGCACGCCAGTGTGGCGATGACCGGCGGAGGGATGTCGCGATGCACGGTGACCGAACGGACGAGCGCCTCGCCGACGGCGTACAGGTTTCGGAATGCCTGGCGCTCGGTCCGACTCGCGTTCTTGGCGCCTTTCGCATGAATAGCGGAGGCGGTGGCATTTCGCCAATAGTCGTTCGCGTAGTTCGCCACCTCGGACGGAAGTCCCGGGGCGTTGCCCACGATCCGAGGGTGCAACGCCATAACCGCGCGCTGCTCGTCGCGGTGCAGCGAGTCCCACCACCGTTTGTTGTCGACCGCAAGTCGACCGGCCCTCGTAAAGTCGTCCGGCAGACCTCGATGCAGCAGGATTTCGGGCACCGCACCCGGGCCGCCGCGCTTCTCGATCGCGCTCCGCGCGAGAGCGGCGTCGCTGCCGGTCTCGCGCACTGTCGGCGCGCCGCTGTGCGGGTCACGCGGCAAGATGTAAGCGTAGACGGAATCGGTCTGATCATCGATGACGCGTTCGATACATTCGGCGAAGCGGATCCGCCCATCCTGCGCGGGGTCATGGCGTGCGACCCGATCCGGCACACCGGCCAGGATGCGGCCCACATTCTCCAGCGACTCCGTCGGCGCCTTGGTGCGATCGTCGACGTACAGCAGGAATTCGTCATCGATCGGCTTACCCGCCTCGAATGGCTCCTTCTCGTATCTCTGCGCCCGATCCCGCATGTCCTTCAGCACGGTGTTCGTCCGTCCCGCATCGCCGGTCGGAAACCGGCACGCGAATTGCACGCCTGGCAAATCCTTTGCCTTCGCGGGGGCGGTGGCCCGGGATGCGATTCCGTAGTACAAGTCGGTGGACGATGCGGTGCCCGCCAGCACATCACTCATCGTGCCCAGATTCGACTCGCCGCAGACCACCACCGTGTCGATGGCACGGGCGGCCCACTCGTGCGCCAGAGCATTCTTCGCGGGTTTACCGCCGTTGCCGTGTACTACCAGCTGCCGCTCCGGCCGGACCGCAGGATGCGGCGCTGATCCGCTGTCCACGTCAACGGACAGCGCCGCCATATCACCGGCTAGACGGTGCCCGTCGGTCCCCGACCACACCACGACCCGGACCGGGCGCTCCGGGTTTTCCCGCACCGCGATCTCATAGTGGTTGGACGCCAACTGCATTCGCTGATCGAGGCGGCGAAGATCGCGGTCGGTGCCGTCCACCTGCCACGCCTCCGCGATGGGGTCTGTGCTGCCGAACGAGATCACGATCGAGCCGCCACCCGGGTCGTCGGCATCGAACCGCTCGAGCAGCACGGTCGGCACCGGCACTCCCGGCGTATCGATCGTCGCGGCACGCTGGCCCGCCCGGATCAGCAGATCCTCGACATTCAGCAGGTACTCCCGCAACGCCCGATCCCGGCCGCTCAGCCGGGTCGTCACCGCCGCGCTCTCGAGTGCGTCCCGCGTTTTCGCGAGAGCCCAGCGACTGGCCTGGTCACGCACCCCTCTCGGGAATCCGCCTGCCTTGCCGACGAATTCGGGCCACACCCGAACCAGCGCGCGCAGCTCGTCCACGCTCAGATTCCGCGCCCGGCGCGCGTTCTCGGCCGCGTGCTCCGCACATTCCTCTGCGGCCACCGCGCGCTTTCCGGGAGATCCCCGCCAGCGGTACACGAGATCGTCCGGGCTCGCCCCAGCACCCCAATGCACACGCAATACCCGATCGGCCCGCACGCGCAGCTCGGCATCGGGCGGGATGTAGGCGGGCAGCCCGGCACGCGCGTCGACCGGGCCGATCAGATCGGCGGTGGCGTCCACTCCGGCACGCCCCGGCTCCGCCGACGCGTCATCCTCAGGTCGGCTGCCGATGAGTCCGTCAGGCCCGGCGCTTGCTCGCTCGTCGGCCCGCGTTTCGGCTTCCCAATCGGGATAGAAGCGACTCATGAACGCGGTGGCGATATCGCCTGGAGCATCCAGTCCGGCGAGTAGGCGCAGCGCGAAATCCGGGCTGATGTCGAATTCGCCTCGCGGGTTCTCCGCGCGCTCTTTCTGACTCAGACTGCTCAGGCCGACACCTGCGCGCGCGGCCAACTCCTTGCGTGACAGTCCCTTACTGGTGCGTGCGGCGATGATCCAGTCCTTGGGATGGCGAAACCGGTCGGACCAGGGATCAGGTAACTCGCCGTCGTCATCCTGGAAGTACTCTCGGAGCACGGCCTCGGCCACCTCGTCGGGTGCCCCCAGGCCTGCCAGCAGACGCACCGCCATATCCCGCGTGACCGTCACGCCACGCTCCAGCGAACCGATATATGTCGCCGAATTCGGCAGGCCCATGCGAGCCGCCAATCGGGCCTGAGTAAGTCCGCGAGCCAGGCGAGCAGCCCGCAACCACTGCCGGAACGGCTGGGAGCCGTCCAGGGGCGGCCACGCCGCCGATGAAGCCGACCCATCGGTCGGATCAGGGGCGAACTCCTCGATCCGCGACCGCCGCGGGGCCGTCTCGGCCGCTTCTCCCCCGCCGCCGACACCAACATGTGCAGCACTGTCCGAGCGCCGTGACCATGGCGTCGTCTGCGCCGTCTCCTCCGGCGGCGTCTTACCCGAAGACTCCCCCGGTTCGGGTGGTCTGCTCCCGATGAATCCGCCCGGCTTGGTCGTGCCCTCCCCTGGCGCGGAATCGGAGTGCGATGGCTGATCCGGCTCCGTCCTCGCGTTGCTCCACGGCGTCGTCCGGTTCTGCTCGCTTGCGGTGGCGTCGCCGGGTTCACGTCCGGACTGCTCCGGGCCGTGCCCTTCGGCTGTTTCCCTCGCTGTGTGCGGGCGACCTGCCGCATCCGATTCGGCGGCCCGGCGCAAACCGCGGTCGAACGCGTCGGCGAGCCACTCACCGAAGGCAGACTGCCGCCTCGACATGGCCTGCAGATCGATATCGTGCGGCAGACGGAGCGGTCGGCCGAAGGCGAAGGTAAGCACTGTCGCCGCGAATGTCCGGATCGTCGCGTCGCTGCCCCGCGTCATCAGCGGCGCCTGGAACAGCAGGTAGATCGCGTTGGCGAGACGCCGCAGTGCGTCGGCAGACGGTTCCGGTGACCGCTGGTCGAGAGCCGCGGCCAGTTCGGCCACGGCGGCATCGAAGATCGTCCGCTGATCGTCGGCCCGCGCGGTCTCGATGACGAACCGGCCATCCTCGATCGCGTACAGGACGTTCCCGTTTACCTGACCACCACCAGGCAGCTCCACGACGTTCTGCAAGACCGTGCTGCCCGGCGCCTCGACATCCAGCCGGCTTCTGACGAGACGGCCGATCGCGACCGAGGTCCAGAACGCCGGTGTCCCGACGCCACCGTGCCATTTCCCGGTCCGTGGATCGCGGCGAACCCCGGTACGCCGACCGGCCTGGTCACCCACTATGTCGGTATTGGGCGCGTCGTCGCCCAGCCTGGTGCGGAAGTAGTCGGGATGGCTTTCCCCGTGCTCGCCCACCACGCTCGGGTCACGCTCAACGGCCCAGACCTGCCGCATGTAACGCTGTTGTGATATCCAGAAGTACAGTTTCGACAAGACCCTGCGACGCACCGCCGGAGTCACGGCTGAATCCCAGCGGCTGACAAGCTTTCCCAATCCGCGATTGGCCATATAGGCCTGCCAGAGCGAGAACATCCGCAAAGCCGCGGTCCTGCCCGGATCGTTGCTCCTCATTCGCAACCCCGGCACCGGGAAATGCTGACTACGAAGCGGTCCCCGCCCGGCCCGTATCGCCTCGTTGAGTAGACGTACATCGCTCGTGAACGTCGGATCCGGCGACGTATCGAGCGTCTCAGGCGTGCGTTCCGGCGGTCTGCTGCCGATGAACCCGTGATTATCTGTACTCGGTCGGCTCCCGATGACCGTTGTGGGTCCCGGAAACAGCCGCAGCACGGTGCCGTGCCGGTCGATAGCCAGTATTTCGCGCAGGTTCGAGATCGGGTGCCGACGCAGCGCCAGACTCAATTCGGCTGGGTCCGCGGCCGAGTCGGCCAGGTTCACCACGACTCGCTCGGCCTGGCGTTTCACATGCACCTTGCGACGGATTTCGAAGCAGATATTGCTGACCCTGCCGGTAGCCGGTGAGTAGCAGTCGAAGATCTGCCCCTCGATAGCGAAGTCGGGCAGCCGCGCGCCGGATTCGACAGGGTGCTGCTCGACATGGAAGCCGGCGCGCGCGAGGGCAACCGCGGCCTCGTTCTGCCGCCGCAAGCCCCGCTGTTCCTGCAGGAAACCGGGCGGCCCGTGGCCGGAGCCGAGGACCGGGACAACGGCCTCCGATCCGAATGGCACCGCGTCGGGATCGGGATCACGAGACGGCAGGGTGAGGTCGGCGAACAGGTCCGGGGTGATATGCGGTGGCCGACCGGCGGTGACGTACTCGTGGATCGCCCACTGCGGCGTGCCGACCGCCGCGCCGTGGATGTCCGCCTCAGCGAACCCGACGGCAAGAGCCTCGTATTCACGGAGCTTCGCCTTGGTTCCGTCGACGAAGGCGTACCCCGGCAGTCGCGCGAGCCAGGTCTGCTTGGGCTCGCGGATCAGGCCCAGTTCGTGGAGCCGGGACCAGGTCTCGTCCAGCACCTGCGGCAGGGTCACCGACAGCAGCTCCACGGCATCGATCGCGTGGACGAATTCGTGGATGGCATCGTGGTGGAACGGTCTGTCACCGACCGGATTGTGACCGCGCTCCCGCATCTCGATACCGCGTTCGACAGTCCATTCCGGCCTGCTCGCATTGCGCAGGCTGAACTGTATCCCCACGGTTCGGAACGTCGATTCGGAGTCGCGCTGGGCGAAGGATGCGGCGCCAGCGTCCTCGTTACCGAGGTAGTCGATCCACAGTCCCCTGATGTTGGTGCGACCGGGGAACCTGGTGAACATACCGTGCAGCGCGCCGAGGATCTCCTCGACGACGTGGGCGGGAACATCCGGATGTTCGAACCCCGCGATCGTGATGTGCGGGTAGTCGATGTTGAATGTCTCGACCAGCCGCGCCTTGGCCTGCGCTTCGTCGGCGAGCCCGGCGCGATGCAATATCTCGCCCGGTGTGCGCACGGCGCGCGACTCGACCTCCGCCAGCGCGTCCATGTACCGGGCGTGTCTGTGATACAGCGCGGTCCTGTGCTCGTTGGATATCGGAAGATCCGAAATCCACGATTGCAGGTACGCGACCCGCTCTCGGATGCTCGAGAGCTCCGACCTCGACATGCTGTGGTGCTGCCACACCTCATGTCCGTCGATATGCCGCACGAACATCGCGGCGAATGCACCGGTCGGCGTCGCGTCGATCGCGGATGGGGCGCGGCCACCTCGCACCTCGTTGTCCGGGCCCACACTCCACTGTCGCTCGGCGCGGTTCGTCCTGGTCACCGCGTCGAACAGGCCGAGTCGCCCGGCCGAGCGCGAGTCGAGAATCCTGCTGTCCAGTGCCTGTGTGCTGTTGCCCGGCTCCCCGGGAATGATCTCCCGATAGACGGTGTCGTCCTCCAGAATCAGGCATGTGCGCCCGACCGGCGCGTCCATGATCGCGGCGACTTCCCGCTGCAGCGCCTGCTCGACAGCGGCGACAGGGTCTGTATACGTCTCCGCGAACACTCGGGTGCCGTTGCCGAAGGTCACCGACTCGACTCGCACCCCCGGTGCGTCCTCGACCAGCGCACGTTCCGCTGTTCCGGACGCCCTGCCTGCGAGCACCAAGTCCTGAAAGGTCGGACCGGCGGACGCGCCGTCGCTGGACGCGCTCTCGTCCCGTGGCCGACTACCGATGAAGCCCTGCGGACCGCTCGCGCCGCGCCGCGCGATGGTGTCGTCGAACGGGGATTGTTCAGATCCGTCCGCATCACTGACTTGCGGGTGCCGGTCGATGAGGACCATGTGCTCGACCGCTTGTGAAGACGCTGAGAAGAAGCCTATCTGCGTAGTGCCGTGATAATCCATGAGCTCGAACTGCCGCTCATGCTGACTGATCAATGGGACGCAATACCGGCCGTCGTACACACCATTCTCGGCCATTCGACGCCTGATCTCGTCTTGGGCTTGCCGGATCAGCTCCCGATTGTGGTCGTAATTCCGCATGCGTGTTTCGGGGTCGGTCTCGATTCCCGCCGGTAGATCGACGATGTGTCGTTCGATCCATTCCTCGTTGTATCCGGCTCGACGAAAAGCCTGACGGATGGGCTCGGCAACCGGCAGACGAGTTCGTTCACCCGTTACGGGGTCGACGACGATGCGTTCCTTCAAAGGCACTTGCCGACTGCTATAGCAAGGGATTATGTAGGCGTTGTCCAGCGAGTAGCTGTAAATGTTCTCCTCATCCGACGGACGAAAGGTCGCGTCGCACGACAGATGACTCTCGTGCTCATCGGTTGTCTTGACTTCGTTGCGCAAGGGTGTTGTTTCGATGATCGCACCCAAGGGCATGACAACTATGGCGCCGAGCGGATCCGGCAAACGCGTCCGATCACCGAGGGAGTGAGACAATCCCGCATATCCGACGTACATGTGGAAATCTTCAGTGCCAGTCCAGTCGCCGGGTTTGATGAAATGCACTCCGGATGAATGGGCGCCGGTGGTATTGATGATGTCCTCATGCGCGGCCGAGCGGATCATTCCTTCGGTGGCGATGGCACGGATGTTTGGTGTGAAGTGCAGATACAGCGTGTCGGCGGGGTCGACGAACCGAGCGAAGTCGGAACGACGTCGATCGGCCGTGTCCGCCACCCCGGCTGCCACCACGTAGCTGGTCTCGGGCAGACCCACCATGCTGCGTATGCGGGAGGTCGCGTCGTCGAATTCGGCAATACGCCGAGCATCCCGCTCCCGCATCACGAACCCGCGCAGTGATGTTTCGGCATAGATACGCTCGAAGGACTTTTCGGATATCACCAATGCCTGGTTGACGCGGTGGGAGATACGCAGAGGCTCACCGACTCGAGTGATCTCGTCGATGACGTCATCGCGAGTACGTTCACCGCGAGCGAGTTCTGTAAGCAGTGGCCGCAGTTGATCATCCGACAGGGTGCGCCATCGCGATGTGAAGTGTTCACGCACGGCCGAGACGGCAGACCGCAGCGTATCGATGCCGCCAAGTAATTCCTGCACGGTCCGTGTGGAGCCATCTCCGTGGAACAAGGTCCGCTTCAAACCGTCGATCTGTTCCCGAACGGTGTTGTTCAGGGCACGGACAAGCCTGTCCACTTGCCCTGTCGTAGGTTGACCGGTCTGTAGCTCGGCAAGTTTGGCTCGAGCCGCCGCGTGCAATGCCTGGGCGTAACGATCTTTCGCCCCGGGAAGCAACGCGGAGATTCCGCTGTGCTCGACCGGGACCATCTCGGCAAGCACTCGTATATCGCTGTCATCGAGACGCGGCTGCGCGATGATGTCACGGAGGGCCGCGAACATCCGATCACGCTGTCCCTCTGGAGTTTCGGCGTATGCGGCCAGTTGCTGGTCCAAGAATGTCTTCAGCTCATCGCCGACACCGGTCAGCGACACCATGTCCACCGCTCCCGATTCACTGACCAATGGGGCGAGAGCCTGCTCCAATTCGCGCACCTGATCGGTGATCCGGTCGGCTGCCCGATCGCGCTCGGTCAGTGCCTCGGACAGGGCGACGGCGTGCTCCTCGGTGAGCAGAAGCTGCTCGGGAGTGCCAATAGGCCCTGCCATCCGATCATCGGCGAAATCCGCCGTGCGGACGAACGGTATCTCGTCGGGCGATCCGCGCTGGTGCTGCTGCGGTGACCGCGACCAGGGTGTTGACGGCTGACGAGCACTGGCTTCCGATGCCGAGTGGCCGTCACCAGCGGCTTGGTCGACATCCTCCGGTGGACGGCTGCCGATGCGCCCGGAGGGACCGGAATTTCGCTTGTCGCCGGGTGTAGTCCCCGGCGGCGGGCCGAGTGTCTCCTCGGCCGTGTCGACATCCAAGCCGCCCCTGCTCGGCTCGTCGTACGACGCCGTCGGGCCGGAGCCGGAGTCGGTTCGTTCCTCGGTCTCATGGCTCAGCCCCGCAATCACTCCGGCCACGTACCCCGGCGGCGGCAAGTGGGGTTCCGATACGTCGCGATCCGGCGCCTGCCGGGTCGCGGCAGTAGCGTCCGGACCATCCCCGTCGGCCCGGCCGCGTCCGTGAATTGCCGCAGCGATCGCGCCGTTTGCGGTGTCGGGTCGGGTAAACGTCACGACCACGTTGTGGTAATGCCCACGGGTGCCCTGGAGAAGGTCGCAACGAATGTCGGTGAATCCGCGGCGGGCCGCCATCCGCCCCGTGAACGTGCGACCGGCCGCCTCCTCCGGCGACAAATCCGGATTCTCGCGGAGCAAGGTGTTGAACTTGTCGATGTTGGTGGTCAAACCGTCGTAGGTGTCGGTCCAGAAGTCCTGAATCCCGGTGACGAGATGACCGATCTCGGCCTCCATCTGTGCGACCATCGCGAACCCGCGGGGTGTACGTTCACTCGCCCTCACCTGCATGCGGAGGATGCCGTCTTTGTCGACCGAGGCCAGAATGCCCTCCGGCGGAAGCGGCCGACCATCCTCGTCGACCGAGGGTGTCAGGCCGTAGTCGTTGTCGTACCGCCGGACCGCATGCCGGACGCCAGCGTTGTACTCGGCTATCGGATCCCCGCGGCGAGCGCCATCCGAGGACCTGCTGCCGATCAAATCTTCGGGACTGGATCCGTTGGCAAGCCTGGTGAAGTCGAGCCGGAGACGATGCCAGACCTGGCCCCGAGGCGACGGATCGGCGGTCTCGACGGCTATGCGGCAATCCACGTCGGACAGGTCTCGGCGCAGTTCCTCCACCGTCACCCCCGGAGCGGGATCTGAGTCGTCCGGCCGGGTGTATTCCAGCTGTGCGACCAATCGTGCCCGGCCGTCGGCGTCCTGCGACGAGGTCACGACCGTCACGGGGGCATCCCCCGCCCGGGCGCGGGCGACTTCCGCGACCCGTGGTATCACCTCGATGACATCCTGGGACATCCCCGAGGGATCGGATTCGGGCAGTCGAGCCGCGACGGTGTCGGCGAGGGCGTCGGGGTCCGATGCGTGAGCGCCGGGCCTGACGACCAACTGCCAGCGGAAACCGCTGTACTCCTCCCGCATTTCGGCCGCGTGCGAGCGCGCGTCGCGATAGGCGTCCAGCGGCGTGTAAACCGGATCGCCCGCCAACCGGTCGGCGAGCTCCCGGAGCTTCGCGGCGTGGTCGCGGCGCAGGTCCCGGTTGGCCAGCAGCCACCCGTCCGGCGGCCGATATCCCGTGTCGGGGTGAATGAAGGTGGCATTGCCGCGCAGGCGGTTGATGAGGGCCTGACGCACGGTGACATGTTCGTCTTCCGGTGCCAGACGTCCGAACCGGTCCGCGAGCCGCAGCGCCTCGCCGATATCGCTGACCCGAGCACCCCTTTCGGACAGGACTCGCCCGAAAACGCGTGCCGGGTCGAAGCGCCGTGACATCAGATCTTCGAGCGCGAGTTCGATGCTCTGTACGACCGCATCGGGCTCCGACAACCCCTGCAGGTCCGCGGCGGCGACCCACCGGGCAACCCGTGTCGCCGTGTCGAATTCACCGTCGGTCAGCTCTCCCCAGCGCTGCCGCATCTCGGCCACGGCCGCAGGGGACGCGATCATCTGGGTTCCGGTCCGCTCGTCGAATCCGGTGCCGTTCACCGCGAATGCCAGGATCCGCGCGGCGCTCGGGTCGAACCCATGCGACAGCGCGCGGACATGGAGCAACTCCGCAGAGCGCAACTCGTCGTAGCCCTCAGGGTTGTCGCTGCGCCGCCCGCCACCGTAGACGACATCGCTCCAGGCATCGGCGGCCATCGCCCAAATGATCTCGCTCAGGCCGACACCATGCAGCACGCCGTTGTCCACGATGCGGAGCATGTCCTCGGCCACGTCCATGCCGTTGTGGTAGAGCGCCGCCACGCCGAACTCACGTAGTTCGAAGGCCTCGTTGTGGATCTGGTTGACGCGACCGATATCGGGATGGCCGTACAAGGTCCGGTTGGCGAACAGTCCCTCGGCCGCCAGCCGGATCCCGCGCCGGATCGATGCAGTGTCGAGTTGTTCCTGCGGCATCCGCGCGCGCAGGATCGCGGTCACCTCGTCGATCTCGCGCACGATGACTTCCGCGGGCAACGGCGGACTCGCCGGACGCAGCAGGTGATCCTTGATCCGGTCCGCCGCCTCCAGGTCCTGCGTCTCCTGCATCCAGGCATAGACGTCGGCCAGCAGCGCGACCTTCACCCCACCCTCGGTCGGTCGCCACGACCGACCAGCCAGATCCTCGTGCGACACCCTGTCGGTCCCGACACCTGGCCAACCCACCGACACCCGGAACCGGCGATGCGCCAACACCGAGCGCTGCTCGCCGACCGGCACCCAGCCTTCCGCCTCGCATTGCCGGTACAGCCACTCCGGAACCGACAGCTCGACGACATCATGCCCACCCGGCGGTTCCGAACCCAATATCCGCGCCGCCGCGGCACGCCCCACCACAACGCCGTGCTCGGCCAGCACCCCACCGAGCTCACCGACGTCGATCGGCCCGGCCACTCCCAGTATCCCGGCCGCCGCCGTTCCTCGTTCGGCGCGGCCCGCTGGATCCGACGAAGGCCGACTGCCGATGCGACCGCCGGGTCCGCGCGATCCGGGGCGCTGTTCCTGCTGGTCGGGCCCGGGGCGATTCGTTGGGGCTGTCGATGACGGCGACTGCGGCGTCGATGGGTGTTCAGCCTCGGTGAGCACGGGGTCGGTGAGTCGAAGTTGCGGAAAATCGCGTCCGAGTAGTGGGAGTAGGAGACCGCCGATCATCACGGCGATGTTGGAGCCCGAACCACGGCGATGCGGTTCGACGCCGAATCCCTCCAGTGACTGCCGCAGTTGTGCGGTGGCTTGCTGGGACGCTCCGACCGGCGCGCAGGTGACGAAACCCGGGCATACTCCGCCGCGGTCGCGGGCGCGCGCTTGTTTCGATTCTCCGGTGATCGCGATCGCCGTAATCTTCTGGTTCGCGGTGTCGAATTCGATAGCGAAGCGTGGCGGGTTGCGGGGTTCGGTGAAGTCACCCAGCGTGGTGAACGTGACACCGGCCATCACGCTCAAGCGGCTGGCGAATTCCAGGACGCCGTGTTGGATGCTGGCCCACGACCAGCCCGCGATGACGTCCGCGTGCTCGGCGAGGCTGTCGAGAAATCCACGCAGCACGATCTGGATGCTGCCCATGTTGGTTGCGGCGCTGAGCACCGTCTTATTTCCCGGTACCGGGAATTCGTCGACGGGGTAGGCGGGTAGGTCGAGCACGGCTCGCAGGTGCGGCGGGATCGCATCCAGGATCGGTGCTCGGTCCTGGGAGCGCTCGTCCTTGATATTCGCGAGTTCCTGCCATACGGGCCCGTCCACGAGGTCCCAGACCGCCGTCAGATGTTCGACCGCAGCTTGCATGAAGGCGTGTTGGCCGCTGTCGCGACGGTATCCGTCCTGGCCGTGCATCAGGTAGTCGTCGTCCAGCCAGGACGCGAAGTAACCGGGTGCGATTTCGGAATAGCTCGATCGCAGCGCCGCGCTCACCCGCTCCGGATGGCTCATCATCTGCTGCAGCGCCGTCTCGGTCAGCTTGTACTGCAGGCATCCCGATGCGATCGACCGCTCCAGCGAATACCGCAGATAGGCAAGCTGATCCGGTGGGAACAACTCGGTCAGCAGTCGGGTAGCGCCACCGACCTTCAATGGCAGATCCGTCGCCGCGAACCGCTGGCCGATCTCGGCGATGATCGGCCGCGCCCGTGCCGGATCCGCCAGCACTTCGATCATGCCCTCCCGGGACAACCCACGGATCAACGACACGACCGTACGCGGCACCTCTGCCGACAATAGCCAATCAGTAGGCATACCCGCTGCGCGTGCCCGCTGTCCGGACACGTCCGGCGTGGATTCGGACGACGAGGGACGGCTGCCGATGAGACCGCCGGGTCCGTGCGGTCGGGCGCGCTGTTCCTGCTCGACCGGGAGGCTGGCCGTTCCGAGGTCCTCCGCGCGCACGACGGAGTTTGCCGAAACCCCGTATTCGACGGCGATGCGCTCGCTCCAGGTCCGCTTGCGGTCGTGCCCCGTTGGTGGCCGACTGCCGATGGGACCATCGGGTCTGCCCAGCCCGGCGCGTCGATCGTGTGGAGCCTGCTCGCTGCCGGGCGCGCCTTTGCCGGAGCCGGCCGATCCGGCGCTCCCTTTGGCGGAGGAAGTACTGCGGGATGTGGTTCGTCTGGTGCGAACCCACACCTCCTTCCACGTCGCTGCGGTTGCTCCTGCCCGATAGAGGTCGGCGAGCCGGTCAGGAAGGCTCGCCTTGTCCTGTTTGGCGCGCCGCTGCATGTTGACGATGAGCTGGCGGGTGCTTCTCGCGGGATCCCCGCTGCCGCTGATCCGTCGCCCGTACTCCTCGTAGCACTGCATGACGAAGCGTCTGGCGTCACGCGCGATCGCCGGATCACAGTCGACACGCTCGACGATATCGAGGGCCTGCTGGAGTGCCGAAGTAGACCGGGCGGGACGTCGCGATGGCATGTCGTCGCCGGACGGACGTTGCCCGGCAAGCACGAATTGGTCCTGTCGAAGTGGTGGGGCACGGCTCGACCACAGTGATGGCGGGGACGAACCTGGGCTCTGAGCGGAGACGACCGGACGCTGCGTGGTGGACAAGCGGGCGAGAGGTTCGCCCGCACTGTCGAATTCGATTGCGAAGATGTCCCGGTCCGCCTCGTCGAGCTGGTCGATGAACGGTTGCTGTTCGCGCTGCCACTGCCGGAACGGGACCGCTTTGTTGAGCAGCGCGCGGGATTCGGCCAGATCGGCGGGGGTGATCGGAGCCTCTCCGGGGGCGGCGGCGATGTCCAGGACGACCAGGTTCGGGACATCTGCTCGGTCACTATCGTTGAGCACAAGCACCAGGTGGCTTTCGACTTCCCCCTTGTTCATCCATTTGTAGACCAGCGCCTGGCTACCCCCGGGCCGCTCATTCAGCGATTCGGCGGCCTCGTCCAGCGATCCGAATGTCTGGAAGGCACCGCCGAAGGCCCGCTCCGTGGCTTCGGCGTCGTGGCCCCGCAGTGGCATGTCGTCCGGCATGTGGTAGGCGTGCTCGTTATCGGGGTACAGCACCCGCATCATCGTCACGCCGTTGTTGACGCAGCTCTTCGGGCTGCGCTGGTGGATGGCGACGGTCAGATCGAGCAGGATGGTGACCGCCAGGTAGGTGGAGGCGGCGAAAACGAGAAGTTCGGTTGCCGGGTCGTCGGCAGTATCGGCGGGGGCGAGCAGACGGGCGACCGCGTCGGCGAGACCGTCGCGGGCGGTGGCGGCGTTCACCTCGGTGGCCGGAACGCCCAGCAGGTCCGCCAACTCTTCGCGGGCTGTGTCGACGGCGGCGCCGACCTGGCGCACACCCTCCGCACCGCCGACCTCGGCGGGTTCCCAGCCGAGTTCGGCAGCGAGCCGGTTCCGCTGCGGCGCCAATTGATTCAGCACTTGCTCGTCGGTGAGGGCGTCCGCCTGCATCACCGCCGCGGGCGGGGTGTAGTCGAGATGCTGGTTCAGCGCTTCCACGGCAGCCGAGGAGATGCCTGCTCGTTCCAGCAGTCGGCTCAACGGGTCGTCGTCATCGTCGGTGTCGAATACGGCTGCGGCCGCCTGGACCGATGCGGGTATCCCCAGCCACCCTGCCAGCCGCGCGAACCGGTCTCCCGACAGGTGCGGTTGGACGCCGGCAGGCTCGGCGGGCACGGCCTCCATCGCGGCGCGGTCCGATTCCGCCCCGGCGTAGCTGGTGGCCGATTCGGTCTGGCCGACACCCGCCGCAGTGTCCGGCCCGGTGTGGTCGAGGCCCGCAGCGATAGTGCTCTGGAGCGAGGTTGCCGAAGCGGCTGCGGGATCTGCTGCGGTCGGAGGCGCGTGGGCGAGGTTGGCGCGGCGCATCGCACGCTGCAGGTAGGCGCGGTCGGCCGCGTCGTTCTGGAGCGGGGACGTCAGGCTGCGCATCTCACGCTCGGCCGCGGCGACATCGGCCGCGGTGGCCGCGACCTTCGTCCGCGCCGCCCGCACGGCCTCCCCCGGTTGTGCCGCATCCGCGCTGCCCGCCTGACGGGTGGCTTCGGTGTATTCGGCGGTGGCCTCGGTGTGCTTGGCCACCGCGGCGCGATAGTGGGTGATCGCGACCCGCGCACCGTTATGCTGCGCCTCGCTGTAGAGGCGATCGGACGCGGCGACGTTGAAACAGAAGCTGCCGTTGCGGCCGTTACGGCCCGCGCGCGCCGACCGCTGATGGTCCTCGTCCGGATTGGTCGGAGAACGCCCCAGCATGTGCGCGTGCACCCCGCCCAGCTGATTTACCTCGTCGGTGATCGAAACATCGAAACCCCGGCCCAGCATCCCCGTGCCGACGGTCACCGCGCCCCGAACACCCGCGGTGTCCTTGACCGACAGCAGGTGCTCCTCAGCGGCATTGTTGTCACGGTGTTCGGCGAACCACCGGCCGTCGATCGCATTGTGTTCCACGCCCGCCTTGGTGAGCATGAGCGAGAACTTCCGAGCCAGATCGTTGAACGGGCAGATCACCAGCACCGGCCGCCCTTCGGCCTGCAGCTGCTGCACCCGGCTCAACGCGTCCCGCAATTTCTGCGGCTCGGTGAGGAATATCCGATCCGGCTCCCCCACCAGTTTCGACCGGCCGAAATCCTCCACCTTCGCCAAACCACCCTGGACCGGGAAATTCTCCTTGATCTCCGCTGCGGTCCGCTCCAGCGTGCCCGACATCAGATGCAATTTTTCGTACCCACCGAAGACGTCCTCCACGGTGACCTGTTTCGATCCCTTCCCATCGGAATACACCGGAGCACCGAACATTGCCTCCACCATTTTGTGGCGGCCTCCGAACCACCGGCTCTCGGTGCCGATCTTCGGATCGCTTCGCGGCTTCCCGTACTCGTCGAGAATCTGTACCTTCTTCTCGGAATCCGTTCCGAAGATCTGGAAGTCCCGATTCAGTTTCAACCGGCCCGCCTTGACGTCCAGGAAAGCACGGGCCATCTCGGTTTCCTCGGCGGTGAATTTCCGCCCGGCGTAGCTTTCCCACAACCGGCTCACCGTGTCGAGGCACTGCTCGGGTTGCTCGCGCAGCGACCGCGACGTCAGCGCCCGTGCCGCCCCGACTTCCTCCGGCGACAGCGCCCGTACCGCCCCGGCCTCCTCTGCCGTCAACGGTCCGTCGTGGAGTGCCTGTTCGAAATGCACCGACAGGTCCTTCGCCGCCGTGATTCTGCTGCGCAACACGGCTTTCAAGAAGTCACGCACCCGGTACACCGCGGCGGCCTCCACCTCCGAGGCGAGCTCCCGCTGCCCCTCGGACTGGTAGTGCACCGTCTGGTTGTGCACCAGCACCGCGTCCGCTTCATCGATGGTCGCGGTCTTCCCCGGCGGCGGCCGGTCGAACAGCTCGGCGGTCGCGCGCTCGTCGTAGGTCATGTAGTACACGGTCGGGCGATCCACCTCACCCGGCGGACTGTGCGGATCCCAGCGCGCGACCTCGTATCCGAGACTGCGCAGCATCGGCGCGAATTCCCGGACTCCCTCGTTGGCCAGCACCTCGGTCGTGGTGATCACATGATGCACCCGCACCGACTCACCGCTCGCCAGCTCTACCGGCTCCCCGCGCGACAACTGCCACAACGTATCCAGCGCACCGACCATGGACTTGCCCTGGCCCGTGCCCATCTGACGCATGAACCCGTGCTCGCCGAGCAGGAATGCGTTGATCTGATTCCACCGCGGCGTCATGCCGGTTCCCGCACGCACCGCGTCGATGTACCGCAGCAGCGACTCCACCCGATCGCCCTGCTCCATCGTGCGCCTGCGTTGCTCCCACGTCTCACCGGACAGTTCCTCCTGGCGCAGCCGGTACAACGCGAGCGCCTTCTTGGCCGCGGCCTTGTACTGCGTCTGCTGCTCGGCGGTAAGGTCCCGCCTGGTCGCCGGATCCGCCGACGGCAACCCCACCAACTCCTGTGCCAGCGCCTCTGCCGGGCGGTCGGGCGCGGACGGACGCGTGTCCGCGGGCACCGCATCCCCGGACTGCGCCACCGATGGCGGCTCGTGCACGGGCGGTACGTCTGCCTGCTTCGGCGCCGTAACCCGGGCCGGGCCCTCACCGCCCGCCCCATGGCGGCCGGACGCATCGCCCACCTCCACCAGCGGATCGACCTTCGCCGATCCCGGCCTCGGCCGCACAACCGCCGACTCGTGCCCAACCGCACCGTCGCTGTCCGGCGCTCTGGCACTCCGGACGCCACCGACCGCGTGCTCGTCGTCCTCGCCGTGACTTGCCGACTGCCGCACTTGCGAACCGAACTGGTCGCCATCCGCGCTCGACAGCAACGCACCGGCAGCCAAACCACCCCCAGCCTGCGCACCCCCAGCCTGCGCACCGCCACCGCCACCGCCACCGCCACCGCCACCGCCACCGGCACCGCCACCGGCACCGCCACCGCCACCGGCACCGGCACCGTGCGTACCACCACCGGCCTGCCCACTGCCAGCACCGTCACCGCCCTGCCGATGACCGCCACCGGCCTGCCCGCCGTCCCCGGTTTGCGCATTGCCAGTACCACCAGCGTGCGCACCACCACCATGCGCGTCGGCACCATCCTGCTGCGTATCACCGGTATGCGCACGATCACCGGTCTGCGTAGCGCCACCAGCGCCCGGCACATCCCCGCCCGCCTGCGCGCCGCCACCGGAGCGCTCACCACCACGGTTTGCTGCCGCGTGGTCGCCTTGCCGCGCAGGCGAACCGGGCTCGCCCGCTCGCCCGTCCGCCGCTGCCCTTTTGTTCGCGTCTTCATCCGGGGCAGGAGCCTGCGCACCCGATCCCGCATCGGCGAGGCGCCGCGGCACGTCTGCCGACCGGTCCGGCTCGTGCTGTCCGTCGCCCGTCGCTCTCGGCGAACCCTCCGATACCAGGTGCCCGCCGAGCAGCGCCGTAGCCTGGCCGGGCGCGGCCGAGTTCGCGAGCTGCGAGGTGGTGCCGCCGATGCTGTCCACCGGAGCGGGCGTCAGCGATTTCGTCTCCTGGGGAGCCCCTGCCAGCCGCAGCACGGCATCCTTGCTGAGACTCACCGGGGCAGGATCCGGAGGGACGTAGGCACCGCTGCCGTCGGCCACTTCACCGAGGGCGGAACCGGAATTCGAGTGGGCCCCGCCGTGCACATCGACGACTCCGGCGAATCCGCCGTTGAGCAGCGACGTCAGGACGTCTTCGGAGTGTTCCGGCCAGCCCGTGATCAATGCCGCCGCACCCAGACCGGACACCGCGCCCGCGACCCCCTGTACCAGCCCGAGTGCCGCGCGGTTGGTCGCCAGAGCGGGAACGACCTTGGGCGCGAACACGCCAGCGGCCATGCCGCCCAACGCACCCCCGGCTCCCGACACTCCTGCGGCCTCGATCGACTTCAGATCGATGCCCATCGGGTTCTCCCCGTTCGGGCCCTTGACGGTCGAGATCCGGTCGCCGGCCCCGACCTGAATGAGCTGTACGCCGAAATCCACACCCGCGGGCAGCGCGGCGGCCGTGCCGACGGCAAGAGCGAACCGGTGCGGCCCCAACGCCGACAATCGTGCCGCCGTCTTCGCCGCGCCCACCTGGTAGGCCTTCTCCAGGCCCGCGCGCATCAGCGCGACCTTGGCTCGGCCCTCGACCAGCATCGATTCCACCATGGGAGCCGCCGCGACCTCTCCGGCCGGACCGGCTGCGGCGGCTACCGCCACCATCCTGATGATGCGCCAGGCCAGCTCGATACCGAACACGAACATCACGCACAGTGTTTTCTCCGCATCATTGGCGGCCGCGTGCGCTTGATCGGCCAACGCCAGCGCTTCCTCTCGCAGCCTGGCCGCGCCCTCGCGGTGCAGATGCAATACCTCGCGTACTCGGTCACCCAGCGCGCCCAGCGAATCCTCTTGCGCCAGTACCTTCTCCGCGTCCTCGGCATGAGCGTTGATGGCGGTGGCCTTGGCCCGCAGCTCCGCGGCCATCCATCGCATCCCGGACACGTCGGCGCGGGGTAGTTCTCCCCCGAATACCAGCGCTACGATCGGGCGCCGCACCCCCGTGGGCAATTCATCGAATGCTTTGCGCAGCTCCACGAGCGGGTTCAGCGACCACAAACCGTCCACCGCCACCACCTACCGCGACGTCGCGTCGACCAGCACCGCGTGCAGTGCTCGCGCCTGAACGCTCGCCTCGTCGCCGCGCAGCACGACATCGGCGAAGGCGGCGCCGAGGGCCCGGCGCACGTCGAACCCGCGTGTGTCCGCAGCGGCCCCGGCCAACTCGGCGCGCCAGCGCCGGTAACCGCGCACCACCTCGCCGAAGGTGCGGTTCCGTACCTCCTCCAGACGCAGATACTCCGCGATCAGAACATGCTGTGCCCGCCTGCTTGCGAAACCGCCACCGGCGAAGTCGAGTGCCGGGCCGAATTCGCGCAGCGTCGCCAGGTAGATATCCAGCTCCGCCGATTCGGCGTCGGGCTCCGCCGCTCCGGGCGCTCGCGTCGCGGTCCGCCGGTCGAAGGTGATCGACCGACCGACGTCTGTGGCCCGCGTATCGCGTGGTTCGAAACTCCACCACACCGGCCCCGATTCGGCATCGAGTTCGGCCACCGCGACGACATCGAGCCCGATCACCGGGTAGTCGGTGAGCACCCGGTCCACAGCGGCCGCGAATTCTCGCATGACCGGCACCTGCAAGCCGGGGATATCGAATCCGGTGACCCGTACGTCGTGGTGCTCGGCCAGCGCCCGCGCCAGCCAGCCGATCAAGGGATCGGTAGCCGGGCGCGCGTCGGCGCGGCGCTGATCCCGCGATTCGTCGGCGGGCTTCGGCGCCCGCGGCGAAGATGGCAACCGAGGACCCGACGGTCTCGCCTGGGCAGCGGCGGGGGGTCCTGCCGTTCTGGGCGGCTGCCCGGACCACGGGGAATCTCGCCGTCCCACACCGCCCGGTGAGCCGGACGGTGCCTGCCGCGCGGCACGGGCACCGGGTGCGTCCCGGGTGGCGGCCGGAGGAAACACCCCGGAGGCCGGAGGCCGCTGACCGGACTCTCCGGCCGACTTGCCGGGGTTACCGTTGCCCGGTCCGCCTCGCCGCTCCCCCTCTCGGCCCGCTGACCGATTCGAAGGATCCCGCAGTGGACCGCTCTCCGGCGTGGTGCGTCCCGTGGACGCGTCCGGTGTCCGGGCCCCGCCCGGGACAGATCGTTCGGTGGGGTCGGCCCGGTCCGTGGGATACGCCGGGGCTCCCGTGGCCGGAAACGTCGTCGCGGGTTCGGACGTCAGTGGCGACTGTGCGCCCGCGGGCGACGATGTGCCCGCGCTGCCGACCGGCCAAGGCGACGCTGACTCGCCGATCGGGTCCAGGTGGTCGGCAGCAGTGCCGACCACGCTGGCGCCGAGCATGTCCTGTTCTTCGAATTGGCTTGCGGCGTCCACTATTCCGGCTGCGGTGCTATGCAAGCTCTGCTCCATCGCCCGCAGATTGGCCAGCAACTTATCGGCATGCGGCTTGAACTCCTTGGCGAACGCGAGACCGAGATCGTCGTCGCCCCAACTGCCGTCGGCACGCGCCAGGGAATCGCGCAGTCCCGCATAGGTTTGCCCAACGCGGTCCCCGAGTTCGGCCAGCCGCGCTCCCCGATTTCGCAGCTGGTCCGGATCCAACCGAACTTGATCGTTCACCTCGCGATCCCCTCCGGTCAGGCTCGGCCGTTGCCACGCAGCCGGAACCGTCGCTCGAAACCGGAGACGAACACCGATAACGACACCGACGTGGTCGAACGCTCTACAACGCCATCGTCGGCAACATAGAAAACCGCACGGTCCAAAGCGATTTCGCCGTCGGGCACCGGCGAACGCACCATCCAGCCCACGCTGATGCGATCGGCCCGCAGTGTCGACAGCGGGTATCCCGTAGTGTCGTAGTCCTGTCCTCGGATGTGATCACGGACGAGGTCGAGCGCATCCGCTTCGCCGATCCCCTCGGCGTGTTTCGCGTCCAGATCCGCGAGCATGAACTGGAATATCGCCCCATCGATGTCGGTGCCGTCACCGTCACCGAAGACCTGCACGATCGCCTCGCGAGTCACCGCACCGGCCTGCGCAGCCGACACCAACAACTCGGCCGCGTCCGGCGTACCACCCGACCGGTCGTCCAGCAGGCTGCCCACGACACCCGCCACCGTGCCGACCGTCCACACTGCGGGGAGCGCGGGCGCGCACTCCCGAATCGGCACGGACTCACCCCGGCACCATCGACCGGCCTCCCACCAGTAACAAAACGACAGCAAACCGGTTGCCGCCCGCGGATTGAGCACCGGGTCGGCCACCCAATCCGGTGCTCCCGCAAACAATTCCGGCATCGCCGCACCCGCGTTGTACGCGGCGTCCAACACCGGTGCATCCCACACGCCACCTGACAGCACGGCTCGGTCACCTGGCAGTAGCGTCAGCGTCGAACCGCTGCGTCCCGCGCCTTCGAAGATGCCCACCGACGGACCGATCCGCGGCCCCTGCCTCGACCCGACCGCCACGAAGGCTGCCGCCAGCACCGCCCACCGAGCCCACAACACGGCCAGTTCCGGTAGTTCGTTATCCACGGCCACCGCCCGCAAACCCGCACGCTGGTCCGCCCGCATCGCGGTGGCTGCTGCGCGCGGCGGCCGTGTCCGATGTTCTCCGCGCCCGAGGTAGGCCGCCAGCCACACCGGCAGCCGTTCCCGCGGATAGCGTTCCAAGTCGGCGAGGTATGCCTCCGGTGCGAACAATTGCTCGCCGGGGAACGGCGCCGCACCGTGATCGGCAGCGGCCTCGACACCATCCGCATCGATGCGCACCAGCAACCGCCACCACGGCCCGCCCTCGGTCCCTGCCGACACCTGCCGATGCTGACGCACCGCAACCAACACCGCATCCGGTACCGGGCATCGAAAAGACCGGATACCGTCGTCGACCACCAGCAGCGCCGATTCGGCGACCACGGTCATCGCGAACCACGCCTCCAGCCGCTGCCACCCGGGCGGGGCCGCCTCACGCAGCCCATCCGCGATCCGAACGGCCAATCCGGCAACATCCTCATCCCCCGCCTGCATCCTCATCCCCCGCCTGCGTCACGGCACTCTCCGAGTTCCGGGAACGGCAAACGCGCCGAAGCCCTGGGAGGCGCCGATGCGCGACCTCGACCGCGAGCAGTTCCCACAAATCGCCTGGATCGGTTCGTCATCAGGATCTGAATTGATTCAGGGTTAAGATTTCGCACTTCGCGTCCCAGCGCAATGCCGGTATTTACCAGCCATGGCAAGCCCATACGTCTCGCGCCGCACCGAGTGCTCGACGCCTGAGCCACACGACCTGTCCCGGCTGAGGCGGACGGTGCTTACCGGCCAGAACGTTCGGCAACAGCGGCGTCGAGGCGGGCGCCGAGCGCGTTGACCTGGTCACGTAGCCGGATGAGATGCTCGATCGGATACCCGACCTCCGCCATGACCGCCTCGATCATCTGCCGGGCCTGCGGTTGCAGGGCGCGGCCGGCTTCGGTCGCACGCAGTTCGACAGCGCGGCGGTCGTTCGCACTCCGGACGCTCTCGACCAGACCATGTGCCTGGAGTCGCTGGATGAGCGGTGAGACCGTGCCGTAGTCCAGCTGCAGTTGTTCGCCGAGTTCCTTCATGGTCATCGCAGGCCGTCCCCATAAAGCCAGCAGGGCCAGATACTGCGGATAGGTAACACCCATCCCCTCGAGAAACGGCCGGTATGCCGCGGTCATCGATCGGGATGTGGAGTACAGGGCAAAACACAGCTGTGATGCGAGCGAGAGCAGGTCGGCATCGGTTCCCCCGACGGTTGCGGCAGCACCATCGGACCCCGCGGCCGCTCCGACACGCCCCACTGGTGTGGGATGCGCTTCTTCGGGCATCAGGACACTGTATCCCAGCGCATTCGCTCCAGGATTTGTGCTGTTACGTGGTAACGGCACGGGAAGCGAACGGTGGCGATGACACCCGATTTTCTGACACTTGTTCTCGGGCAAGGCTGAGCGGAGCGCGGCGCCGCAGTTGCGCCACACGGAATGTTTGCTGGACAGCGTCGATGTGATCATCGAACATCCTCTCGATGTCCTCGGCGATCTATTTGCGTTGCAGCAGAACAGTTTTCAGTGAGTCGGCGCGTTTCGGTAGCACGGTTGCGGCGGCTTTCGTGCCGGGAACGGGGACGGATTGAGCGGGCAGCGCGGGCGTTGCGGGCATCGGCATTGGCTTGGCCAGGGTAGGGGTCGGCGATGCGGCGCATCGACAAGCCGGGGAGGTAGGTCACGTCGTGGCCGCAAGCACCGGCGACGGCTGGCCGGTGGCGGCCGCAATTTCCGGAGCCCGTGGCATACCGGGTGACCGCCGTCGCGAGAGCGATACTGCGTTCACAAGTCGCGGCAGAGGGTGTTGCGTCCTGTTGTGGGGGCTCGATTCGGGCGTCGCCTGCCGGTTCCTCGCGGCGGTAGGCGTGGACGAGCCGGTGTTTCCGGGACACTATCGACGGATTCTGACCGAAAGGTGAACAGCCGAAGCACCTCATCGTGCGCGCATCACCTGCGGCGTGGGCCTTCCCTGGTCATGCGCAGACCCCACACCTCGAGGGTTGTCGCGATCGCCATGTATTGCAGGTAGGCGGCGATGACAAGCTCGGCACCGTAGTCGTGCAGCCATCCCCGTAATGGGAGCAGCGCCGCCACACCGAGGCAGATCAGTAATGCACCAAGGACTCGTGCCGGGATCCGCAGTGGCGCGAGCTGCTCATCGCGGAGAACGCGGGCGGACCGCGCCGAACCCGCGGCGGCCCGCGAGCCCGGGTGGGAGGCGGGGGGACTACCGGTACGACGTGTATCGAAGGGATTGGGTATGGACGCTGGATTAGCCATAGCGTTCTCCGGGCCGACACTGCGATCGACCAAGGTAGCGATCCGATATGGAAGATGGCGCGATACGGGCGATCGCCGTTACGACGACCGATCCGTGCTGTCATGCGGCGCGAGTGCCGCTCCCCGACGTTTATGAAGGCTAACTATTAGCTAGCGATAGCGTGACAGCATTTGAACCTCGAAAAAAGACCCACTTCACATCACGACTGCACACGTGCACGCGAGACCGAATCGTGACCTGGTGCGCGAATATGGTCCTGAACTAGGGAAATAACTCCCCGGATGGCGGAATTCGGACCTGACTGCTAGTGCGCACAGCCGCACTGGCGTTACCGAACCGATATCCAGTAGCGACTTGGCCGAGCGGTGATCTCCAATGATCGAGACCATTGCGGCACAACTGAACGATCGACCACATAGTCGCGCAGAGCAGCATGCCGTTGCGAACTGTCAGCACCACCACGCCCGACCAGCTCCCGGTGGCTACCCGGTCGTAAACGAAGGGGAATTCCACCTGGCTCATCAACGCGGTCGCCAGCACCAGCAGCAGCACAGGCCGCTGGGTGCTGCGCGAGTCGAGTGCACAGACCGAAGCGACCGCCACCGCCCACACCAAGTACTGCGGGCTGAGTACCCGGCTGGTCACCAAGGCGAGCAGCACCGCGGCCAAGACCAGATCCGGTGCCGGAGGCCGCGCGCGCCACCAGATGATCAGCAACACCGCGCCGCCCACGAGCGTGGCCGCCACGCACGCCGACGCCACCGCGGACACCGCTGGCCCGGATAACTCGTCGGCCCCATAACGATGCACGATGGTCCAGCGGCCGTTCAGCAGTCGAGCGATCAACAGCGGTGTGGCGGCCACGGATTCGATCTGCAATCCACGCTTCGACTGGAACTCCAGGAACGACCACGCCCCCGGACCCAACGCCGTCAATCCCGCGATCGCGGCGATTCCGACACCGGCCGCTCCCGCACTCATCCGCCGCAGCGTTCGCCAGCGCAGGCCAAGCACAACCAGCACGGGCCAAACTTTCAACAGCACGCCCGCGGCAGCGGCCGCGCCCGCCGCCGCCGGGCGGCGCGTCGTCCACAGCAGTGCCGCGACCACGGTCGCGGCCACGATCAAATCGAATCGGCCGTAGCAGACTCTGCCCAACAGCGCCACGCCCACCGCCCACACCCACGGCCCGGTCTGCGCCGTCTCCCAGCCGTCGCGCCGCGCGGCCCGAATCAACAAGCCGAGCACGCTCGCATCCGCGGCGGCGACCAGCGCGAAGAACAACCAGTTGTAACCGAGGCCGCCGCCGAGCAGTCGGGGTACGACGAGCAGTGCACCGGCCCCGGGCGGATACTGCCAGCGCTCGTCCGCCAGCGGGAAAATGTTGTGGCACACGATCTGCTCGGCCCATCCGCGATACAGCGTCAAGTCCGCGGCCGAGGCATCCCAGACGCTGTGTGGCAGCACCGTCACCCCGGTCAACACCACCATCAGCGTCCGCGTAACCACCCACACCAACCACAATTTCGACACCGACGACAGCCTGCGCACAAGGCCGCAGCCTAACCATCGCGCCCCTCATCCGACACCGGGCGCAAATATCGTCGCGCTCAGCACAGCGCCGGGACCGGTCCGGTGCTACCGCCGATACGCTGCTGCGCGCATGACGCGGATATCGCTGATCCGGCCTTCACACGGCAGAGCCCGACTCGTCCCGGTTATCCACCCGCCCAAGTTCCGGGGCTCTGCCGAGTCGGGCGGTCGGCGCGGAATACGACCGGTCACTGTGCGAGGCTGCGTGCGATGACCAGGCGCTGAATCTGGTTGGTGCCCTCGAAGATTTGGGTGATCTTGGCTTCGCGCATATACCGCTCGACCCGGAAGTCGCGGGTATAGCCGTAGCCGCCGAATACCTGAACAGCGTCGGTGGTGACCTTCATGGCCGCGTCGGTGGCGATCAGTTTGGCGACACTCGCCTGGCGTGAGTACGCCAGCCCCGCATCGCGTCGCCGCGCGGCATCGAGATAGGTGGCACGGGCCGAATCGACCGCGGCAGCCATATCGGCCAATAGGAACCCCAGACCCTGATGGTCGATGATCGGCTTGCCGAACGCCGTGCGCTCTTTGGCGTAGGCGACGGCTTCGTCGAGCGCGGCCTGGGCCAGACCGGTCGCGACCGCGGCGATGCCGAGTCGGCCGGAATCCAGTGCGCTCAACGCGATCTGGAGGCCCTGCCCCTCTGTACCGATCCGTCGCTCGACGGGCAGGAAGGCGTCGTCGTAGTGCGCGGTGGTGGTAGGCACCGCGTGCAGCCCCATCTTCTGCTCGGGCTTGCCGAAAGTCAGGCCGCCGGTCTCACGCGGCACCAGGAAGCAGGAGATGCCGCGCGACCCCTCGCCCGTGCGCGCGAAAACGTTGTAGAAGTCGGCGATGCCGCCATGGGTGATCCAGGCCTTGGTGCCGTTGACGAGATATCCGCCGTCGACGGGGGCGGCCTTGCATGCCACCGCGGCGGCATCCGATCCGGCCTGCGGCTCGGACAGGCTGTACGCGCCGATCGTATTGCCGCCCAACATCTCCGGCAGCCAGCGCTGCTTCTGCTCCTCGGTGCCGAAGGCCAGCAGCGGATGACAGGCGAGGCTGTGCACGCTGACCGCCACCGCGATCGCCGCCCACCGCGCCGCGATCTCCTCGAGGACCTGCAGATACACCTCGTACGGCTGACCACCGCCGCCCCATTCGACCGGGTACGGCAGGCTCAACAACCCGGCCTCCCCCAGCCTGGCGAACACACCATCGGGATAGCTCTCGGCCCGTTCGTGTTCATCGACGATCGGCATGAGGACCTTATCGGCGATGTCTCGGGTGAGCTGGATCAATTCCCGGGCTTCGCTGGTGGGCAGCAGACGTTCGACGGCCACAAGACTCCTCGCCTACGAATAACAGTACTGAAATACTTATCACAGTACTGTGCACCAGCCAGTACTGCAAGCACCTCACCAGTACTATTCGCTGCTATGGAGCAGCTCACGCGCGCAGGATTCGCCACCCGGCGGCGTACCGAACTCTTCGACGCGCTGGTCGACCTGTTTCTGACCGAGGGATTCGCACACCTGACCCTCGACCAGATCGCCGCGCGGCTGCGCTGCTCCAAATCGACCCTTTACACCCTCGCGGACAGTAAGGAACAGCTGGTCCGGGCCGCGACAGTGCACTTCTTCCGCCGCGCCACCGACGACGTGGAGACCGGCATCGCGCCGATCACCGATCCCCGCGAGCGCATCACCGCCTACCTGTCCGCGGTCGGTACCGCCCTGGCCGCCGCGTCCGACCGGTTCATGGCCGATTTGAGCGGTTTCGCGCCCGCGCGGGAGATCTACGAGAAGAACACCAGGATCGCCGCCCGCCGGGTCCGCGAACTCATCGATGAAGGCGTCGCGGCGGGCGAATTCCGTGACGTCCACGCGGCTTTCGCCGCCGATATGGCCGCGACCATGATGGTCCGCATCCAGCAGGGCGGGGTGCGCGAGCACACCGGACTCGACGATGCCGATGCCTACCGCGAGTTGGCCGCCATCCTCACCGCGGGCATCAGCGCCTAGCCTCACCCAGGGCCGCCACAGCCGCTCCACCGACACCACCGCTGGCTCGATACTCGAATAGCGACGGCGCACAAGCGATGTGGATCTGCGCGACTACCACCCGAACTGATTGCCGCCGTCGCCGGTACGGCCGTCGGCATCAACGCACCGCGTCGGTGCTCAATGATGAAGCACGATCTCGCACCTCAGCCCGGAGCACGCCCCCGGTGCGATGTGGCGGCCGGACGCGGAATCTGGTGTGATCGACGCCGGGAGGGATGCGTGATGCCCAGTTCAGCGTGTGATCGCCGTCGGCCGATGATCGCGGCACTCGGCGGTGTCATTGCCATCATGACGGCGGCCGGATGTACAAGCAACGACCCGGTCTCATCACCAGCACGGTCGTCGGGCAGCGTCACCACATCGCCCGTCGCGCCGCCGCCATGGACGCCGGCCGATCTGACCTACCACCCATGCAGCGTCCTGACTTCGGACGATATCGCCCATTACCTGCTCGCATCCGATGGCAGCGCCGCGACGCCGCCACGGGAGTTGCCCCGCTGCTCCTGGTCCTCCATCCAAACCGCGATCGCCGGAAGTTTCACCGTCTCGTTCGCCCCGAACAACACCGACCTCAGCGATCTCGTGCAGCGCCAGGTTCGTAAACCACTCGAGCGGACGGCCACCATCGGAGGTCAGCGCGCCGTCGTGCAGCCTGAACTTCGTCCCGATGGCCGCAATGGCAGCTGCTCGGTCTACGTATCGGTCCCGTCCGGCGGATCGTTCTACCTGGGGATCGCCGCCCCGGGCATTGCCACCGGAGTCGACTGGGACGTCTGCGCCAAAACCACCGACATCGCCACCACCATTGCGGCACGCCTGCGCTGACCCGCGCCGTATCGTCCTGCGGGCGACCTGCCGCCGCCAAATCCACGGCCCGATCCGAATCCCGTTCCCCGGCAACCGGATCCGGCATCATCAGGAGTGGAGGCGAACCTCGGCAGCGAGCTCGATGGCGCTCGAAGGCTTTCTCCGAGTGGGCCCCAGCCGCAGCACGAGTGCGTCAGCCGCGAACGACCGATACCAGATACCTGCGCGCGAACTGGGCGAGCTCGTCGTCGGACCGTAGCGGTGTTGTGCCGTGTGGGGCGAGGATGAGTGAATGGACTACGCGGCAGACGATTTCGGCGCGCGTCATCAGGTCGTCGGAGTCGGCGAGTAGTCCGCGCTGTACCGCACGTTCGAGTGTGGCGGCGGTTGCGGTGACGCACATGGCGAAGGTGGTGGCACCGTCGACCGTGAGTTTCATGATCACTCGCTCGGGTTCGATCGCCAGCATTCGTTCGACCATGGGATGAGTGCGCCAGCGCGTGACGACCGTGACGAATATGTCGGCGACGAGATCGTCGATGTTGTCGTGCCGTTCGGGCATTGCGGCGAGTTCCGTCAGCAGCGTCGCGACTTCGCGGCTGATCACGGCCTGCACGAGATCATCGCGTGACCCCACCCGCCGGTAGACCGTGACTCGATCCACCCCGGCCTGCCGGGCGACGTCCTCGATCGTCGTCTTCTTGACGCCGACCTTCGCGAACTGCACGAGGGCGGCGTCTAGGATCCGCGTCTCGAGATCGTCCGCATCATCGCGGCTCAGGGGTGCTTTCGACGCCGTCTTCACCCGTTCGACGCTAGCAGACAGCACCCATTGTGCAACAACTTCAGCAAAAATGTTGCTCGCAACATTGCAATGGAATTTGTGGCGCTGTACGGTCGCGGTATGGCTGACACGGCTGGCGCGACGAAGCGCACCTACGGCGACGACGCGCATGCGATCAATGCGCGCGACGTCCATTTCGAGTTCGATTCCGTGCCGATGCACTACATCCCCGGCGAGGTGCTGGCCACCCACATCGTCAACGTCATGCATCTGGTGCTGCCCGAGGGTGAGCGGGCCATGGCGCAGGCCCTGTCCGAGGCACTGCCGCATATCCACGACGAGCGGCTGCGGGAGGAAGTGATCGGGTTCGTCGGGCAGGAGACCATGCACGCCAACAGCCATGAGGCCGCACGCATACATCTGCAGTCCATCGGCCTGGACGTGGACTCTTATGTCCGCAAGGTGGCGTGGCTGGTCGACCGCATTCTCGGTGATCACGGCCTGACCGGACGAGCGAAGGACGAGTGGCTCAAGGAACGCCTCGGCCTGTTCGCGGGGATGGAGCACTACACCGCCGTGCTCGGCGAATGGCTGCTCAACGCGGACATTCTCGAGGAGAAGGGCATGCATCCGGCCATGCTGGATCTGGTGCGCTGGCACGGTGCCGAGGAGGTCGAGCACCGCAGCGTGGTCTACGACGCATTCATGTACGTCGACGGCAGCTACGCACGCCGAGCGCGGACCGCGATCCTGGCGAGCCTGACCCTGCTGCCCCTGTTCATCGTGTCGACGGCGTACATGTACCGAAAGGACCCAGAGGCCGATAAGGGCAAATTCTGGTTACGGCAGTTCGCCAGTGCCACCCGCCGCGGCGTGATCCCCAGTTGGACGGTGTTCCTGACCGAGATCCCGCGCTACCTGCGGCCGGGTTTCCATCCCGCACAGCTGGGCCCGATGGACAAAGCGCTGCGGTATCTCGGGCACTCGCCCGCCGCGCGGGCGGCAGGTCACTGATGGGCGAGCCGACCGATCCCACGCCGGTGAGTCTGCGGATGCTCGGCGGGATCATGGACGCCTACAAGAGCGTCTTCGTGAAAGGCGGGGCCGCGCCGCTGCTGTCACGACCGAAGCCGGTGCGGCGCACGGGATTCGACCTGGATGTACGCATCGAGAGCATCGAACGCCAGACAGCCGATGTGGTGAGTCTGACGCTGCGCGCGGCGGCGGGGGGCCCACTGCCGACGTGGCGGCCGGGTTCTCATGTGGATGTTTTTCTGCCCTCCGGACGGCAGCGGCAGTATTCGCTGTGCGGAGACCCGTCGGATCGCTTCCGCTACCGAGTCGCGGTGCGCCTGATCACGGACGGCGGCGGGGGCTCCCGGGAAGTGCACGAGACGCTGCGCACCGACCACCGGCTGCGAATTCGCGGCCCCCGCAACGCGTTCACCTTCGTCGACGCCCCGTCGTATCTGTTCCTGGCCGGTGGCATCGGCATCACACCGATCCTGCCGATGGTCAAGGTGGCGGGATCCCGCGGTCGGCTGGTGTACCTTGGCCGTTCGCGCGACACCATGCCGTTCCTGCACGAGCTGCCCGACGCGGAAATCCGTCCCGACGACGAATTCGGTATCACTGACATCGCCGAACTCATTGCTCGCGCCGAACCCGGTGCGGCCGTCTACGTCTGCGGACCGCCGCCGATGCTGGCGGCGGCGCAGCGCTGCATGTTCGAGCTGAATCCGACCGGGTCGCTGCACACCGAGCGATTCTCGGCGCTACCGGTCACCGATGGCCGCGCATTCGATATCTCACTCGCCCGCACCGGCGGCACCATTCGCGTGGCCGCGGACGAGACCGCACTGACCGCGCTGCGCCGCCGGCTCCCGGATATCGCCTACTCCTGCCAGCAGGGCTTCTGTGGCACCTGCAAGGTCGGCGTCGCCGCCGGATCCGTCGAGCACCGCGACCGCCTGCTCACCGAATCCGAACGAGCCGATCACATGCTGGCCTGCGTATCGCGCGCCGCCGGCGACGCGCTCGTACTCGACCTCTGAACGGCGGGAGACCAATCAATGAAAACCATTGGAGCATCGCCGCTGACAACCTTCCGGCGCACCATCCACCTGGGCGCGGTGGCCGACCGGCTGGTGGCGCTGCTGCATGCAAGGAGTCGATAGATGAACGCGGAACACACCCACATCGCCGTCGTCGGCGCGGGGTTCGGTGGCATCGGGCTCGCGGTGAAACTGCGGGAGGCCGGATTCGAGGATTTCGTCATCCTGGAACGCGCCGACGATCTGGGCGGAACCTGGCGCGCCAACACCTATCCGGGTTGCGCCTGCGACGTCCCCTCGCAGTTGTACAGCTACTCGTTCGCGCCCAATCCGGACTGGTCGCGCACCTACGGGAAGCAGACCGAGATCCTCGAATACCTCCGTTCGGTGGCCGTCGACCACGATGTGGTCCGCTTCATTCGCTTCGGCGCGGAGGTCCTCGACGCCCGCTGGGACGAGACCGCATCGCTGTGGCGCATCGAGACCACGCAGGGTTCGCGCACCGCGGACTTCCTCGTATCGGCGGCGGGCATCTTCGCCGAGGCGAAGTATCCCGACCTGCCAGGTCTGGACACCTTCGCGGGCAACAGCTTCCACTCGCTGCACTGGGACCACGACCACGATCTCACCGGTGAGCGCGTCGCGGTCATCGGCACCGGAGCCTCCGCTGTGCAGTTCGTTCCCGAAATCCAGCCCCGTGTCGGCAAACTGCTGCTGTTCCAACGTTCCGCGCCGTGGATCGTGCCGCGCATGGACCGCAGAACACTGTCCGCCGAGCGGTTTCTGCTGCGCAGTGTTCCCCTGGCACAGAAGGCCGTTCGTGGTCTCTGGTACTCGGCCATCGAGGCCTTCGGACTGATCTCGCTGGTGGACCAGCGCTTCCGGCATCCCTACGAGGGGCTGGCACGGCTGCAGCTGTTGCGGCAAGTGCGAAACCCGCTGTTGCGCAAGACCTTGACGCCAGACTATGTAATCGGCTGCAAGCGCGCGATCTTCTCCGACGCGTATCTGCCCGCGCTCGACCAACCCAATGTCGAGGTCGTCACGCAGGGTATCGCCGAGGTGCGTCCGCATTCGATCGTGCTGCGCGACGGCACCGAACACGAAGTCGACACCATAATCCACGGCACCGGGTTCACCGCGATTCCCACCGCCTACGAACGGCTCATCGGCCGGGACGGGATCTCGCTGGCCGAGCTCTACCACAAACAACCGCAGAGCTACCTCGGTGCGGCGGTCGCGGGATTTCCCAATTTCTTCTGCACGCTCGGCCCATTCGGCGCAGCCGGAAACCAGTCGGCCATCTACATGATCGAATCGCAGATCGCCTACATCGTCGATGCCCTGAAATCGGTGCGCCGCAATGGAGCTCGCCGCGTCGAGGTGCGGCCCGAAGCCCAGGAGCGGTTCCTCGCCGAAATGGCGCGCCGTAGTTCGACCAGTGTCTGGCTCACCGGCGGCTGCACCAGCTACTACACCACACCCGACGGGCTCAATGCCGGGCTGTATCCGAACTGGAGTTTCGAATACCGCCGTCGCACACGCGCTTTCGATGCCGACGCTTACGAGGTGACCACATGACGATCGGGGCAACGCCGGGCCGCTACGACGTGGACGGCAAAGTCGCGTTGATCACGGGGGCCGCACAGGGGATCGGCCGTGAACTGGCGGATATTCTCCACGCCCGCGGCGCATCGGTCGTGCTGGTCGATATCGACGGCACGGCCGTCGCCGCGGCCGCGGCCGCCCTCGGCCCGCGCGCCCTGCCGCTCGCCGCCGATGTGGCGGATCGAGAAGCCATGCGCCAGGTGATCACCGACGCGGTCGATTACTTCGGCTCTCTGAACGTGGTGGTGGCCAATGCCGGTGTGGTGCCGCGCCCCGCCACCCTGCGCACCCTCGACGGGCGGGACTTCGACCGCGTCATCGATATCAACCTGACCGGCGTGTTCAACACTGTGCGCCCGGCACTCGATCACATTGTCACCGCCCGCGGCCATGTCGTGGTGGTGTCCTCGTGCGCAGCCTTCGCACCGGGGATGGCGGGTGCGCCGTACATGATCAGCAAGGCGGGCGTGGAGCAACTGGGACGCGCACTGCGCGTGGAACTTTCACCGTTCGGCGCGACCGCGGGTATCGCCTATTTCGGCATTGTCGACACGGCCATGACCCATGACACCCTCGACGGTGACGATCTCGGTCGCGCCCTCGACGATCTGCTTCCGTGGCCACTCAACCGACGGATCACCGCGGCAGAGGCCGCGCGGTCGGTGGCCGACGGTGTCGAACGACGTGCCCCGCGCACCATCGCACCCGCGACCGGCTGGAGCGCGTACGCGCTGCTGCGCGGAGCGGTGAACGCGGTGCTCGACACCCGCCTCACCCGCGACGCGCGCGTGCACGATCTGGTGCGCGCGGTGGAAGCGCGGGTTCGGATATGAGCGAGCGCGACGAGCGAACCATCGACACAGCCGCCAAAGGGGTCATGAGCGCCGAATCCGCGTCCCGCCGGGCTCGGGCGCTACGGCAGATCTCGAGTCACACTCTGCGTCCGGTCCTGGCCACCCTCCCGGTCAACGCGCACACGCTACCAGCCGCCCGGGTGTTCATCGACCGGATCATGCGCGCGGTCGCGCCGGTACTCAACGGCACGGTCGTCGAGGCCGTCGAGGACGGTCTCGTTCGCGCCGAATGGGTGCGGGGCCCGCGCGCGACCCGCGACGATGCCGCCATCCTGTATGTGCACGGCGGCGGTTTCATCACCGGATCCGCACGCTCGTATCGCGGTGTCACATCACGGCTTTCGACCGCGACCCGGCTGCCGGTCTTAACGGTGGACTACCGACTTGCTCCCGAAAACCCCTACACCGCAGCGGCATCCGATGTCACGGCGGCCTATCGTCTACTGCGCGAACAGGGATTCGCCCCGGAGCGGATAGTTATCGCGGGCGACTCCGCGGGCGGCTACCTGGCCACCGATTTCGTGATCAGCCGCGCCGATCGCGGTCGTAGGTGCGCGGCTGCCCTGCTCTTGTTCTCGCCCATGGCCGACCTCGCACTGGACCACGCGCGCCGCGGCGGTCGCCGCGACGCCCTGCTCGACCTGGCCACCGCGCGCGCCGCCGTCGCCCACCTCGCCGACGCACCGCAACAACTGCGTCCGCGTTCGGGAACACCGTTGCCGCCCACCCTGATTCACGCCAGCCGAGATGAACTCTTCGCCGCCGACGCGATCGCGCTCGCCGACCACTTGAGCGCGGCGGGCGCACGCTGCGATCTGCGCTTGTGGGCCCAGCAAATGCACGTCTTCCACACCCTCGCGGCGCTGGTGCCCGAATCCCGAATGGCATACCGCGCGTCCGGCCGGTTCGTCATCGAGGCTCTCGAATCCCCAGCCGCACAGGCAATCTGAAAGAAGTACCGTCATGAGCTCTGACACCCTCTGCGCCGCCTTCCAGCACACCGCCGCCATCGATCCCGACGCTGTCGCGGTGCGCACCGTGGGCGGCACCCGGGAACTCACCTGGGGTGAATACGCCGCCCAGGTGCGCCGCATCGCCGCCGGCTTCGCCGCGCTCGGCATCGGCCGCGGTGACACCGTGGCCCTGATGATGGGCAACCGCGTGGAGTTCTACCCGATCGATGTCGGCGCACTACACGCCGGAACCACGTCCTTCTCCATCTACAACACACTGCCGCCCGAGGGCATCGCCCATGTACTGAACAATGCGGGGGCGTCGGTAGTGGTGTGTGAGGCGCAATACCTCGACCGCATCAGACGCTCCGGCGCGGCCCCCGCGCACATCGTCTTACTGGACGGCGACCCGGTCGAGGGCACAATGACTCTTCAGGAGCTCCAGACGCTCGGCACCAGCGACTTCGATTTCGAGAAGTCCTGGAAAGACACGAAACCCGACGACATTGCCACCCTCATCTACACCTCCGGCACCACCGGCAATCCCAAGGGCGTCGAAACCACACACGCCAATCTGCTGTTCGATGCCTACGCGCTGGCCCAGGTGCTGCCGATCGAATTCGGCGACCGGATCACCTCGTTCATGCCCTCGGCCCATATCGCCGACCGGTTGACCGGGCTCTACTTGCAGATAGTGTTCGGCACGCAGGTGACGGTGGTGGCCGAACCCGCACTCATCGCGGCCGCGCTGCCGGACTGCCGCCCGACCATCTGGGGTGCGGTACCGCGGGTGTGGGAGAAGCTGAAGGCCGCAATAGAACTCGGCGTCGCCAACGACCCCGCTCCCATGCGTGCCGCGACCATGCGCTGGGCCCTCGACACCGCGCGCAAGCGCATGGACCTACTGCGCGCCGGAGAGCCCGTTGCGGCCGACCTGGCCGCCGAATTCGAGAAGGCCGATGCCACTGTGCTGTCGGCTCTGCGCGCGAAACTCGGCTTCGACGAGCTGAAATGGGCCGTCTCCGGCGCGGCGCCGATCCCCGCCGACACCCTCGCCTTCTTCGCCGCACTCGGACTACCCATCTCCGAAATCTGGGGCATGTCCGAACTCACCTGCATCGCCAGCGTATCCCCGTATGCCCCAACCGAACTCGGCACGGTCGGGCGTCTGGTACCCGGCATGCAGATGCGGCTCGCGGACGACGGTGAGCTGTTCGTGCGCGGCCCGCTGGTCATGAAGGGGTACCGCGGCGAACCCGGGAAGACGGCCGAAGCCATCGATGCCGACGGCTGGCTCGCCACCGGCGATGTGATGACCCGCGACGACAACGGCTGTCTGCGCGTCGTGGACCGCAAGAAGGAACTCATCATCAATGCGTCGGGAAAGAATATGTCACCCGCCAATATCGAGAACGCGGTACGCGCGGCCTCCGGTCTGATCGGCACCGTCGTCGCCGTCGGCGACGCCCGACCCTATGTCACCGCCCTGGTGACGCTGGATCCTGACACCGCTGCCAGTTTCGCCGTCGAGCACGGATTACCAGTCACCGCAACCACAATCGTCGAGCATCCGGACATCATCGAACGGGTCTGCGCCGCTATCGATTCCGCCAATCAGGTGCTGTCCCGCGTCGAGCAGATCAAACGCTTCCGGCTGCTGCCGACCTTCTGGGAACCCGGCGGCACCGAACTCACCCTCACCATGAAGCTGCGGCGCAAGCCCATCAGCGAGGTGTACGCCGCCGACATCGACCTGCTCTATGCCGACCCGCAGCCCGAGGGCGTACACACCCCCGCCACCAAGGAGACCGTCTCCCGATGACCCGCTGGTTCCCCCTCGCCGACAGCGACGACACCCTCCTCAAGAACGGCCCGATCCGCTTCCGCCACAGCGTGATCGTGCCCGACGAACCCGAACGGGTCTGGCAACTCCTCACTGCCGACGACGCCCTGGTCTCCTGGGCTCGCGGCATCACCGGCGTCGACTGGATCACCCCGCGCCCCTTCGGTATCGGCACCCGTCGCGAGGTCACCGTCGGCAACGGCGCCGCCGCACTACGGGAACGCTTCTACCGCTGGGACGAGAACAAGCAGCTGACCTTCACCGTCGAGGCCGCCAACCGACCCGGCTTCCGCCGCTTCGCCGAAGACATCACCCTCGAACCTCACCCCGACGGCACCAACCTGACCTGGACCTTCGCCGCCGAGGCCGAACCCTGGTTCGCCGCACTTCTTTTCCCGGTCCGACCGATGATCAACCGGGTGACACGGTCCTGGACCGAGGAACTCTCACCATCGGTACCACCGTCGAAGACGTCGCCCAGCGCCTCGGCCATGCCGACGCCTCCAGCTTCACCCACGCCTTCACCCGCTGGACCGGAACCACCCCGGGCCGCTTCGCCCGAACCCGTCATTGACCGAGTCCCACCGCTGGTACATCAACACAAGCATCGCCGTAGCGGGAATCGGCCCGCGATGCGGACCATCTTGCGGGAGGTTGGTTGTCTCGTCCGTTCGCGGCCGGTGGCGAGTGCCCTGGCACCTGCGAGCGGTGTCAGGTGGAGCGGGCGCGTTACTAGCGCTCTGCCGTTCCCCCGCCGTTGTCTCGGGTTTCGATAGCCTTGACGGTCTTGTCGAGGGCCTGTTTCAGGACGCGTTTGCCGACGGTCCCGACCACGACTCCGAGGACCCGGCCCTTGAGGTTCTTACCCTCGCGGACCACGACCACATCCACATCGGTCTTCCCGTCGGTCCGACGCGTGAAGGTATAGGTGTGACCCGAGTGACCGCCCCATACATTCGAGTCGGTGGTGGTCATGACGACGCGGTCGGGGTTCGACCAGTCGTAGTGCAGGCGTTCCCAGATGCCGCGCGAGCCCTCCGTGACATCGGCATCACGTCGGCCCCGGTCGTGCACCTCGAGATACGCGTCGGCGCTGTTACCGAACACCTGCGAGCGGCCCGGCCCGAAATCGGTCAGCGCCGCCACGAACTGCTCCGGTGTCGAGGACGTGGTCTCTTTGAAGTGGAGGGTAGACATCGTTGCTCCTTTGCTTTGGGGGTGACGGGTCGCGGTTCAATCCAGGAGGTGAGAACTATCTGAGCGAGGTCACTATCTGAGCGAGGTCCTCCTCGGGGTATTGGCGCACGCCGTAGAGCACGCTGGCACCAGCCGCTAGCACCGTCCGCCGGAGTCATTTCGGCGAAAGATCGCCCTCAACGTGCGCGGTGTTCCTATTTATGAAGCATGAGCTTCGGCACATGCTGACGCAAGGCCGTCCGCGAGGGCATCGAGCCCAGGATCCGACGAGGCCACCGGCAGGGGGCGGTCGGCCCCTCGTGCCGGTCAGCGGTCGGCAGTTATCGAATCGCCTCCCGCGGCACGCACTCCGCGGATCGGGGTCGAGGCGTCGAAGCTGTATCGGAGGCACGGATCCGAATGGCGGCGGGCCGCCGCAGCTGCCTCCCTTACCCGGTGGAATCGAACTTTACGAGTGCCACTATGGTCCGGAACCGGATGTCCGTCATGGGGCGAAAGTCCCTAGCTCGGGCGACCTCGGGCCACACTCCCCAGCCACCGGACTCAGCGTGACACGGCAAGCACCGCATCGGTCGCCGCTGTATCGCCGACGGTAATCCTGATACCGGTGCCGTAATGCTTGACCGCAATGCCTTCTCGCGCGAAACCCGTACGGAGCCGGTCGATTTCGGCGGCGCCGCAGCGACCGAGGTACACGAAATTCGCCGCACTTGTCGGCACCGCGAAGCCGAGCGCGCGCAACCCCTCGGTGAGCCGACCGCACTCGCGGGCGATCGCGGCGGTGCGCACCGCCAATTCCGCCTCGGCGTCATAACATGCCCGCACACCGGTCTCGGCCAGCGCGGTCACCCCGAACGGCAACTGCCACCGCCGAATTCGCGCGATCATCGGGACCGCCCCGATCGCATACCCGACCCGCGGCGCCGCCAACCCGTGCGCCTTCGAGAAGGTCCGCGTGACAACCAGATTCGGATACCGCGCCAACACACCGGCCGTGTCCACCCGATCCGCCACGGCGACGAAGTCGATGTACGCCTCGTCGAGCACGACCGTGACCGACGGATCGATCCGATCGAGAAACCCTTCGAGTTCGGCCTGCGCTATACAGGTGCCGGTCGGATTGTGCGGACTGCACAGCACAACCACCCGCGTGCGCGCATCGACGGCATCGCCCATCGCGTCGAGATCCTGATGACCGTCCGCGCTGAGCGGAATCTGCACCGCCCGACCGCCGATGGTCTCGGTCAGCAACGGAAACCCGTCGAAGGTCGGCGTCGCCATCACGACGTCGTCGCCGGGCGCGACGAACTCCCGCAAGATATACGTGATGACCCCGGTGGCACCTGCACCGACCACCACCTGCTCGGGCGGCACGCCGAGCCGTTCGGCGATCATCCCGGGCAGCCTGCGCGGCAAATATTCCGGATACCGGTTCGCCGCCATCCGGGCGCCACGCAGCGCGGCACGTACGGATGGTAATGGGCCATAGGGGTTTTCGTGGAGCGCGAGCCGATGCTCCAGTTCCGAGGTCGGCGACATATCGAATCCCCTCGCTCAGCGTCGATGAATGCGCCCGCACGACTATTCGTGCGGGCGCTCGATTCGAACGGATACTGTGAGGTCGCTAGAGCACGGCATTCATGATCGTGCCCGCACTGGTGGCGACCACGCCACCGGCCATCGCGCTGGCAATCATCTTCGGCGACTCCAGCCCGCCTCCGGACCATTTCTCCCAGGCGAACCGTCCGCCGCCGTAGGTAATGGCGGTAACCCCGGACAACTGAATCAGCCAGGTGAAATACCGGCCCATTTGCATCAGTTTGTCCGCCATCGGCGGAGCCTCCGGTTCCGGATTACTGACCTCGGCTAGCAAAGTGTCGTGTAACGCGGCGAGAATCATGCTCACTTCATGCTCCTTGTCGCATGCCGATGCTGGGAGAAGAACAGACTTCGCAATGGACCGCTGCAGCGCGTTGACCTCATGATTCAACCTCATCAAGATCACGTGATGCAGCCGACACACCGAAATCGATCCCCTAATGCAGTCCGAATCCCGGCCTGCCGGACGTTCGCCGCCCCTATCCTGAGCGAGGAAAAATTCGACGGAGCGGGCCGCCGACCGTGGGCGGCTCGGCGGTTGCGGGCACCCCACGGCCCGCCCGCCACAGGAGGGAATCGTCATGCCGGATAGCTGGGCTGAAACCGCCACCGGATTGCCGACCAAAATCGATACGAGTGTGGCTCATGAAGCTCGTGTTTACGATTATTGGCTCGGCGGAAAGGATAACTACCCGGCCGACCGGGCACTCGGCGACGCGATAGCCACCCATATTCCGGCAATCCGCAGTATGGCCCGCGCCAACCGGGCCTTCCTCGGCCGCGCGGTGCGCTACGTCGTCGATGCGGGCGTCACCCAGTTCCTCGATATCGGCACCGGAATCCCCACCGCGGGCAATACCCACGAAATCGCCCAGGGCATCGCATCGGATGCGCGCGTGGTCTATGTGGACAACGACCCCATCGTCCTCGCGCACGCGCGGGCACTCATGTCCAGCACCCGTGAGGGCAAAACGGCCTTTATTCATGCGGATCTGCACGATCCGGCCTCGATATTGCGCGATCCGTCCCTGACCGCGACCCTGGACCTGAGCCGTCCGGTCGCCGTCATGCTGGTCGCGATCATGATGTATTTCCGCGACAGCGATGATCCGCACGCCATCATCGAGAACCTGCTGGAATCGGTTCCCTCCGGCAGCTTTATCGTGATCACCCATCCCACCGCCGATTTCGACGCCCGCGCCATGGCCAGAGTGGTGGCCTCGGCCGAATCCGCAGGCATCACCTTCAATCCGCGCAGCCGCGCTGAAACCGAAACTCTGTTCGCCGGAACCGAAATCGTCGAACCGGGCGTCGTCCCCGTCATCACCTGGCATCCGGAGTTGATCGGCGACCTATCGGGTCGAATGCAAGCCATTCCGGCCGATCCGGAGTCCGCGTGGTATTGGGCGGGCGTGGGACGCAAGGCCTGACGTTTGGGTCTGCGCCCGTCGGCAACTCCACCCACGAGGTGATCGATCATGGTCAACGATCTGGAGAAGAGATGGACGGCGGACGAGCGGACCTTTCGCCGGGTGGCGATCTATGTGGCGGCGGTGCTCGCGGTGGCCGCGCTCGTCTTCGTGATCACCGCGATATGGGCGGCCGAACGGACGGCCTGTGCGGCCGCGGAGACGATGCTTTGTGACACCGCGGCGAAAACCGCGATCCTGACCGGACCGACCGTGGTACTGATGCTCGGCGGTATCTGCGCCTTTGTGCAGACCTATCGCGTGTGGCGGCGCGGCCGGAGTTGGCCGATCTGGCAGGGCGCGGGCTGGTTCCTGTTCACCATGATGATCGTCTACCTGGGCATCGGCGGCGGCAGCGTCGCCGGCTGAGCCGCAGGCGACGATCAGGCGTGACGTGAAGCACAGCCAATTTGGTTGTGCACAATTTAATTGGCCACTACCGTTATGGACATGACCGATCACCTCACCCTCGACGAGCAGTTGTGCTTCCGGCTGTATGCTGCGTCGCGGGCGATGACGGCGGCCTATCGCCCGAAGCTCGAGCGCCTCGGGCTCACCTATCCGCAGTACCTGGTGATGTTGGCATTGTGGGAACGTGACGGTCGCAGCGTCGGCGACCTCTGCGGAGCACTGCTACTCGACTCCGGAACGCTGTCGCCACTGCTCAAGCGGTTGGAGGCGGCAGGCCTGGTCGAACGGCGCCGGGCAGCGGCCGACGAACGTCGCGTCGATATCCAACTCACCGAACGCGGCCGCGAACTGCAGTCCGAAGCCCGGTGTCTACCAACGGAAATGGGCGAGGCCAGCGGCCTGACCCACGACGAATTCATCATCCTGCGCGAAACCCTTCGGCGACTTGCCGATTCGCTGATGTCCCACCCCTGATCGAAAGAGAGTCAGACATGACCGTCCTGTACACCGCCGAAGCCCTCGCGACCGGCGACGGACGCAACGGCCACGCCCGCACCTCCGACGGCAAGGTCGACGTCGCACTGGATATCCCCAAGGAGATGGGCGGTAGCGGCGTGGGCACCAACCCGGAGCAGCTCTTCGCGGCGGGCTACGCGGCCTGCTTCCACAGCGCACTGCGCCTGGTCGGCAAGCGCGAAGGCGCGAATGTCGACGATTCCGCGGTCGGCGCGAAGGTCGGCATCGGCCCGAACGACGAGGGCGGCTTCGAGCTGACCGTCACCCTCGAGATCTCGCTGCCGCATCTGTCCCCCGCCGAGGCACAGACCATCGCCGACAAGGCGCACCAGGTGTGCCCGTACTCGAACGCGACCCGCGGCAATATCGACGTCCAGGTCACCCTCGCCGACGACTGAGGAAAGGAATCCACCATGCGTGCCGTAGTCATCGAAAGTTTCGGCGAGCCGAAGGATGTGCTCACCATCGCACAGCAGCCGACGCCCGAACCCGGTGCCGGACAAGTGCGGATCGAGCTGATCCTCGCGCCCATTCACAACCACGACCTGGCGACCATTCGCGGGGTCTATGGCTATAAGCCGTCGCTGCCCGCGATTCCGGGAACCGAGGCCGTAGGCCGGATCGATGCGCTGGGATCGGATGTGACCGGCCTGGAGGTCGGCCAGCGCGTGAGCGTTTCCGGCATCCACAATGTATGGGCCGAGTATTTCCTGGCCAAGGCGACGCAGGTGGTTCCGCTGCCGGACAGCATTTCCGATGAGACAGCGGCGCAGTTGCTCGCGATGCCGCTCAGCTCGCTGATGCTGCTGGAGGATCTGCAGGTTTCGCCGGGCGACTGGATTGCGATCAATGCCGCCAATGGTGCGGTCGGTCGCCTGGTGAATGTGCTTGCGCGGCAACGCGGTCTCAATGTGCTCAACCTGGTTCGCGGCCCGGCTTCGGTCAAGGCGTTGCAGGAGTTGGGTTTCGAACCGGTCTTCGATACCGAATCCGAGGGCTGGCTCGATCGAGCCGTCGCGGCTACTGAGGGTGCGCCGATCGTGCGCGCCGTTGACCAGGTCGGTGGGCGGGCGGCCGATGCGCTGCTTTCGCTGCTCGGCCAGGACGGTGAGTTGATCTCGTTCGGTGCGCTGTCCGGTCAGCCGCTGTCCATCAATCCGGGTCCGCTGATCTTCAAACAGGCTGTGGTCAAGGGCTTCTGGGGTTCCAAGCGGGCCGAGCAGACCAGCAGCGAGGAGATGCGGCGCCTGATCGGTGAACTAGTGGGGATGGCGGCGACAGGTGCACTGCGCCTCGACGTCGAGGCCGTGTATCCGCTCGAGTCCGCCACCGATGCCGCCGCCGCGAGCGAAACACCGGGGCGGTCGGCCAAGATCGTGCTGTCGCCACAGCCGGTGTAATCGACCATATGGCTTACCGTTCTCCTGAACTTGCGCGACCGTGTTCCAAGGGGTTGCCGTCAGGTTCCTGCTTCACCGAGGATGCTTGCCGGTCAACACAAGAGCTGGCCGGTAGGGGCGGAGAACTCTCCACAGGCTGATACCGGGGAACTCCCGGCGTGTTCAAATGATCCAAGTTGTTCGCCGCGTTGATGTCGCGGTGATGACGGACACTGCAATACTCGCAAGCCCATTCCCGGACGTTCAGGCCCATGCACTGTTTGGTTTTCACACCGCATGCACTGCACGTCCGGGAGCTGGCGAACCAGCGATCCGCGACAACCAGAGTCCGCCCGGCCAGGGCAGTCTTGTACTCAAGTTGGCGACGGAACTCACCGAATCCCGCTTCCAGCACCGACTTCGCGAGATACCGGTTGCGCACCATGCCACGTACGTTCAAGTCCTCGATGGCGATCGAATCATTGTTCTCCACCAGCCAGGTGGTGAATTTGTGGAGCCAATCGCCGCGCGTGTCAGCCACTTTCGCGTGGATCCTCGCGACCCGGCGGCGCGCTTTCGCCCGGTTCGCCGAACCTTTCTGCCTACGACTCAACGTTTGCTGGGCGCGTTTGAGCTTCCTCTCGGCTTTGCGCAGCGCACGCGGCGTCTCCAACAACTCACCTGTGTGGGTAGCGAACTCACGCACGCCGACATCGACACCGACGGTGCGGCCCGTGACCGGGAGCTGCTCCGTTTCGGCGGTGTCGATCGTCAGGGCGGCGAACCATTGTCCGCCGCGACGGGACATGGTGACGGCTTTGATGGTGCCGGTGAAGCGTGGTGTCTCCGACATCGTGATCCAGCCGATATTCGGGATACGCAGCCGGTTCTCGGCGACGGCGAACTGACCGGAGGACAGTTTGAACGAATCCCGAACACCCTTCTTCTTGAAGCGCGGGTACTTCGCCCGTTTCTGGAAGAAGTTCTCGAACGCGCGTCCGAGGTTGATCAACGCTTCCTGCGGCGCGCATTTGGTCGATTCCAGCATCCACGAAAACTGATCGCGTTTCACCGAATTCAGGACGCGACGCGCCTCGAGCTGACCGGGGCTCGTGTCACGCTGCCCGGCCTTGTACTTCTCGTACTCGGTCTGCCACCAGGCCAGGCCCCAGTTCCAGGCGAAACGCGCGCAGCCAGCTGCGCGAGCCAGACCGGTGGCCTGCATATTGTTCGGTTCGAGGCGAACCTTGTGGCCACGCAGCACCGGTTCACACACGCAACTCGTCATGGACGGTGGTGAACAGCTTCTCGAGGCGTCCACAACGATCGCAGAAAAGTTCGGCGTCGAACCACATGAGATGATCGCGGTTGAAGCCAGTTAACTTCCCAAAATCGTATTCGCCCATACGTTCGACAATATTCAGTTGAGTTGCGACACAAAAGCCTTCGCAGGCAACACGCCAAGTGATCTTTCGATCGCAGGGATCAGAGGATGACAGTTCGCGGCTTCACCGACGTTCGTATTCCACTACGACCTCAGGAGTTCAATTGGCACCGCAATTTCGCACCGCACGCCCCGCGCGGGCAGCACTCACATCGACCACCGCCGCACTGGCCTTGCTGCTGAGCGTCGGCCTCGGCACCGCAACCGCTCGCCCCGTCGGTCCGTTCGACGTCGGCGGCGCCATCGAGGTCGAATACGACCAGGTGGGCGGCCCCGGCGCGCTCGGCGACCCGACCGCACCCGAAGCCGATGCCGCCAACGGCGGCCGCTATCAGACCTTCGAACGCAATGCCGCGATCTATTGGCATCCCGATACCGGCGCCAATGCGGTCGGCGGCGCGATCCGCGACAAATGGCGTGACCTCGGCTTGGAGACGGGCGTGCTGCGCTACCCCGTCACCCGTCAGCAATCCACGCCGTCGGGATCCGGCGCCTACAACATTTTCCAGGGCGGGTCTATCTATTGGTCCCTCGGCACCGCCGCGCACCAGATCGGCGGCACGATCCGCGATAAGTGGGGCGCCTACGGCTGGGAGAGCGGTGCGCTGGGGTTCCCGCTCACCGACGAGGCGGCCGCGCGCGCGGACAACGGGCGCTACAACCTCTTCCCCGGTGGCGCGATCTATTGGTCCCCGCGTACCGGTGCGCATGTCGTCTGGGGTGCGATCCGCGATCTGTGGGTGTCCAATGGCGCGGAATCCGGGCGATACGGGTTCCCGACGGGCGAGGAATACGACTACGAGGGTGGGAAGGCGCAGGACTTCCAGGGCGGTCGGATCACCTGGCAGCCCTGATGAAGACAGACCCTAGTCCGCGCCGAGCGCCTGCGTCCGGGCGCTGAGCGAACGACCCAGCCCGGCCACCTCGGCGTCCATATCCGGCAGCCACGCCGGGGTGGTCTTGCTGCCCGCCCGCTCGGCGGCCTGCGTCTGCAGCAGCGGCCTCAGCCAACGCAGCGCGCCGACCCAGGCGGGCACATTGATCCGTCTGGCGCGCCGCTCGATTCCCCGCTCGAATCTGGCGGCGCACTTCTGCACCGAGGTCGTCTTGCGGATCGGCCTCGGCAGTGCGGCGAGCGCTCGCTCGACCGCGGGCAGGTCGGCGAAACTTTCCCGCACGAGCGGGGTGTCGATCCACGACATGTGCGCGGACCCGACATCGACGCCGCGGTGCGCGACCTCGAGCCGCAACGCGTTCGCGAAGTGCTCGATCCCGGCCTTGGAGGCGTCGTAGGCCGTCATACCCGGCATCGCCAGATAGGCCGCGAGGGAGGAGACGATCAGCACGTACCCGCGCCGCTCGATGACCGATGGCAGGGCGGCACGGACGGTGTGGAAACAACCGACAAGGTTGACTTCGATCACCCGCCGGAAGGCAGCGGGGTCCACCGTCAGAACCGACCCGTAGCTGGCAATTCCCGCGTTCGCGATGACGATGTCGATGCCGCCGAACCTCTCGATTCCCTGCGCGACCGCGGTTTGCATCGCGGCGAAGTCGCGCACGTCCGCAGAAACCGCCACGACATGCTCGTCGCCGCCGAGTTCGGTCGCGAGTTCTCGCAGCGGGGGTGAGTCGATATCGATGAGCACGAGGTGGGCGCCCCGCGCACGCAGCCGCCGGGCGACCTCTGCGCCGATGCCGCTCGCGCCGCCGGTAATGAGTACGACCTTGCCGATGAAGGCGGTCATGGTCATGAAGTCTAAACCGTCCGCTACCCGGCAGCATCCACATCACTGCATCGTCACGGGTTCGCGACCTGGCACCGGGTGGGCCGTATGCGGCTACTGCGCCCCCGAGACTCGGTCAGCCAGCAAAACGGTGGGGCGCTTGCCTTGCGTCCCACCGTATTTCGCTGGATACCCGATCAGGTCAGGTTTCCTTCGTAACACAGACTCGCGGTCCGCGACGACGGTCCCGGGCGCGGGGAATCGGAATCGAAGGTCCAATCCGAAATCGGCCCTGCGGCCTTCCAATAGAGCCCGCCGCTGCCGTCCGCGACCACCCGGTACATATCGTCCACGCCGTCGATGAGCTGGTTGCCGACGCAGTAGTCGATGTACTCGGTGCCGGGCTGGTGCGCACCGGCGCTGAACAGCCGGGCCGGATGCGCGTACGCACCCGGATTCGGCACGGCACTCGGCCGGTTCGTCGGTCCGCCCTTCGACCAGTGCGCCGCACCGCGGCTGTCGGTTTCGCAACGGAAGTCCCGGCCACCCGCGACAATGGTCGCGCCCTGAGCGTGCGCAGTGCCGCACAGTCGTGATCATCAGCACGTCCTCGCCGCGGCGCGGCATACGGTCCAGCCGTCGCCGTCCGGACGCGGTACCCGGGTCCATGTCGTCGTGCCGCCGGTGCGGTTGCCGGAGGAATCCGCGCCGGACTCGTTCTGGCTGCGGTATTCACGCAGATTGTTCTGTTGTTCGCTGCGCCGCAAGGGATTCTGCGGGGTGTGGTGGTAGCCGAACGGATCGATGTGATGCCAGCCGGTGGTATCGCGACCGCTGGTACTGCCGCGATTGTTCGAATGGTCCGAGCGCGCATCCGGATTCGCGAGCCCCTCACCCGCGCCGAGCACCGTGCCCAGGGTGATCGCGCCGACGAGCAGTGCGAGAGCTCTGCCTCGTGCTGCACCCCGCTTGGTCGTGGTTGTTGTTCGATGCATCATGGCCCTTTGCCTCGGTGCTCCAACTACTGAGACAGACAGTAGATGAAGAACCTGAGAAATTTCGGCACCATATATAGCAGGCATTTTCAGTGCGATTGTGACGGCTAGCACGTACATGATCAGTAGACCTCGGTGCGGCAAGCGAGGACCTAGGCATCCCATGCATAGATGCCCAGCCAGGAGACGGGGTGCCCGCCACTAGGTGACGGCAGAGAAGATCGCGACCGATCCGGTGCCGAAATAATTCCGTGCGGGAATAGCTGCGGCCGCGATACGTTGCTTCGAGGTGGTTGGTGAAGCGAAGGAGAGGGGCCGGTCGGTGGCAACCGAGGCAATGGAATCGTCCGTCGGTCTGCGATCCGATCGAGGTGCGATCCTTGCTTCGCTGATGCTCGCGACAGGGCTGGTCGCGCTGGATTCCACCATAATCGCCACCGCGGTACTGACCATCACCGACAGCCTCGGCGGGTTCTCGCAGTTCCCGTGGTTGTTCTCGATTTACCTACTGACACAAGCGGTTACGGTTCCGGTGTACGGCAAGGTTGCCGACACGGTCGGGCGCAAGCCGGTAATCCTGTTCGGCATCGCGGTTTTCGCGCTCGGCTCACTGCTGTGCGGTGTGGCGACGAGCATGTTGGGGCTGATCATTTTCCGCGCGGTGCAGGGTATCGGTGCGGGCGCCATCATGCCGATGACCATGACAATCGCCGGCGATCTCTACACCCTGACCGAACGCGCCAAGGTACAGGGATATCTGGCCAGCGTGTGGGCCATCTCGGCGGTAGTCGGGCCACTGCTGGGCGGACTGTTCGCCGAATACGTCAGCTGGCGGTGGATCTTCCTGATCAATATCCCGCTGTCCGCACTCGCCGCGTGGATGCTGGTGCGCAGCTTCCAGGAGAGCACGGTACGGCGCAAACAGCGCGTCGACTATCTCGGTGCGGCGCTGCTCACCATCGGCGCGGGTGCGCTGATTCTCGGCTTGCTCGAGGGTGGACAGGCCTGGGCCTGGTCGTCGGCCACTGGTATCGGCATCTTCGTGGGCAGCGCACTCGTGCTCGCGCTGTTCGCTCTGGTGGAGCGGCGGGCCGCGAATCCGATTCTGCCACTGTGGGTTTTCACGCGACGGGTCATTATCGCCAGCAGTCTGGTCTCGGTGCTGGTCGGCGCGATCCTGCTCGGCATGACCTCGTATGTACCGACTTTCACGCAGGGCGTGCTCGGCACCGGGGCGCTGATCGCCGGTCTCACCGTCGGTGCGCTCACCCTCGGCTGGCCGCTGGCCGCCTCCCAGGCCGGAAAGGTCTACCTGCGCATCGGTTTTCGCGCGACCGCGCTGATCGGCAGCACCCTGGCCACGCTCGGTGCGGCCACCACCCTGCTGATCGATGAGAATTCCACGCTGATCCAGGTCGCCGCTTCGTGTTTCGTGATCGGCACCGGCATGGGCCTTGTCGCCACCCCCACCCTGATCGCGGCGCAGACGACGGCGGAGTGGTCCGAGCGCGGCGTGGTCACCTCGGCGAATATGTTCGCCAGATCGTTGGGCAGTGCGGTCGGTGTCGCGATATTCGGCGCGATCGTGAACTCGCGCGTCGGCGACACCGACCATCCGGCTCCGGCGTTGTTGTCCTCGGCGGTGCATCTAGTTTTCCTCGCGGTCGCCGCGATGGCCTTGGTCATGGTGACCGCATCCGCGATGATGCCGCGCCAGGGCGCGAACGCCGCCTGAGCACTTTCGTGAACGTTATGGGGCCGACCGCTCGGCGATCTCGGCCAGCGCGCGGGCACGCTGCTCGGCGGGTAGTTGTTCGGCGGCGGCGCGGACGGCTTCGACCGCGGATTCGGAGAGGGCTTTCAGCGTGCCGCGATACTCCGACCAGAGGTCGTTTTCGGCCGTGGCACACAGCATTTCCGTGAGTTTGTCGGGCGACGCGAGGTTGACGAAGCGTTCCAGCTGTGCGGCATCCTCGACGAGGCAGGCCGAGCGGACGAGCGCGATGCCATCGAGTGCGGATTCGGTGGCGCGGGCCGCGGTATCGGGGATGGACGCGACCAACTCGCCGAGCGTGATCCAATCTTCGCGTGCCGCAAGCTCTTTGCCGACGGCGACAATGGTCGCCTGGGGCAGACCACCGATAATGGCCGCGGAATGGCGTGGATCGAGTCGTGCGGCGATTTCGGCGAGGAAGTCGACCGGCAGGCGTTTGGCGACATCCACCGCATGCGACGGATCGAGCACGCCCGACATCCGGGCCGCGAGCAGTGCACCGCGGCTGCGCGCCACCATTTTCGCGGTGATCGGCGTCGGAATCACTTTGGACGCCTGGGCGACCCGGCGCAGTCCGGGCTCCTGTCCGGCCACGAACAGATCCGTGACCTGACGGCGGAACTCACGCAGATCCGCATCGGGCACGTCGGCGAGGTAGGCGAGATGCTCGACCGGAACCCTCAGTGTCCGTGCGAGTTTCAGCAATTGCGCGGTCACAGTCCGGCCGCCTTCTTGACCGGGCCGCGCAGGAAGCGCGGCAGAAAGTCGAGCATGCCGAAGGCCGCGGCCTTCAGCTCGTTCGCCTCCCGCCATCGGGCATCGACGATCGCCTGCGCGAGTTCGGCTTGCCGCTCCGCGCTCAGCGCGGCAATGCCCGGGGGTAGGTCATCGGTTATCAGTTCGGCCAGCGTCTGCTCTGTCATGGTTGCCTCCGTCGGGCGCATCGGGTTCATGATCACGTGGGGCGATTTGCGGCTGGATGCAAGGAAACGGTGCTGTTCGGGGTCAATGACGGGGTCGTGTGCCCTAACGTCGGAGCATACGACCGAGTCGTCCGATCGGTCACGGGTGGATCGGTGGTCGCCATGGGTGTCGAGCGCACGGTGGATATCGCGGTGATCGGCGGTGGACTTGCCGGATTGACGGCGGCCCGCCAGTTGCGTCGCGCCGGATTCGATGCGCTGGTCGTCGAGGCGCGGGATCGGGTCGGTGGTCGCACTCTGAACCACCCGATCGGGGACGGCAAGATCGTCGAGGTCGGCGGGCAGTGGGTCGGTCCCGGTCAGGACCGGGTGCTGGCGCTGATCGACGAATTGGGGCTGGAGACGTTTCCCACCTACACCACCGGTCGGCATCTGTTCGAACATCGCGGGAAACTGCGGCGCTATCGCGGTCGGATTCCGTTGATCGCCTCCGCCGCCCTGCTGGATGCCTACATCGGTCTGCAGCGGTTGGATCGGATGTCGCGCGTGGTGCCGGCGGACGCACCGTGGTCGGCGGCGCGGGCGGGGCAGTGGGATACCGAGACCGTCGCGTCGTGGATGCGACGCAATCTGCATTCGGAGATCGCGCGCCGGGCCATCACGATGGTCTGCAAGGCAGTGTGGGCCGCCGATCCGGCAGATGTGTCACTGCTGCATCTGCTGGCCTATCTCAATGCCGGTGGCGGTGTGGATTCGATGATCGAAACCGACGGTGGCGCACAGCAAACGCGCATCGTGGGCGGTTCGCAACGAATTTCGATGGCGCTGGCAGAGCAGTTGGGCGAGCATGTGCTGCTGAATACGCCGGTGCGCAAGATCGAGCAGACCCAGGGTTCCGCCGTCGTGCACGGCGACGACACCCGGATTCTGGCCCGCCGCGTGATCGTGGCGATAAGCCCGGCCCTGGCAGGTCGGCTGGTGTACTCCCCCGCGCTGCCCGCCGATCGTGACCAGCTCACTCAGCGTATGCCGAACGGCTCGGTCATCAAGACCATGGCCGTATACGACACCCCCTTCTGGCGGGCGGATGGGCTGTCCGGACAGGTCACCGCTGCCACCGGACCGGTCAAGGTCACCTTCGACAACTCCCCGCCGGACGGGAACCCCGGCGTACTGCTCGCCTTCCTGGAAGGCGGCGATGCCCGCCGACTCGGCCGCTACCCCGTCGAGGAACGGCGCGATATCGTGATCTCCAGCCTCACAAGGTTTTTCGGCCCCGCAGCGGCTACCCCCATCGAATACATCGAGAAAGACTGGTCCGCCGACGAGTGGACCCGCGGCTGCTACGGAGCCTTCATGCCGCCCAACACCTGGACCGAATACGGCCCGGCCCTACGCACACCGATCGGCCGAATACATTGGGCCGGAGCCGAAACCGCGACAGTGTGGATGGGTTACATGGACGGGGCGATCCGCTCAGGTGAACGTGCCGCCGCCGAGATCACCGCGTTGGCCGCTGGGGACCGGAAGCCCACAGCGGTCAGCTGACCCTCCGGTGCGGCTTATCCCACAGCCGATCGGGTGAATTCGGCCCGCCACCGTTGCGTCTCTTGATTCGCTTCGATATCCACTGTCCGAAGTCCCTCGGCCGCAAATGAATTGATCTCCGACCGGGTCAGCGGCCACGGCGGTCCGTTGACCTCCGCACCCTCCGCCCGGATTCCGGCGATCACGATCAACTGACCACCGGGTGCCACGGCCCGCCGGATATTGGCGATCGCGGTATCGCGCACCGACACCGGCATCGACTGCACCGTAATCGACTCGACGACGAGATCGAACGCATCCCGCCACGCGGCGGGCAGATCCAGCAGATCGGCCACCGCATACTCTACGGCGGACTTCGGAAACCGTTGGCGCACTTCGGCAATAGCGGTCGGCGAGATATCGAAGGCAGTAGCCGCGAAGCCGAGCCGCGCGATGTATTCCGCATCCTGTCCGTACCCGCAACCGACCACCAATGCCCGACGCCCGGCACCGTCCGCCGCACGCTGCTCGGCCCACTCGACCACCATCGGATTGGGCTGATCGCGATCCCACGGCACCATCGCCGCCCCGGCTGCCGCCTCCGCATACAGTCGCTCGAACCACCCGGTCGGATCGTCCTGTGCGAGCGACTCCGCGGCCAACCTGCTGGCATCAGCATCTCGATTCAAGGCCATCCAGCCAGTCTCGCACGAGCCGATATCAGAAGCGGCCGCGCCGGAAGGCTTCGGCGACCTCCGCTCGCTCGATGAGGATCTGTCGGCGGCGGTTCGCCATGGCCTCGGCTATCGAGGTCTTCGCGACGAGGGCCCGATAGAGGGCGGCGGCGTCTTCGATCGCGTCACGGGCGCCGACGCCCGCGGCGGGGCTGATGGCGTGATCGGCGTCGCCACAAAGGATTACGTCGTCTCGGGGTGGGCGCGGATGGGTCAGCGGCACATTGCGGGCATTGCTGACGTGCACCGTCTCGGTGATCGAAAGTAGCGAATCGATTAGACCCGGTATGGCGGGCAGTGCCGCGCGGATCTGCTCCGCCCATGCCTCGACGGGGTGGAAACCGTTGTCCGCCATCGGGATCGGCTGGCGACGGATTCTGGCGAACCATACCGCCGTCTGGTCGTTCCACAGGTGCCCGAAGGCGTCGGTCGGCCGGGCGTTGCCGGTGCGATGGAAGTGCAGTACCGATTCTTCGGTGGGCAGGGTGATCGGGGTCCTCGCAACCCCGTAGATGACGACCTGACCCGCGTATACAGGGGGCCGGGCGGGCTCCATGCGGGCGCGTACGAGCGAGTCGATACCGTCCGCCGCGATCATCGGGCCGTCCGGTGTCACCGATTCGCTTGCAAGCCTTAAGGTTCGGCTCTCGATGTCGAGATCGGTCACCGGACGGTCGTAGTGGAACTCCGCGGCCGTGGCGTGGGCGAAGGTGGTGAGCACTCGTAGCAGATCCCGGCGGAGGTAGAGCCGCCGACCGTCATCGGGCTGGGCACGATACCCGGCGAGGTCGTGCAAGCCGAGCGCGCGCACCTCACACGATGCGGCATATAGGTCGTCGCGGTCGATCCCGAGTTCGCCCAGCGCCGCATGCGCCCGGCTGTCGAGGATGAGAAACGCACCGGCGTCGACCGTGGACCGCCGCTCGTACACGGTGGCCGGAAGTCCCTCGCGCGCAAGGGCTCCGGCGAGTATCGTGCCCGCGATACCGCCGCCGATGATCGTGACCATGTGCCTCCTCAGGCCGGTGCGGACCGCTGTGCTTACCCACCCCCCGGCTGCCGTCCCCTACGCCACCGGTGGGGTTACCGCGCCACCCTTGCCGAGCTTGGTCATCGCCAGATAGCCGCCGCAGACCAGCGCACCCCAGACCGCTCCGACGACAATCGCGGTGCGCCCGCTCTCGGTCCAGAACAACAGGACGACAACCAACCCCAGGAAGGCCAGCGCCAGCCAGGTGGTGATCGGTGCGCCGGGCAGGCGGTAGTCGCTGGCGGGCAGTTCACCACGGCCGACCTTGGCGCGATAGATCAAGTGACACACCAAGATTACGCCCCAGACAAAGATGATGCCGATGGTGCTGACCGAGGTGATGTAGTTGAACGCCTTGTCCGGCGAGATCACATTGACGATCACCCCGATGACCATCGCGGCCGCCGAAGCTGTGATGCCGGCATACGGCACCGCGCGCGAACTGAGCTTGTTCAGCCCCGCGGGCGCTTCCCCGTGCAGCGACAGGGTGCGCAACATGCGGCCGGTGGAGTAGATGCCCGAATTACACGATGACAGCGCCGCGGTCAGCAGCACGAAATTGATGATGCCCGCGGCACCTGGGATGCCGATCTGCTGGAACACCTCGACGAACGGGCTCTTACCCGCGTGGAAGTTGCGCCAACTGGCCACCGACATGATCACCAGGAGCGCGCCCACATAGAACAGGCCGATGCGGAACGGCAGGGTGTTGATCGCCTTGCGCAGCGTCGTGCGCGGATCCCGCGCCTCGCCCGCGGTCACACCGACCAGCTCGACACCGACGTAGGCGAACAGCACGATCTGCAGCACCAGCAGCGACTGTCCGAATCCGTTCGGGAACACACCGCCATCGGCCCACAGATTGGTGACCGTCGGGTTGGCGGCATGGCCGAAGCCGATCGTCAGCACCCCGATGCCGATGAGGATCATCGCGACGATCGCGGTGACCTTGATGGCGGAGAACCAGAATTCGCCCTCACCGAACAGCCGCACCGAGATCAGGTTGGCGCAGAACATGACCGCCAAAACCACCAGCGCGGTCAGCCACGGCGCGATATCGAACCAGTACTGCACATACTTCCCGGCAACGGTGATCTCGGCCATACAGGTCGCCACCCAGACCGCCCAGTACGACCACCCGGTGACGAATCCCGCGAAGCGCCCGAGGAATTCGTGCGCGTACTCGGCGAAGCTGCCCGAGACCGGCCGGTAGGTCAGCAACTCCCCCAGCGCCCGCATGATCACGAAGATCGCCAGACCCGCCGCGAGATAGGCCAGGATCAGCCCAGGCCCCGCCTGCTCGATCGCACCGCCCGCACCATAGAAAAGACCCGTGCCGATCGCACCACCGATCGCGATCATCTGAATGGTCCGCGGGCTCAGCCCCCGCGAGTACCCCTCTTCACCGGATGCGGCCGGGTCGGTGGGCGCCGATTCAGCTTGGAGCTGACGGTCGGAGGCTGTCATGGATCGTGCGGTCCTTCCCCTGGAGCTCGAGATCGATCAGCCCGTCACGCTACCGGCCGCACCACCGGACCGCCGCGCGACCCGAACCACACCGCGATCAGTGCAGGCGGAAGCCGTGATTCGCCAGGGACTCACGGAGCCGGTGGCGGCCGTTGAGGCTGGCGGCGGAGGCCAGGCGGGCCAGGACGCGCTCGGTCCAGGAGTGCGAAAGCTGCTGTTCGGCGTAGAACTCGGCGATGCGGTCTTCGTAGGCCGCCACATGTGGACGTTGGTTGGGCAGGTCGTAGGTTTCGTGGTGGAGGACTGCCGGTTGCGGGAGGCGCGGTTTGACGCGGGCCTCCTCACTCGGATCCGGATGTCCGACAACGAGTCCGAAGACCGCGAAAACCTGCTCGGGCAGATTCAGTTCCGCCGCAACCTGTTCCGGGTTGTTGCGGATCGCGCCGATATACACGGTGCCGAGGCCGAGGGATTCCGCGGCCACGACCGCGTTCTGCGCGGCCAGGGCGGCATCGATGAAACCGACGTAGCTCGATTCGAGATAGTCCGCTCCAACCAGGGGCGCTTCGCGGTCCTCGGCGAGTTGGCGCAGCCGGGCGAAATCGGCGGTGAACACGAGCAGCACCGGGGCCTGTTCGATATGTGCCTGCCCGCCGGACAGCGCGGCCAAGCGGGCCTTGCGCGCCGGATCGCGGACGGCGATGACGCTCCACACCTGCAGATTGGAGGAGGTCGGGGCGGACTGGGCCGCCGAGATGAGCAATCGCAGGGTGTCGTCGGAGACCGGATCGGCGAGGTAGCGGCGCACCGAGCGGTGCTCGTGCAGTACCTGAAGCACCGGATTCCACTCGGCGGGCGCGGTCGGATTCGGATCCCGATAGCGTTGCTGGACGGCGTGGGCGGGGCTCGGCACGGTCTGCGTCATGCCGATCATCCTGTGACATCTACGGCGCGCCCGTCAGCGGTAACCCTCAGCATGAACCGAACCGGGTACGGTTGGTAAGGCAAGCCTAATTAGCAATTAGTGGAGGTTACCTTGGCACGACCCCGCACCACACTGACGGTGCAGCGCACCGAGCGGCTGACCCCGCATCTGATCCGGGTGTATTTCGGTGGCCCCGGATTCGCCGCGTTTCGACCGAGCGAGTTCACCGACTCGTATGTGAAGTTCATTTACCCACGCGACGGCATCGATGTGCTGCGCACCTACACCGTGCGCTCGGTCGATCCGGATGCCGGTGAGCTGGCAGTGGACTTCGTCTACCACGGCGACGAGGGCATCGCCGGTCCCTGGGCCGCTTCGGTGCGGCCGGGCGACACCATCGACTGCTTCGGACCGGGCGGAGCCTATGCGCCGCGTGCCGACGCCGACTGGCACCTGCTCGCAGGCGACGAGGCGGCGCTGCCCGCGATCGCGGCCGCGCTGGAGGGGATGTCCGCCGATGCGGTCGGGCAGGCCTTCGTCGAGGTCGCGGGACCCGATGACGAACTGAAACTGGACAAGCCCACCGGCATCGAACTGACCTGGCTGCACCGTGGCTCACGCGAGCCGGGCGATGTGCTGGCCGAAGCCGTGCGCGCGGCGACGTGGCGCGCGGGCCAGGTGCAGGTCTTCATCCACGGCGAGGCCCGCGCCGTCATGCAGGACCTGCGTCGCTACGTCCGTCGCGAACGCGGCGTCTCCGCCGAATGGGCGAACTCGATCTCCGGCTACTGGCGGCGTGGCCGCACCGAGGAGGGCTTCCGCGAATGGAAGGCCGAATTCAAGGCCGAGGACACCGAGGATGCGCCGAACAGGTGAACGGCCGAAATCCCATGACGACCGGATGTTCGCCGGTCGCCATGGGATTTCGTGGTGTCGCTACTGCTGATTCGCGCGCAGCGCCTCCTGCACGAACTGGGTCGTGTAGGTCTTCGACAGATCGATGCGGTCCTTGACGGGCGCCACATTCTTCGAGTACTTGCCGAGCACGTTCAGCACATTCTCGGCGCCTTCGGATTTCATCAGGCCGGTGCCGTTGAACATGCCGATCGAGTCGCGGATGGACTGGACATAGAGGTCTCGGCCCGCGCTCGCGTATTGCGAGGGCATTTTGGCAGCGATCTCCTCCGCGGTGTGCGTCTTGATCCACTGCAACGTCTGCACGAACGCGCTCGCGATCTTCTGCACGATATCCGGATGCGCGTCGACGGTGTCGCAGCGCATGTAGAGCGACGATGCCGGATACAGCCCGCCCAATGCCGCCCGGGTGCCTTCCTCGGTCCGCATATCCACCAGGATCTTCGCGTCACCGGAGTTCACCATGGTGGCGACCGTCGGGTCGGTGGTCATGCCCGCATCGATGCCATTGTGGTTCATGCCTGCGATAAAGGTCTGTCCCGCACCGACTTTCACCCGCGTGTAGTCGGCGGTGGTCATACCCGACTGCCCGGTGAGCGCCTGGGTGAGGAAGTCGGTCGAGGAGCCGAGCGAGGTCACACCGAGGTTCTTGCCGCGCAGATCTGCCAGCGAATTGATACCGGCAGCATCCGCCTTGGACACGAGCTCCACTTCGCCTGGCACATCGGCGAACTGGACCACCGAGGTCAGGCACTGTTCCTTGGCCTGCAGGTCGATGGTGTGGTCATAGAAACCGACCACGGCCTGCACATCGCCGGTCAGCAGCGCGGTTTCGGCGCTCGCGCCGGACTGTTCACCGAGCAGTTTGACGTCGATATCGTTCTTCTCGAAGAAGCCGAGCTTTTCGGTGAGCATGGCGGGCAGGTAGATCACCTTCTCCAGACCGCCGACCATAATGGTGATCTGGGGCCGGCCGTTGGCCATCGGAATGGTTCGGGAATCCCGGCAGCCGGTCGCCAGCAGCAGTGCCGCGATGACTCCGACAATGATCGTCAGATGTTTGACGTACCGCATGATCAGATCCCGTGGTTCGAAGTCGCCTGCGACGGACGCCATTTCAGCAATCGGCCCTCCGCCGCACTGATCGCCCATTCGGCCAGCAGCGCGATGACGGTGATGATGATCATGCCCGCGTAGATACCGGCCGAATCGAAGGTGCCCTGGGCGTTGCTGATCAGCAGACCCAAACCCTTACTGGCACCGGCGTATTCACCGACGACCGCACCGATCAGCGCGAAACCGAAGGCGGTGTGCAGGCTGGACAGGATCCAGGTGGTCGCGCTCGGCAGCACGATCGAGCTCAGCACCTGACGCTTGCTCGCACCCAGAATGCGGGCGTTATTGATGACATTGCCGTCGACCTCACGCGCACCGGTGAAGGCGTTGAAGAATACGGCGAAGAACACCAGCACCACGACCGTCGCGACCTTCGAGCTGAGCCCGAGACCGAACCAGATGATGAACAGCGACGCCAGCACGATACGCGGAACGGCGTTGAGCGCCTTGATGAACGGCGCGAGCACCTCGGCCCAGTAGCGGCTGCGGCCGAGCAGCGTGCCGAGTACGACACCGGCCACCGCGCCGATAACGAAGCCGAGCACCGCCTCCTGCACGGTGGTGTACATCTGCAGCCAGATCGAGCCGAATTGCGTTCCCTCGGTGAACCATTCGACCAGGCGGTCCCAGATCAGCGAGGGCTTGGAGTAGAAGAACGGGTCGATCCACAGCGTGGCGGTGAGCTCCCATGCGCCCAGCCACACCGCGATCAGGGCGATCCGCAAGCCCCAGGTGCGCAGCCGGTTGCGCCGGAGGTTGGTCCGCACGCGTGCGAGAATCTGCTCCTCGGTTTCGATTTCGACCTCGGGCGCGGACTTCGCCACATCTTCGAGCACGTTATGCGACACGGGAGGCTCCCTTGCCTCGGGCTGCCTCGACCTGATCGCGCAGCGTTTCCCAAATTTCCTTGTAGATATCCCGGAATTCGTTGGTCAGCCGGACCTCCTCGACATCGCGCGGACGTTCCAGCGAGACCGGGAAGTTGCCGCAGACCGTCGCCGGGCTGGCGGTCATGACGACGACCCGGTCGGCGAGCACGATCGCCTCTTCCAGATCGTGGGTCACGAAGATGACGGCCGCGCCGGTGCCTGCCCATACGCGCAGCAGTTCGTCCTGCATCAACTGCCTGGTCTGCACGTCCAGCGCGCTGAACGGCTCGTCCATCAGCAGGATCTCGGGATCGTTGACCAATGTCTGCGCCAGTGCGACGCGCTTGCGCATACCGCCGGAGAGCTGATGCGGGTAGTAGCTCTCGAATCCGGCCAGACCGACCTTGCGCACCCAGCCGCGGGCCTGTTCACGCGCTTCGGCCTTGGACTTGCCGCGCAGGCGCGGGCCGAGGGCGACGTTATCGATCACGCTCTTCCACGGCAGCACCGCATCCTGCTGGAACATGTAGCCGATGCCGTCCGGGATGCCGTGGACATCCTTGCCGCGCACCAGCGTCCGCCCGGCCGAGGCCGGCTCCAGCCCGGAGACCAACGACAGCGTCGTCGACTTTCCGCAGCCTGTCGGGCCGACCACGGCGACGAATTCGCCGGGTTGCACCGCGAGATCGAGATTGCGGACGGCAGTGTGGATTCCGCCGCCGGTGCCGGGGAAGCGCTTCGTCGCGCTCCGCAGCTCGATGAGTGGTTCGGTCATTCTTCTTGCTCCTAGCGGATCAGGTAGAGCGAACCTACGTGGGCCGGGTCACACTTCGAGGCTTGTGCGCACAACCGGTGCAAACGACCGATTCGAAGGTTGTGCGCATTCTGCTCACGCCGGTCTGCGTGGTTTATGCTGCGGAAATGGCCAACGACGGCAGAGCACCGCGGCGCGCGACCGGACACTTCCGGTTGCGCACCCAGGTGCTGCTGCTGCAGATCGTGATCGTCTCGGTGACCCTCGCCGCCGCCTTCGCGGTATTCGGCTATGTCAGCAGCCAACGGCTCAACGATCAGTACGGGCAGCGTGCGCTGGCCATCGCACGCAGCATCGCGGCCGAACCCGTGGTGCGCGAAGAGGTCGCTCGATACGCGCCGGGCACGGTGACGCCCGAGTTGCGGACGCAACTCACCGCGGGACCGCTCGAGCGGATAGCCATCGATACGACGCAGCGCACGGGCGCGCTGTTCGTGGTGATCACCGACGATGCCGGAATCCGGCTGGCACATCCGGACGAGGCGCGACTGACCGAACATGTGAGCACGGATCCGTCGGAGGCGCTGGCGGGCCGGGAGGTGATCGTCAAGGAGCGCGGGACGCTCGGGCCTTCCGTGCGTGCGAAAGTTCCTGTGGTGGAGGCTGGTTCGGATCGAATTGTCGGTGCGGTGAGCGTCGGTATCTCGACCACCGCGATTCGCGAGCAGTTGCTCTCCGATCTGCGCACCGCGGCGCTGTTCATCGCCGCGGCGCTACTGATCGGAGTCGCGGGTTCGGCATTGCTGGCGTGGCGATGGCGCGGATTGACGCTCGGACTCGAACCCGCCGAACTGGCCGAACTCGTCCAAGGTCAGGCGGCGGTGCTGCACGGCATCGGCCGCGGTGTGCTCGCCGTCGATTCCGCTTGGCGCACAACGTTTGTCAATGACGAGGCACGGCGGCTGCTCGGTATCAGCGCCGAGATCGGCAGTCCGGTCGACGAGATCGGTTTGACGCCACGGGTGCTGGAGGTTTTCCGTGCGCTCGACGAACAGCCGACACCCGCCACCATCGGCTCGCATATCGTGGTGGTCGCGGCCCGGCCCGTCACCCGCGACGGGCGCAATCTCGGTGCCGTGCTAACAGTGCGCGATCGCACCGATGTCGAGGCATTGACCCGCCAACTCGATGCGGTGCAATCGATGAGCACTGTCCTGCGCGCCCAGCGCCACGAGTTCTCCAACAAGATGCACCTGCTCAGCGGACTGCTGCACGGCGGGCGCACCGAGGAGGCGTCACATGTCATCGATGAGTTGATCGGTGCGGGCCCGCTCGGTGCGGCGACGCCCGGCATCGATGCGATCCACGACGCCTATCTGCAGGCCTTCCTCGCAGCCAAGGCTGCGCATTCGCGCGAGAGCGGCGTCGAACTCGCACTCGGCCCGAATACGTGGGTGGACGGCAATCTCGCCGAACCCGTCGATGTCACGACCGTGCTCGGCAATCTGCTCGACAATGCGATAGAGGCCGCGCGCGTCGCCGACAATCCGATCAAACAGGTGGAAGTCGAACTGGTGCAGGAGGGTTCGACGCTGCATATCGCGGTCGCGGACAGCGGTGACGGTGTCGCACCCGAAATGATCGACACCCTGTTCACCGAGGGCACCTCCACCCGCGAGGATCACGGTGTGCCGGGCGGGCGCGGCGTCGGCCTCGCGCTGATCCGCCAGATCGCCCGCGCGCACGGCGGCGATGTCCGGCTCGCCAGTGCACGCGGTGGTGCGCCGCCGCTCACCGGCGCCGAATTCATCGCCCGAATCCCCGGAGTATTGGTAGACAGCGAGATGCCATGGCCGCAACAGATCTGACCGTGCTGGTGGTGGACGACGACTTCCGCGTGGCCAATCTGCACGCCGGAATAGTCGAATCCATCGCGGGTTTCACCGTCGCGGGCACCGCCCACACCCTGGCCGCCGCGCGAGAACTCGACGCCGCCAATGCGATCGACCTGGCACTGGTCGATGTGTACCTACCCGACGGCTCGGGCATCGACCTCGTGCGCGAATTGCACTGCGACGCCATGGTATTGACCGCTGCCACCGAAAGCGCCACCGTGCGAGCCGCATTCGCCGCGGGCGCACTCGCATACTTGGTGAAACCTTTCCCGCACACCATGCTCGCGGCCCGCCTGGCCGGATACGCCCGCTACCGCCGCACCCTCGCCGCGCCCCAGATCGATAACGCGAGCATCGAAGCCGCACTCCAAGCGCTGCGCCCTACCTCGACGCCCACCGCGACCACCGTCATCGCCTCCCCCACCAAAGACCTCGTCCTGCACACCATCCTCGAGGCCACCGCACCGCTGTCCGCCGCCGAGGTGGCCACCGCCATCGGCATCTCCCGCGCCACCGCTCAGCGCTATCTCGCCACCCTGGTCGCCGCGGGCACCGTCCAGATGCGTCTGCGCTACGGCACCACCGGCCGCCCCGAACAGGAATACACCGCGGTACCGCGCCGCCGCTGAATACCCCTGTCGATCTCGACCGAAATCGGAGACACTAGCATTAGGCGTGCCTAACCTTAACCAGGTTGGGTTAGTTGTGTGTGAGTGAGGATCGATAATGCAGGGCCGGGACTTGGAGCGGCGCCGATGACGGCGCTGGTGGGCGAGATTCATACCCGGCGCGGTTTCGCGATCCGGACGGTTGCCACCTGCGCCGCGCTCGCGACGGCGATCTGGCTGTCGACCCAATTGCATTGCACGCCAGCGCTGCACCATGCGGCGTTGCTCATCCATCTGGCCTCGCTGGTCCTGGGCTTCGGCGCGGTGCTGGCGGTGGACTATTTCGCCGTGGCCTGGGTCCTGCGCCGCACACCCCTGCGCGAAATGCTGACCGTCGCCGACCGCCTCCAACTGCCCATCTGGCTGGGCGTTATCGGTCTGGTCGCCAGCGGCGTACTCCTCGAACCGAATATCGCCAACCACACCACTCAGACCAAAATGGCGCTGGTCGTCGCCCTGACACTGAACGGTCTACAAGCATCCGCCTTCACCGACCGAGTCGCGGCCCGCGGCGGTGTCCTCGACCGACCGCTGATCGCCCGCGGCGCGCTAACCCTGCTCATCTCCCAGGCATGCTGGTGGGGTGCGCTCTGGATCGGTTTCTGGAGCACCACCAACCACGCATAATCCTCAGTTGGTGCCGCTCAGCGCGACGCTGGCACCCACGCCGATGATCATCAATCCGCCGGTGGCGCCGACGGATTCGAGGCGGCGCGGTGAGCGGACGAACCACGATCGCGCCGCACCCGCGATCATCGCCCATGTTCCATCGGAGAGTATCTGGATGCCGAGCCCGACCGACCCGAGCGTCAGCAACTGCAAGGGCAATGCGCCCGTGGCCGGGTCGGCGAACTGCGGTAGGACAGCGGCGAAGAACACGATGGTCTTCGGATTCGTCGCGCCGACGATCACACCTTGCCGGAACATGCGTCGCGGATTCGCATCCGGTGCGTGCGAACGCAGCGCACCCGCGAGACTCTTCCGCTCCCGGATCGCCATGACGCCCAGGTAGATCAGATAACCGGCGCCCACCACCTTGACGATCGTCAGCAGGACGGCCGACGCTGCGAGCACCACACCCAACCCCAGCGCAACGGCAATCAGCGGAACCGCCGATCCGACTGTCGCCCCCAGCACCGAAAGCAATGCCGTGCGCCGACCGTGCGCCAAGGCCCGTCCGATTGCGAAAAGCACATTCGGGCCGGGAATTACGATGATGATCAGTGCGGCGACGGCGAAAGCGGCCAAGTGAGAGGCGGGCACCATCCGTCGGAGCCTACCGCTTGGACACGGCCCAGTGCACGCGTCGCTGAACCCGAGTGACGCTTCACTGCACTCTCATTCGAGAATGATCGGTCGAATCGCGCGGACAGTTGGTCAACCGCTTGAACTCCGCGCTATTGATGTGCGCCCAGCCCGTGCTGCGACGATCATCCGTTGCTCTAACGTCGGAGTCGTGGAGTTCTCTGAAGGGTGGGATAGCTTCGCTGCTTTGGTCGATGGTTGCTGGGTCGAGCGCCGACCGCGCCGTCCAGAGGTTGCCGACCAACTCCGACGCGAAACCCAGCTGATGCCTTGGCTGGCGCCGCTGCTGCCGCTGCAGGTGCCGATCCCCTGGGTGGTGCGGGAAACGCCGCTCGTCGTGCGTCACGCTCTCGTGCCCGGTCAGGCGATCGTGTCGCCTGCTGTCGAGCACGGTGTCGCGATCGGAAAGTTTCTCCGCGCACTTCACGACAGTCCCGCGACCGAAGCGGTCCGACATGGGTTGCCGCCTGCGGCCGAAACCAGGGGCAACCGGGTAGCGATGATCAGCCGTTTCCGGGCCGATGTCATGCCGTTGATCCCATTCTCCCAACGAGATTCGGCGTCGGCGGTCCTCGACTCCGCACGGGTATTCCCAGCAGATACGGTCGTCCATGGCGACCTCGGACCTGAGCATGTGTTGGTAGCGGGAGGTCGCATTGCCGGGGTGATCGACTTCGGCGACGTCCATCTCGGCGATGCCGCGAACGACCTGGCTTGGCCACTGTATGGTGCACCGACAGATTTTGCAGACGCTGTTGCCGCCGCGTATGGCGTCACCGGCGACCTCCGTCGACGCGCACTGGTTTGGCATCAACTCGGACCGTGGCATGAAGTGACCCACGGCTCGGACATTGGTGACACTGCCGTTCTGCAAAGCGGTTTGACAGGTGTGCTCGAGAGGCTGAGACTCTCCGCTGCATGATGACGAAGAGGCGCGCCTTGCCAGGCGTCAGCCGCCGGGCGTCCAAGCCAGGGACGTCGGTGCGGCAGGCTCGGCCGGATTCACAATTAAACGGAGATTTCACCTCCGGTTCGGCTAGGATTGCCTTTGTCGAGATCCCTGCAGTTCATCTATCGAAGCAAGGGGCGAGTCATGAGTGATGCGGTATCGCAGTTCGACCCGGCGGAAATCGATTTCGAACAGGCCTATCGGGACAAAACGGTCGTCGAGGGCATACCTATGGGGCGGTTGCCGTGGGATATCGGTAGACCGCAGCCGGTATTGGTCGAATTCGAACATGCGGGACGCATCACCGGGCAGGTGCTGGACATCGGCTGCGGGCCGGGCGATAACGCCATTTATCTAGCGAGCCTGGGCTATCAGGTGTCCGGATTGGATGCCGCCCCCACCGCGATCGAGGAGGCACGCACCCGCGCGGCCGAGCGCGGCGTGGCGGTGGCCTTCTCGATTGCCGATGCCACCGAACTCGACGGCTATGACGATCGGTTCGACACGGTGGTCAGCAGTGCGCTGTTCCATTGTCTCGCCGCGCAGCAGCGCCGCGATCATGTCGCCGCACTGCATCGGGTTATGCGTCCGGGTGGTCGGCTGATCCAATTCTGTTTTGCCGATAAGGGACACAGCGAAGCGTATGCGCCGTTTCAGATCGGCGAGGAAGAGTTGCGCGCCGCGTTCGCGGCTCCGGATTGGTCGCTGAATACGCTGCGCATCGACCGGATGGTGACGATCATGCCGCCGCAACCGGTGCGCGATATGTTGGCCGAGCGGGGCGTCGAGCTCGAAATCGATGAGACCGGAGCGCTCCTGCTGCCGATATGGGTGCTGGAGGCCCAGCGAATCTGACGCCGATTACGCGGACCGACCGGATTCGAATGTCGTTCGGTCCGCAAGCAATACGGCGAAGGTGAGCGCCCACGCGCCCAGCGCAACCAGAAGCAGCAGGTCGCCGAGCGCGCGCAGTGCAGGCAGGTCGGTGGCCGTACTGGTGGTCAACGTCGCGACCGCGGTCATGCCGAGCGGGAAAACCGCCGGACAAAACGATACAGCTCGGCAGCAGCCGGCTCGAAGGCCGCTGTGGCGGCGTCCAGCTGCCCGGCGGCGAGATGTGCGAGCCCCAAGGCGAGACGGGTGATCAGAATGTCCAACGGCGCGGATTCGTGGGCCCGCAGTTCGGCGAGCACCTGCTCACAGATTCCGGTGGCCGTGTCGGGTTGCCCTGCCTGCGACAGGCATACGGCCAGACAAACTCCCGCCCGCCGCTACCTTGCCGAGAAGGACAGCGCGAACGCAGCGCCGGAGAAGTTCGCGACAGCGTGGGAAGCCTTGCGCGACAGCTATGCACGCGCGCAGATGGTGCTGTCGGATCGCGCCCTGTACATCGCGTCCGAAGTCAATCGGTGCATCGAGGAGGGCCACCAGGCTGCCCTCGACGTCGACGCGAACGAACCGGAACAAGTTGCGGCACTGGACCATTATCTTGACGACACACTAGGATTTGCCATCCGCCTGCTGCGCCGCGCACTTCGAGAAGATCTCGGCATCCAGCCACCGTCGGATGTTGATCTCGACGAACGCCTCGCAATGCTCGAGGGCATGCGTCGTCGACAGTTCGGTCGTCGCGGCTACCGTGACACCCAGGAACATCCGTAAGCGTGCGATCGTGGTCCCAGAGCGATCTGAGCCGCTGATGGTGCGTTCAGCCGGACCGGCGCCGCCGGAGGGAGTCACGGTAGCGTCGGAACGATGAGCCTGCAGGTCGCCATAGTCGGGTACGGATTGGCCGGATCGGTGTTCCATGCGCCGCTGATCGCCGCGCAGCCGCGAATGCGGGTGGCGGCGGTAGTTACGGGGTCGCCCGAGCGGGCCGAACAAGCGCGACGCGAACATCCCGGGGTGCGGGTGCTGGCGACCGCGGACGAACTGTTCGCCGATATCGCGGGAATTGATCTCGTCGTTATCGCGACGCCGAATCGAACGCACGCGCCGCTGGCTCGGCAGGCGCTGGACGCCGGGCTGCCGGTGGTCGTCGACAAGCCGTTCGCGGTGAACGTAGCCGAGGGCCAGGATCTGATCGCGCGGGCCGAGCAAGCCGGTCTGGCGCTATCGGTATTCCAGAACCGGCGCTGGGACGGCGACTTCCTGACGGTGCGGCAGCTGATCGAGGACGGGCGGCTCGGCGAAGTACGCCGTTTCGAGTCCCGGTTCGAGCGGTGGCGTCCGATACCGAAGGGCGGCTGGCGCGAAGTCGGTTCCGCCGACGACGGCGCCGGACTGCTGTTCGACCTCGGCAGTCATCTGATCGATCAAGCGGTGACACTGTTCGGCCCCGTGCGCTCGGTGTACGGCGAACTGGACCGGCGACGGCCGAATATCCAGACCGATGACGACGCCTTCGTCGCACTCACCCACACCTCGGGTGTGCGATCGCATCTCTGGATGAGCGCGGTAACTCCGCAGCTGGGACCCCGATTCAGGGTGCTCGGTTCCGAAGCCGGTTACCTCATTTACGGATTGGATCCGCAGGAGAACGCATTGCGGTCGGGCCATCGCCCCGGTGACGGTCCTTGGGGCACAGTCGAACCCGAGCGGTGGGGAACGGTAGGCGCGGAACCCGACGTCGACCCGGTCCCAACGCTGGCGGGCGACTACCCCGCGTTCTACGAGGCCATGGCCGCCGCACTCCTCGACGGCGCACCCGTTCCGGTCGACCCACGCGACGCCGTCACCACCTTGCGATTGCTCGACGCCGCCCGCAGATCGGCGGATCTCGGCGAGCTCGTCACCACCTGACCGGCTCGCGACGACTCAGCGAAGCTCGCCGCGGCCGGATAAGGTGCGGCGGTGCAAACAGCGGAATTCGTCGAGCGCGGCGCCTCCATCGCGGACCGGCTCACTACAACCCAGGCCGCGCCACCATGGTGGTTGGTGATCGCGACAGCAGTCGCGGCCCTGATTCTGGTCGGATACAGCCCGCTGTGGCGGATCACCCGCAATGTGGTCACCATCGCGCACGAGGGTGGCCACGCGCTCACCGCACTGCTCACCGGCCGCAGGCTCAACAGCATCACACTGCACTCCGACACCTCCGGCTTGACCGTATCGAGCGGAAAACCCTATGGCCTCGGCATGATTCTGACCGCGATGGCGGGCTATCCCTCGCCACCGCTGCTCGGTCTCGGCTTCGCCGCACTGCTCGGCGCCAACCGGATCACCCTCATGCTCTGGACCGCGATCGCGTTGCTCGCCGCCGTCCTGATCAAGGTGCGCAACGTCTACGGATTACTGACGGTATTCGGTTTGGGCGCCATCGTCTTCGCGGTGTCCTGGTTCGGAACAGATACGGTCCAGGCCGGTTTCGCATATCTCGGCGCGTGGTTCCTACTGCTCGCGGGCACCCGGCCGGTGATCGAATTGCAGCGCGGGCGAGTCCGCCGCTGGAATATGCCGCAGGGCGCGGACTCCGACGCCGATCAGCTCGCTCGGCTCACTCATATCCCCGCGCTGCTGTGGGTGTTCGTCTTCGGTGCGATCGCGGTGGCCGCGCTGGTCGGCGGGGCGCTGCTGCTGTCCGAGGCCGCAGGTGTCTGTATTCCCAATGTCTCCGGCGGAGAGTGCACCACACCGGCCCTGCCGACCAGATAGGCCCGGTACGCCGCCAGACACAGCGCGAGCCACAGCGCGCCGATACACCAGCCGCCGAGCACATCGGTCGGCCAGTGCACGCCCAGATACCAGCGGGAAAGACCAACGGCCACAACAAATACGGCCGCGACGGTCACCGCGACGCGGCGAGCGACCGGGCGGTGCAGTCGCGAAAGCACCACCGCGGCAAGGAGTCCGATCACCACAATCGATCCGAGACTGTGTCCGGACGGAAATGCCTGATTGGTCTCGGTGACGAGACGGTCCGCCTCGGGCGGGCGACTACGGCCGACCAGATGTTTGCCGACCACGACGAGCACGCCCGCGCCCGCGGTCGCGACACCGGCCAGCACCGCCTCCGGCCACCGCCGCCGCCAAACCAGCACTAGACACAGGACCACCGCCAGCGCCGTCATCGCCAGCGTGCCGCCCAGGTCGCTGACCCCGATCGCAACCGGCGTGACCAGCCCGGCACGGCGCTGGATCACCCAATCGGTCCCCGGCTGATCTATCGCGGTGATGCCGTCGCGCCCGAGCACGCTGCCGGTAATGGCGAAGACCATCGCGGTCAGCACCGCGATGCTCCGAACCGGTAGCGGGCGATTTGTCATACCTCCACGATGCCAGATTCGCAGCTGTGAGGTTGCTGAGCGTCCGGCCGTGGTTCTACCGGATATACCGATCCGATGTCGTAGGGTGTTGGCCGTGAATCGATGGCCGGACCACGCCAGCACCGGACCGGACGAGCACTCGCCAGTGGCAGAGTTGGCTCGCGCCCTGATCGACGCGATATGCGATACCGTCGCGGGCTGGCTGCATCCGCTCGCGGGTGCGGCGACGGTCCCTCTGCTGCTGCTCACCCCACTGCTCATACTCGGCGTCGCCTGGCTGGCGACCCGGGTCGTGCGGCGACGCACGAACACCTGAGTCAGCGCGACTCCCAGGCCGTTACCGCCTCGTGAACCAGTTCGACGGGATCCGCGGTCGCGTCCACGGTGATGCCGAATTCGTCCGGGGCCAATGGCTGCAATGCGGCGAGCTGTGAGTCGAGCAACGTCGCGGGCATGAAATGGCCACGGCGCATCTCCATTCGGCGGGCCAGTTCCGCCCGCGATGCGGACAGATGGACGAAGAACGCCTCGGGTGCGGCGGCACGCAATCGATCGCGATAGCCGCGCTTGAGCGCCGAGCAGCTGACCACCCCGCCGCGCTCGTGCCGCTCCCCCAGCCACGCCGCCACGATATCGAGCCACGGCGCGCGATCCGCATCCGTCAGCGGCACACCGGCAGCCATCTTCTCGATATTCGAAGCCGGATGAAAATCGTCACCCTCGGCATATTCGACCTGCAGTGTCTCGGCAAGCAGTGCACCGACCGTGGACTTTCCGCATCCGGATACGCCCATCACGACGACAACCGGCCGATATGTCATGCCTGCACTCACCACGCCGACCCTATCGGTAGCCCCGGTACGCGAGGACGAAAGTTCCGGCAACCTGGTCATGCCAGCCCTGCCGGGCGACATGATCGAAATACGGCGACACCGCACAGAGCACACCCCAGATAACACACAGGCCGCTCGGAAGCACGAGAGTCGCCCAGCGGATCATGGCCGCCGCAAAGCCGATACCCTCGCCCGGTGCGTCGGCCGTGTCGATCCGCACGACGCGAATGCCGAAGGCCTTCTTCCCGAAGGTCGCGCCCTGGGTCGCGGTCAAGCCGACGTCATAAGCGATGCTCGCGAGCAAGCCGAGTGCCACGACCAGCAGCGTGGTGCCCACGCCGAATCCGGAATCGGTCTCGGCGGGGAATTCGTTCGACGAGTCCGTGCTCGCGACCACGGCCGCAGCAACAATACCGATCGGTATGCCGATGATGACGGTATCGATGAGCCGCGCGCCCAGCCGGGTCCCCATGCCCGCGAGCAGATACCGACCCGAGGGGATTGTGAGGTAGGCGGTACTCGACGTACTCAAGATCCCCTCCGTGTGTGATTGCTGACGACCGCGGGAACAGGTGTCGCACCCGCCGAACTCCCCTCCACATGGCCCGGCCGGCGTGATTCCTGTTCCCGCTCGACGACCGGACGTTATGCCGCGGCGCATGCACGTAGCTACCGAGTCGGCATGCCGAGTGACGCATCTGCGCAGTTCACGGGCACCCACCGGAATTCCGGACCGGAATTCCGGTGTGTCGGAGCGGTTGCGGTAGCTTGATGCCTCGGAACACCGCGCATGCCGCAGGAGGGGAATGACTGCCATCAGGGGGATGGTCGCCGCTGTGCTCGTCGTATTGGCAACGCCGGGCGTCGCGCGGGCCGAGGAGCCGGTCGATATCTTGCAGGCGGGCGCCGACGCCGGAGTCGCGAACGGTTTCCCGGGTGTCATCGGATTGGTCCGGAGCGGATCCGAAACGCATTACGTGCACGCGGGCTACGGCGAGTTGTCCACTCGCACCCCCGCCGATTCGAAGGCGCGGTTCCGCATCGGTAGTTTCACGAAGGCGTTCGTGGCCGTGGTCCTGCTGCAACTGGAAGCCGAACAGCGACTGTCCCTCGACGACCCCATCGACCGCTGGATTCCCGGCACAGTGCCCGACAGTGCGGGCATCACCGTTCGCCAGTTGCTCAACCACACCTCCGGGCTGCCGGAATACACCGACGATCCCAGGATCTCACTGCCCTATATCGCCGGGGTCGCGGTCTGGCCTGCGTGGTCACCCAGGGCGGAGGTCGATATCGCGCTGCAGCGGGGTCGGACCGGAGCGCCCGGCGAGCAGTTCTCCTACGCCAACACCAACTATGTCCTCGCGAGCATGGTGATCACCGCCGTGACCGGCCGGCACACGGCCGACGAAGTGCACGAACGCATCATCGAACCACTGCGGCTGCGCGACACCACCTATCCGGTCACCGACCCGAACCCACACGGCAACTGGCTGCACGGCTACACCTGGCAACGCGATATCTCGGTCGCCGATCCACAGATCTATGGCGCGGCGGGCGCGATGATCTCCACCCTGGACGACTTCGCCACCTTCACCCACGCCCTGTTCTCCGGCCGACTGTTGCCACCCGCGCAACAGACCGAACTCACCACCACCGTGCCGACACCCGATGCGGGCAACGGCTACGGACTCGGCGTGCTGCATGCGCAGGCACCCTGCGGTCCGGTCTGGACCTACCTCGGCCGGACGCTCGGCTACGACAATCGGGTCATCGCCAGCCCGGACGGCAGTCGCATCGTGCTGCTCACCGGCAACGAATTCCACTACCTCGCCGACAACGCCTCCGCCGCACGGTTTCTCGACGATGCGGCCACGCGAACTTACTGCGCACTGTATTGACCCACCCCGCCGTCTCCGCAAGCTCCGTCGGCTGCCATCCCCCTGTATTGACCCACCCCGCCGACTCCGCAAGCTCCGTCGGCTTCCATCCCCCTAGATCAGCAGGGCGGACGATAGGCCATCCGCGGCACATGCGCCTGCCACACCTCGCGGGTCAATACCGCGCGACCGACATCGCAGATGCGCGCGATCGCGTGTTGCGGGTCCAGATCCCACATGCTCATCACGCCGTTCCCGGTGCCGACCAGATATCGGCCCGCCGGATCGAAGGCCAGCTGCCAGCTCGTCGTGCTCGGCACGGTGATCGAATGGCCGAGCGGTCTCGGATGCGCGCGGTCGCTGAAATCCCAGATCCGCACGGTCGAATCCGCGCTCGAGGTCGCCATCGTCGCGCTATCGGGACTGAAATCGACGGACAGGATATTCAAGCCGTGCGTCGCGATCGGCTCACCCAGTTTGCGCACCGCGGCGGGATCGGAGATATCCCAGGTCTGCAGGGTATCGGCCGCGAGACTGACCAGCGTCTTGTTGTCCGGCGTAACACCGATCCAGCCGAACGGTTTGGTCGGCTCGCTCGGAATCTCACTCAGCACATGGGGTTCGGCCGGATTCGACATATCCCAGAGCCGGATGACATATCGATCCTGGCCGGTATCCGCCCGATCGAAGGACATGGTCGCCATCAGCTCATCGCCGGAGCTGTACATCGCGAATGCGCCGCCGCTTCCGGTGGCCAGCGGCAGCCGACGCCCCAGCGCGACCGGATGGGCCCGGTCGGCCAGGTCCCACACCTGGAACGACCAGGCCGCGTCGTCGGCAATGGTCCACAGATAGCGACCGCCCGGACTGAACATGGCGGCAAAGACGCCCGGCAGTTCCGCGAGCGTGTGCGCATGCGCGGAATCGCTGACATCGTGCAGGATCAGCCGCGGCGGTGATCCGACCGTCGACACGGCGGTGCGCCCGTCTCGGCTCAGCGAAGCTCCCGCCGCGTACAGCTCGGTGGGGCCAGGACCGAGGTCGGCGAGTTTGCGCAGGTCGGCGCGATCGCGCACATCCCACAGCGCGACCCGGCCGTTGATCGCGCCGGTCACCATGGTGCCCTCAGTGCTGAATGCCGGCGGTACCGGCAACCACCCGAGCCGCCCGGGAAGCACTGCGGGCGCCAGCGACCAGAGCCGGACCACGCCGAGCGCGCCCGCAGCGGCGACGGTATGGCCGTCCGGGCCGAAGGCCAGCGAGTTCTGCGCGTCCTGGCAGACCAGCATGGTACTGACCTCGGGGCACGGTGACGACGACGCCAGCAGCGGCTCGCCAAGCGGCCTCGGATTGGCGCGGTCGGCGATATTCCACACCGTGACACCATTGCGGTTGCCTGCGGCAAGGACGTCGCTGTCCGGGCTGAACGCGAGCGAGCGCACCGCCGAATTGGCAGTCGCGAGTAGCGAACTGCGGAAGACGGGCCGGACCGGATCGGTGATATCCCACAGTCCTACGGTGGCATCGCCGGTATTCTCCGCCCACGGCGAATCGCCACCACTGCCGACCGCCAGGGTCGCACCGTCCGGGCCGACCGCCACCGCCCGCACCGGCCGCGCCGGACTCGAAATCGGCGCGCCCAGCGGTGTGGGGGCCTCCCCGATCGTCCAGAGTTGGATCGCATCGTCGTATGCGATGGCGAGCCAGGATCCCTTGGGGTGAAACGATATCGATCGAATCGGCTGCGGAATCAGCAGCGGGGCACCGATTTTCGTCGGTGCCGCCGGGTTCTGCAGATTCCACAGCGTGACTGTGCGATTGTTGTCGGCCGCCGCGAGCACCCGCCCGTTCGGACCGAAGGCCACCCGCACCACATCCCCGGCGATCGGGGCGGTCGCCGGGACCGGATGTCGCGGATCGTCGACACTCCACAGCTGTAATGCCGTGCCGCACGCCGCCGCAAGGAGTTTCCTGTCGGGGCTGAACGTCACCGAGGTCGCGGCGGCACCGCAGTTCAATGGCGTGCCCATGGGCCGTGGACGCGCGCGATCGACGAGATCCCACAGCCGGATGGTGTGGTCTTCGCCCGCCGAAGCGAGCAGCGCGCCACCCGGTTGATACGCGACTTGGTCGACCGCGCCGACATGTCCGGACAGCGGAGTGGCCAGCGGCAGATTCTGTGTACTCAGCAGGCGCGAATTCACGTCCGGGTCATCGGGCTCGAGGCGATGGGCGACCAGGGCGAGTTGGGCCGACAGGGTGGGGTCGGTGGTGCGCAGGCTCTCGGATTCGGCGAGCACCGCCGATAACAGGGCATTGTCCCGTTGTTCGTCCTTCAGCCGGACTTGGCCGTAGGCGGCGATGCCGAGCACGAGCACACCGACACCGAGCAGGGCGAGCACCGCACGCGTCGCGGCGGCCCAGCGTCGCGACGTGGTGCGGGAAGTCTGTGCCGCGGTGAGGAATTCGGTCACTGTTTCGGTGGCCGGATGCCGGACGATGGCTTCTTTCGCGGTCGCCAGCCGGGTGCCGCGGTAGAGCAGGGCCGGGTCATTGCTCGAGGAGGACCAGTCCGCCGCATCGGCTTCCAGCCGTTGGCGCACCAGATAGCCGACTCGATCCTCCTCGATCCAGGCCCGCAGTCGAGGCCAAGCGCGCAGCACGATTTCGTGAGTGAAGTAGGCGCTGTCGGCATCGGAGGTGACCAGCCTGGCCCGGACCAGCGTTTCCAGCACCGCCGCGGCGGCCTCGGAATCCACTGCGCGGGTCATCAATTCGGCGCGGGCGGCGCGCCGCCTGGTGTCGTGACCGTCCGAGCCGACGCTGACCAGGTTCAGCAGCAGCGGTTTCGCCTCGATCCGCTGGGTGACGGTGAGTTCGTCCCAGGCCTGTTCGGCCGTCGCCGCGACCGAACCCGTGACCCCGCCCGCCTTGCGATAGCCGGCCACCGTCAGGCGTAGTCGTTCCCGATGTTCCCAGGTCGCCGCCATGACATGGGAGAGCAGCGGCAGGGCACCGGGATCGTAGCTGCGCCGGTTCTGGTGATCGCCGAGGCCACAGAGTTCGGTGACCACCAATTCGACCAGTCCGGGTTCGAGTTCGAGTCCCGCCGCCGCGGCCGGTCCGGTAATGGCCTCGGACAGTTCGCTCAGGCGCATCGGGCCGAGTACGTAACTCCGGTTGTTCAGTACGTCTTCGAGGATCGGATAGTCGAGACACGGTGCATAGAAGTCGGCACGGACAGCCAATACCACTATGACCCAACGGCTTGCGTGCGGCTCGGCCAGATTCGCCAGCGCGGTGAGGAAGTCCTCGCGGTCCTGCTCGTCCTGGCAGGCGGTGAACAGCTCCTCGAACTGGTCCACGATCAACAGGCCGTTCTTGCCGATCGCCCAGTCGTCACCAACCGCTTCGGACAACGCGGTCCGCGGTTGCGCGCCGGGAGTGACAGTCGTTATCTGCCAATCCTTTTCGACTTTCCGAACCGCTGGGATCAAACCGGCGTGCAGCAGCGAGGATTTACCCGCACCCGACGCACCGACCAGGGCGGCAATTCCGCCCCCAGGCGCACCGAGCGAGCTCAGCACCAGTTCGGTGCAGTCGGTGGTGGCCCGGCTGCGGCCGAAAAACCATGCGGCATCGTCGGATTGATACGACGTCAACCCCCGATAGGGGCATACGGCGGTGGCCGGATCGTTCTCGGGTTTCCAGCTGACGGCCGCCTGCCACAGCCGCCGCCATTCCGGTAGATCCACCAGCTGGCGCTGTACCGGCGCGGCCGACTTCTTGGCCAGATCGATCAGAGTCAGCAAAATCGGCAGCAGCGTCTCGAATTGCGCTGGAACGTTGCGGCCCGAACGCCAGTCGCTGATCCGCTGCAGCGATGCGGTACCACCCTTGGCCGGCCCGCGGGTGGCCTTCATCCGCGCCTCGGCGGCGGCCGCAACCTGCCGCAGTTTCGGATTGCCAGCGGCCTCGAACAAGCTCATCAGACGTTGAGCGAATACCGATCTCGGCGACACGCCCCTGCGTAGATCGGATTCCGATTCGACCGCGCCAACCACGGGCCAATGATAAGCGGCGGCGAATCGGACCCGACCAACAAGATCAATCTCGGGCACCATGGTCGGCATGGATCTACGCATCTTCACCGAACCGCAGCAGGGCGCCGACTACGACACACTGCTCACCGTCGCCAAAGCCACCGAGGATCTGGGTTTCGACGCGTTCTTCCGCTCCGACCACTATCTGGCCATGGGTGGCATCGACGGCCTGCCCGGACCGACCGACGCCTGGATCACTCTTGCGGGGCTGGCCAGGGAGACCAAGCGCATCCGGCTCGGCACCCTGGTGACGGCCGCCACCTTCCGACTACCCGGACCGCTGGCCATCCAGGTCGCCCAGGTGGATCAGATGTCCGGCGGCCGAGTCGAATTCGGACTCGGCAGCGGCTGGTTCGCCGAGGAACATGCCGCCTACGGCATCCCGTTCCCACCGGACAAGTTCACCAGGTTCGAGGAGCAGCTGGCGATCATCACCGGCCTGTGGGCGACCAAGGTCGGCGACAAGTTCACTTTCGACGGTGCGCATTACGCGATCACGGACTCCCCCGCCCTGCCGAAGCCGGTGCAGGATCCGGTGCCGGTGCTGATCGGCGGACACGGTGCGACCCGCACCCCGCGCCTGGCCGCCACATACGCGACCGAATTCAATATGCCCTTCGCCCCACCAGAGGACAGCGCACGTCAATTCGACCGCGTGCGCGCCGCCGCCGAGGCTCGCGGCCGTCGCCCCGACGATCTGGTCTACTCCAATGCCCTGGTGGCCTGTGTCGGTGCCTCCGATGCCGAAGTGGCGCGCCGGGCCGCCGCCATCGGCCGTGAGGTCGAGGAACTGAAGAGCAACGGGCTCGCGGGCTCCCCCGCCGAGGTCGTCGACAAGATCGCCCGCTACGCCGAAATCGGCGCTACCCGTCTCTATCTCCAGATCCTCGACCTCGACGATCTGGCGCACCTGGAACTCATTGCGGCCCAGGTGATGTCACAGCTGTAGATCTTCCACGGTGGCGGATTCGTTGCGGGACAGGTTGATTCCCAGATTCGCCGCCGTCCGATCGATATCGTCCTCGTCGGCGCTGCCCATTTCGATGGCGGCGCCGTCGGAGGACAGTACCTCGACGTTGAGGCACAGCGACTGGAGCTCTTTCAGGAGCACCTTGAACGACTCCGGAATGCCCGGCTCCGGAATGTTGTCGCCCTTGACGATCGCCTCGTACACCTTGACCCTGCCCGCGATATCGTCGGATTTGATGGTGAGCAGTTCCTGCAGCGTGTAAGCGGCGCCGTAGGCCTGCATGGCCCAGCACTCCATCTCACCGAAGCGCTGACCACCGAACTGCGCCTTACCACCGAGCGGCTGCTGGGTGATCATCGAGTACGGACCGGTCGAACGGGCGTGGATCTTGTCGTCGACCAGGTGGTGCAGCTTCAGGATGTACATGTAGCCGACGGCCACCGGGTACGGGAACGGCTCACCGGAACGTCCGTCGAACAATGTCGCTTTACCATCCGCACCGACCATTACCTCACCGTCGCGGTTGGGTAGTGTGCAGCCGAGCAGCCCGCTGAGCTCTTCCTCACGTGCGCCGTCGAAGACCGGGGTGGCGAGATTGCTGTCGGCAGGCGCGGCCCGCATGTCCTCGGGCAGCGAAATCGCCCAGTCGGGTGTGCCCTGAATCTCCCAGCCCGCCTTGCCGATCCAGCCGAGATGGGTCTCCAGGATCTGGCCGATGTTCATACGACGCGGCACACCGTGACTGTTCAGGATGATGTCCACCGGAGTGCCATCGGGCAGGAACGGCATGTCCTCGGTGGCGAGGATCTTGCCGATGACACCCTTGTTGCCGTGGCGGCCGGCCAGCTTGTCGCCGTCCTGGATCTTGCGTTGCTGCGCCACATAGACGCGCACGAGTTCATTGACACCGGGCGGCAGATCGTCGTCGTCCTCGCGCGAAAACACCCGAATGCCGATAACTTTGCCCGATTGACCATGCGGCACCTTCATCGAGGTGTCGCGCACTTCGCGCGCCTTCTCACCGAAGATCGCGCGCAGCAATCGTTCCTCCGGGGTCAGCTCGGTCTCACCCTTGGGAGTGACCTTGCCGACCAGGATGTCACCGTGACGCACCTCCGCACCGACGCGGATGATGCCGCGCTCGTCGAGATCGGCGAGCACTTCGTCGGAGACGTTCGGGATATCGCGGGTGATCTCCTCGGCACCGAGCTTGGTGTCGCGGGCATCGACTTCGTGCTCCTCGATGTGGATCGAGGTGAGCACATCCTGTTCGACGATGCGCTGGGACAGGATGATCGCGTCCTCGTAGTTGTGGCCTTCCCACGGCATGATCGCCACCAGCAGGTTCTTGCCGAGCGCCATCTCACCGTTCTCGGTGCACGGACCATCGGCAAGCACTTGACCGGACTCGACCCGCTGCCCCTCGTCCACGATCGGGCGTTGATTGACGCAATTGCCTTGGTTCGAGCGGGCGAACTTGCGTAACCGGTAGCTCTTGCGGGTGCCGTCGTCGGCCATCACGGTGATGAAGTCGCCCGAAACCTCCTCCACCACACCGGCTTTCGTGTTGACGACCACATCGCCCGAATCGAGGGCGGCACGAAACTCCATACCGGTACCGACAATCGGGGATTCGGAACGGATCAGCGGCACGGCCTGGCGCTGCATGTTCGCACCCATGAGGGCACGGTTGGCGTCGTCGTGTTCGAGGAACGGAATCATCGCGGTCGCGACCGAAACCATCTGGCGCGGTGAGACATCCATGTAGTCGACCTCATCGGCGGGAACCGATTCGACCTCCTCGCCGAGGCGCCGGGCCAGGATCTTGTCCTCCACCAGGTATCCGTCCGCGTCGGTCAGCGAATTGGCCTGCGCACGCACATACCGTTCCTCTTCGTCGGCGGTGAGGTACTCGACCCCATCGGTCACCCTGCCGTCGACCACCTTGCGGTACGGCGTCTCGATGAAGCCGAACGGATTGACCCGCGCGTACACCGACAGGTAGCCGATCAGGCCGATGTTCGGGCCTTCCGGGGTCTCGATCGGGCACATCCGACCGTAGTGACTGTGGTGCACATCGCGCAGTTCGAGGCTGGCGCGTTCCCGGGACAGACCACCGGGGCCCAGCGCCGAGAGTCGACGCTTGTTGGTCAGACCCGACAGCGGGTTGTTCTGGTCCATGAACACCGACAGCTGCGAAGTCCCGAAGAACTCCCTGATCGACGCGGTGACCGGACGGATATTGATCAGCGTCTGCGGGGTGATGGCTTCGACGTCCTGGGTGGTCATCCGCTCGCGGACCACCCGCTCCATCCGCGACATGCCGACCCGGATCTGGTTCTGGATCAGCTCGCCGACCCTGCGCAGGCGACGGTTGCCGAAATGGTCGATGTCATCGACCTCGACCCGAACCTCGACGCCACCGGGCGCCGTCATAGTCCGTTCCCCTGCGTGCAGCCGGACCAGGTACTCGATGATCGCGATGAGATCCTCCTCGTTCAGCACCTGGTCCGTGGTGGTGCTGATGCCGAGCTTCTTGTTCATTTTGTAGCGCCCCACGCGCGCCAAGTCGTAGCGCTTGTCCTTGAAGAACAGGTTCTCGAGGAGCGCTTGCGCGGACTCCTTGGTCGGCGGCTCACCCGGACGCAGCTTGCGATAGATATCGAGCAAGGCGTCGTCGGTGCCGACCGTATGGTCCTTCTCCAGGGTCGACATCATGACCTCGGAGAATCCGAAGCGCTGCGTGATCTGCTCGGAACTCCAGCCGAGCGCCTTGAGGAAGACCGTCACGGGTTGGCGGCGCTTGCGGTCGATACGCACACCGACGGTGTCGCGCTTGTCGACATCCAACTCCAGCCACGCACCACGCGACGGAATGACGCGCACCCCGTGCAGATCCTTCTCCGTGGCCTTGTCGACGCTGTGATCGAAATACACACCCGGCGAACGCACCAGCTGCGAAACAACCACACGCTCGGTGCCGTTGATGATGAACGTGCCCTTATCGGTCATCATCGGGAAATCACCCATGAAGACCGTCTGGCTCTTGATCTCACCGGTGTTGTTGTTGATGAACTCGGCGGTCACGAACAACGGCGCCGCGTAGGTCATGTCCTTGTCTTTGCACTCGTCGATGGAGGCCTTGACCTCTTCGAAACGAGGATCCGAGAAAGAAAGGGACATCGACCCGGAGAAGTCCTCGATCGGCGAGAGCTCCTCGAGCACCTCCTGCAGTCCGCCTGTCGAACTACCCACACCGAGCTCGGCGGCGCGGGCTTCCCATTCCGGGCCGCCGATCAACCAGGCGAACGAATCGGTCTGCACGTCGAGCAGGCCGGGGACCTCCAGTGGCTCCCGGATCCTGGCGAAGGAAATCCGCTTCGGTGCACCGACCGTCCGGCTCGATTCTGACAAGGTGCGTCCTTCCCCTCACGCAATGCGCGAACATCGCTTGTCTACTGACGAATTCCGCCCCGGCCGCGCACCCGAACGAAACTCGCGCACCACGAAGGAAACATCACCACAGCGGATGATGTTTACAACGATTGGTTCGTGAGGTGGACAGGAGGCAACCAGCGCAACGTCCAAAATTACACTCGCACTCACTGAATGTCGAGTGCGGAATCAGAATAGGAGTCAATGTTTTTGGGCTACGTCGAACCCGCGCTGAATTGCTTCCCATTTATAGAATAACTTGCGCAACCCGCCTACGTCAAGCTTTTCGCCACATTTCAGGCGATGGGCCGGTCCGTTGGCAGATTGACGAAGCTGGGCGCATCCGGATCGAGCCGCAGGTATTGCGTCTTGAGTTCGGTGGCGTTGAGCATCGGCCGAAAAGCCAATGCCTTCGGCACGTTTCCGGCGAACACATCCACCCGCAGCCGGTGGCCGGGCAACAAGACGGCCTGCGTCGGGATGACCGCGATATCCAGCGTCATCGGCTTTCCCGGCACGACGGGCAGCATGCTCTCCAGGGTGATCGGGTTGTACGGCGCGGTGTAATCGCCGCTCGCCGAGCGCATACTCCGCGCCTCGTCCACCGCACGCAGCGACGCGGTGAGCTGGCCGGTGGTCAACACGGTCGACGTGCCGTCGGGCGAGACATCGTTGACGGTGACGTCCCAATAGCCGTCCGTCGCATCGTGAACCGCATTGAGGTGCACATTGATCGGCCCGGAGATCACCGTCGGCGCACTCATCTCCGCACTGGTGAAGGTCAGCCCGTTGCCCTCGGCGACGCGAGAGTCCTTGGCGCAGATATCGAATGGCGCGGCTAGACCGGCGGATCCCTGAGCGGCATCGCGTGAGCACGCCATGGTCACCCCCGGCGACACCTGCAGCGCGATGCGCTCATTCGGCTTCGTCGAGGACAGCGAGCCGTCGTGCACCGAATGCTCGGCGGTATCGCTCGACGCCGAGGACAGGTAGACACGGCGATGCGTGACACCGGATTCCGGGAACTGCCCCATGGTCTTCCAGCCCGAGCCCTGCTCCCACAGCGTGATCGGCCCGAAGTCGCCGATGCCGTTATCGATGCCCTTGAGCCACTTGTCGAACCACACCCGCTGCAGCACATCCAGCCGCGGCGGCGCGCCGGCCGCACCGGTTCCGGCACCCGGATTCGCATGATAGGTATCGCCGATCAGCAACTGCTTCTTCGCCTGCGGCAGTGGGATCACGTTGTAGAGTTTGGCCGCGCTATTGGCGAAGATGTCGTGCCAGCCGCCATACATGAAGGTGGGCACCGTGATTCGGTCGGGATGTCCGAGAATCCCCTGCCGGAATTCACTGTCGTCGTCGAGTGCGGCGGCCAGTGTCGTCGGTACCCGGTCCAGCGACGGGGTCAGCAGCGCCTGGGCCAGCAGATCGGAATTGGTTGCCGGATCGGCCATCCTGGCCTGGAGCCATTTCCAGTCGAAGGTGCCGTTGAGCATGGACTGCACGTCGGGAATCAACTTCGCCTGGTTCACATTGTTCAACCACAGTGGCAGGAAGGTCGTACCGATACCGCCGCCCGGCGCGACGACATCGCGCATCAGGTCGCTGCCCGCCTCCACCGGGAAGATGGCTTTCAGTGCGGCAGGGGCGTTTTCGGCCGCACGCAGTTGATTGATGCCCGCATAGGAGCCACCGCTCATACCGACAGTGCCGTTGGACCACGGCTGCTTCGCCGCCCAATCGATCACCTCGCGGGTGTCCAATTGTTCACGCTTGCCGAGCGTGTTCCAGTTGCCCTGGGAGAAGCCGGTGCCGCGGACGTCCGTGACGACCAGCGTGTACCCGCTGCGGATGAGATTGCGGTCGATGCCGAGCACAGTCTGGATCATGCCGCCGTCCAGTGCCTGCATCAGGTCGCCGAATCCGCTGATCGGTGTGCCGGACAGATTGAGGCGCCGGACCATGTCCATGGTGAACGGCCGCAGTCCGGGCGCGGCGAACGCCGAATCGACCAGATTGCTCATGAGTTTGGTGTACGGCGTGAGATTCACGATCGTCGGCAACGGCTGGCCGACCACCTTGTTCGCCGCGTCGACGGGCCGATACACATTGGCCTTGAGCACGACCCCGTCGCTCATGCGAATCGGGACGTCCCAGTCGATATGGATATCGGGATACTGCTGCGGGCCGTCGTGCATAGCGGTCCATCGCTCGCCGAGGGTGCTGTCGATGCTTTGCTCGGCGGTCGCGGAGCCGCCGCCACTCGAGGCCAGTGCCACCACGGCCGCGACCACGGTCGCCAGTCGAATAAAACGCATAAGCGCAGGTGCCACTCCATGCCCCGACAACTCGTGATCCCCTCTCGACTGGTACGCAGCATGCAGACAAGATCGCCCGATTTGACGCGCGACGACCATAGCAACCTATTGGCGAATATTCCGCTAGGTACGGTCCGTTCGGTTCGTCGAAATTCCCCGCAGACTCGCTGGACCCACCACACTGCGTGACCGAACCGTGACCGATCTATGTCGAATTACCGATCCGCGCTCCGCCCCACAGGTACACGCCTCCACTTCCGAGGCCTGGGCGGCGAGGTCATTATCTTGCCGATGGACGAATCCGCGAACTGAGTTATTTCGGCAGTTCGAGGCGATCCGTGATGCCGTCGAGCAGGCTGGTCAGCGTCCACTCGACGGGGTCTACTCCGCCAGCGGAGGTGCGCGCGGCGAGCCAGCGGGCGAAGGCCGGATAGCGACCGCCGGCGAGGATCGGTGCCAGCATCGGTTGCGCGGCGGCGGCCAACTCGTCGTCGGTGTGCAGTCCGGAACGGGCCCGCATGCGGTTCTCCTCGGCGAGTTGCAGTGCGGCGCCGATGAGATGACCGTCGACGGCGGCGGTGATCAGCGTCATATCGTCGGCGCCGATATCGAGGGGCTCCAAGAGGGCGAAGCGGAAGTCGAAGTAGCGCAGTGCGTTCGGCCCGAGGGGCGGGCGCGTGTGCACGAGTTCACCGAACCAGAGGTGGCGCTGGATCACCGACCAGGTAGCCAGCGAAAGCTCTTCGAGCGCGGTACGCCAGTGGCCCGAAGGTGTTGTGGGTAGCGGAATCTCGCCGTAGACGGCGTCGATCATCAAGTCGACCAGCCCGTCCTTGCTGCCGACATAGCGATACAGCGACATCGGCGTGGACGCACCGACCGCCGTGGCGATCCGCCGCATGGTCAGCGCCCGCGCGCCCTCGGCATCGGCCGTGGTCAATGCCGCACGCAGGATGCTCGCCCGGCTCAGCGTCGTGGTCGGGCGGCCCGGCGGTTCGGGTAGCGACCAGATCAACGGTCCGGGCGGCGACGGATCCTCCCTCACTGCCACCTCCTTGCCGGGCATTCAACCATTCGTGTACAAAGTACACATGCTGTACAACGTACACGCACCTCGTGTTCTCATCGTCGGCGGCGGATTGGTCGGACTGTCGGCCGCGCTGTTCCTGCGCCGACAGGGCATCGCAACGGTGCTGGTCGAACGCAGGCCGACCACCTCGCCGCAGCCCAAAGCCCGGCGCATCAATATCCGGACCATGGAACTGTTCGGCCAGCTCGGCATTGCCGAGGAGGTGCTGGATGCGGCGCGCGACCTCACGGCGTACCAGCACTTCGCGGCGGGTCCGACGCTCGCGCTGGCCGAACGGATTCCCTTCACGCTGCCCGGCGGGGTGCCGGACTGGTCGGCCATCACCCCGGCCACCGCCTGCCTGTGTGCCCAGGATCGGCTGGAGCCGGTGCTGCGGCGCATCGCCGTGGCACGCGGCTGCGATGTGCGGTTCGGCGTCGAACTCACGGACTTCGCCGACGAGCCCGAGGGCGTCACCGCCACGATTCGCGCCGCCGACGGCACGGTCCAGCGGTTGCGCGCGGACTATCTGATTGCCGCCGACGGCGCCTCGAGTCCGATCCGCGAGCGGCTCGGCATTCCGCACGATGGTCGTGGCACGCTCGGCCGAGCCGTCAATGTCTACTTCCGCGCCGATCTCGCCGAGCTGGTGCGCGGCCGCGAATTCAACCTCTGCCAGATCGAGAATGCCGATGCGCCAGGAGCTTTCGCCTCGATCGACGGCTCACAGCGCTGGATATTCACCACCACCGAGGGAGTCGACCGTCCCCTGGATGAATGGCCGAGCGTATTGCGAACGGCCATCGGTGTTCCCGATATGCCGATCGAGCTGCTCAGCGTATTGCCTTGGGAGCCGGGGATGTTCGTTGCCGAGCAATACCGTGCGGGCCGCGTCTTCCTGGCCGGTGACGCCGCTCATGTCATGCCGCCCTTCGCCGCCGCGGGCGCGAATACCGGCATCGAGGACGTGCACAATCTCGCCTGGAAGTTGGCGGCCGTCCTGCGCGACGAGGCCGATCCGGCATTGCTGGACACCTACCACGCCGAACGCCGCCCGGTCGGCTGGTACATCGCCGACCAGTCGAGCATCCGCACCGCCGACCTGCGCACCATGAATCGCGAAGCCACCGAGGCCACACCACTCGCCGATCCGATCGCCCTGATCCTGGGCAATCGCTACCGCGCGGGTGCGCTCATCGACGACGGCAGCCCGCACACCATGGCGCATCTCGATCTCACCGGCCAACCCGGCACTCGCCTGCCTCATCGCCGACTACCCGACGGTCGCTCCACACTCGACCTCATCGGAATGTCCTGCGCTCTCCTGGTCGGCCCGGCAGGCACCGCATGGAAGACCGATCTACCGCTGGAAATCCATGAGCTGGACCAGGATTGGCCCGACACCGTCGGCCTCTCCCCCACCGGCGCACTGCTCGTGCGCCCCGATCAGATCATTGCCTGGCGTATGCCGAGCCTGTCGAGCGATCCGGCCGCCGAGCTGAACGCTGCCCTGGATCGCTTAATGCGATGACGTTATCTCGGCGGCGTCCCGATCGTCTGGACTTGCTTTCCATCCCAATGGAATTGGACCGGCGTGAGCGTGCCGTCGGGGCAGGCATTGCAGCTGCCGGGCGTCTTGTAGACCACGCCGACGGTGTCATCGGTCGTATGCCCCGGATCCAGCGAAGTGAACCCGAGACTCTCCCGCGTGCCGGTACCGACGAATTCGCCCCTGTGGAACAGCAGCACTTGATTCGGCGAACTGCCGGTCGCGCCCTCGACCGTAATGATCACGGCCGACAGCGTGACGCACGGATCGAAGGTGCCCTCGAATCCGGCCGGATCAGTGGACCACGGCACCTTGGTGATCGGATCGATGGGCAGCGTCGCGATGGCGGAACCGATCACCGGCGCGGTCAGGTCGACGCCGCATTTCACCGTCGGCGCGGCACTCGACGTGGTCGCCACCGTGGTGGTCGGGTCGAAATCGGTTATCCGGCCGCCGTTATCGCCCGAGCCGCATCCGGTCACACAGGTGAGTCCGATACCGAGGGTGAGCAAAACGAGCCGATAGGTCTGCATCGAGGGAAGGCCCCTTCAGGTCGGACGGTTTCTCGATCGCGCTCCGCGCATCATCATCGCATCGTCGAATCCGGCGGTCGCCGCGGCCGGGCTCCCACGGGTGGGGTCGCTGCCCGGGCGGTGAGTCGATAACGTCGACATCCGTCCGAGTCCTGATGAGGAGATCTGAATGGGTTCAACGATTTTCGCCGTGTTCCTACCGCTGGCCCTGGCGCTGGTGATGTTCGGACTCGGGTTGACCTTGACCGTCGACGATTTCGCCAGGGTGCTGCGGTATCCCAAGGCGGCGGTGGTCGCGCTGGTGTGCCAGATGATCGTGCTGCCCGCGATCTGCCTGGGTCTGGTCTATCTGTTCCGGCTCGAGGGTGCGCTGGCCGTCGGGGTGATGTTGCTCGTCGCCTCGCCGGGCGGGCCGTCGGCGAATCTGTTCAGCCATATCGCCGGTGGCAATGTGGCGCTGAATATCACGTTGACGGCGATCAATTCGATTCTCGCCGTCTTCACCCTGCCGCTGGTGGTCACGCTGTCGTTCACGCTGTTCATGGACGATGACGCCGCGATCGGGCTGCGGCCGGATAAGTTCGCCCAGGTGTTCGCGATCGTGCTGGTCCCGGTCGCGGTGGGGATGTGGGTGCATCGCCGGTTCACCGATTGGGCCGAGCGGATGCGCAAGAACGTCAAGATCGTCTCGGCGGTGGTGCTGCTGCTGGTCGTAGTGGCGGCGGTGGGGCGCGAGTTCGACACGCTGACCGAGAACATCGGCAAGCTCGCCACCCTCAGCCTGCTGCTGTCGACGCTGAGCTTCGTCATCGGGTACACCGTGCCGCGCTTGTTCCGGGTGCAGACCGATCAGGCGATCGCCTCGGCGATGGAGATCGGCATCCACAACGGCGCGTTGGCCATCGCGGTCGCCTCGAGTGTGCTGCACAATTCGCAGATGGCGGTGCCGCCCGCGGTCTACGGGGTGCTGATGAATGTTCCCGCCGCCATCGCCGCATACTTATTGGCGCGGCAGTTGCGCCGCGCGGCTCCCACACCGATTCCGGCCGCCACCGGCTAGGGGAACCGAGCACGGCCTGGGTAGCCTTTGCGTGTTCGACGTCAGGTGAGAGGACCCCAGTTCGCGATGCGACCGCTCGGCACAGACGATCCCACGCGGATCGGGGACTACCGGCTACTCGGCCTGCTCGGCGCGGGCGGTATGGGCCGGGTGTACCTCGGGCGCAGCGCGGGTGGCCGCACCGTCGCGGTGAAGGTGATCCGGCCGGATCTGATCGGCAACGAGTTCCGGGAGCGGTTCCGGCGCGAGGTCACCGCGGCGCGGCGGGTCGGCGGGAAGTTCACCGCGCCGGTGCTCGACGCGGATGTGGATTCGACGCCGCCGTGGCTGGCGACCGGCTACGTGGCCGGATTCTCGTTGACCGATGCGGTCGAGCAGTTCGGCACGTTCAGCGAGAACACGCTGCTGGTGCTCGCGCACGGTCTGGCCGAGGCATTGATCGCCGTGCACGGTGCGGGGATCGTGCATCGCGATCTGAAACCGTCCAATGTGCTGCTGGCCGTGGACGGTCCGAAGGTGATCGACTTCGGCATCGCGCGCGGTGCCGAGGACAGCGCATTGACGACCACCGGAAATGTCATCGGCTCACCGGGATTCATGTGTCCGGAGCAGGTGGTCGGACCGACCATGGGACCCGAAGGTGATGTATTCGCACTCGGCGGCGTGCTCGTCTACGCGGCGACCGGGCAGGGGCCGTTCGGCGCAGGCGAGACCGTGCAGATGCTGTATCGGGTGGTGTACGAGGAGCCGCGGCTGACGGCCGTGCCGGACCGGCTGCGGCCGCTCATCGCGGCGTGCCTGACCAAGGATGTGGCGGCGCGCCCGACACCACAGCAGTTGCTCGATCAGCTTGCCGAACTCGGGGTTCCGGAACGCGGCGGCTGGCTGCCGGCGCCGGTGCTCGAAGAGGTGAGCAGGCGGGCGGTTGCGCTGCTCGATCTGGAATCCGGGCCGGTCGAGGCGGTCGGACCGGATCCGGCGCGGTCGGCGGCGACGATTTCGCGGCCGTTGCCACAATCGAATTCGGGGCCCCACACACTGTCCCGGCCTGCGGCCGATACGGTGGCTTGGCACTCTGGAAATACCGGATGGCAATCCGGACCTCCTGGGCCGCAAGCGAATTCGAGCCGTGTGTACGCGCCGTATCCGCCTGCGCAGGACCAGTCGGGGCCGCAACCCGCCTACTACTACCCGCCGCCCGCACCGAAGAGTCGTTCACGTCGGACCGCATGGATCGTCGCGGCCGTGGTGGTCGGGCTCATCGTCGCGGGCGGCGCATTCCTCATCGGGACGCAGCTGACCGACAAGTCCTCCGATTCCGCCGCGACGGCTAGCACTTCGGCGGTGGTCACCTCCGTCGCTCCCACGACCACCGCAACGACGCAGACCTCCGCGACGAGCACTTCGGCAGCGGCCACGGACTCGGCGGTACCCGAAGCGCTCGTCGGCAAGTGGACCGGCACCGCACGGGATGCGCTCGCCACCTTCGATATCGAGTTGACCATTCACGACGGGAAAGTCGGCGAGGAGATCGCCACCTCGGCCAATACCGGCCAGGCATCGCGCAGCCGTTGCGAACGCGCCGAACGTCTGACCAATGCCACCGACACCCAGCTCACCTTCGTGGCACGGCTCAGCGGCGGTGCGAGCGGGTGTATGGACGAGGGGTCGACCTCGAAGGTCATCCTGCAACCCGACGGTTCGGTCACCTACAGCTTCAGCGGCGGTTTCAGCGGTGTGCTCGGCGATGTCACCGGCAATCTGCACAAGAACTAACGGGCGTGCTTCGTCGGGCGCGCCTTCCGACGCTTCCGACACCGATCGTCCATCCTGTGGACCGACAACGAGCTGTATCCGTGTGAAGGGATCATTCGAATGCGCGTAGTAGCCGAGGTGCTGGTCGGCCTGGTGGCGTTGCTGCACATCTACATCCTGGTCATGGAGATGTTCCTGTGGACCACGCCGCGGGTACGCGCGTCCTTCGGCAGCACCGTCGAATTCGCCGAGCAGACCAAGGTTCTTGCCGCCAACCAGGGCCTCTACAACGGCTTCCTGGCGGCCGGTCTGATCTGGGGCATCATCGCCTCGGACCCGGTCGGATTCGCCGCGATGATCTTCTTCACCGCATGCGTTGTCGTCGCCGGGGTCTACGGCGCGGCGACCGCGAACCGTCGGATCCTGTTCGTCCAAGCGCTGCCCGGAGCGATCGCCCTTGTCGCGGTGCTGATCGCGGGCAGCAACTAACGCTTGCCGAACCGTCGACGCGCGCGAGCTCGCTCGATGGCCGCCGCCCAGGACAGCTTCGCGATGGCACTCGCCTCCCGCACCACGCCACGCGGATCGACAGTGAGCAGATCGACACCCTCGCGACCGACCAGCCCGGTCACCTCGCATTGATCTTCCCTCCCATGGTGGATCCCGCCCTCGACAGTAGCCCGCGACGTCGCGGCAGTTGGCGGGCCGACGCACGAGCAGGCACGATCGAGACAGCACCGCCGAATGATCAGTCGGAGGGATACGCATGCGTAGATTCATCGGGATCGCGATCGCCGTGCTGATGATCGGCGCGGTGGCCGGATGCGGCAGCGATTCCGGCGCCGGGCCGGACATTGTCACGAGCACCGCGCCGAGCACGCCATCGGGTGTGCCGGATCTGGCCGCGGGGGAGGAAATCGTGCACGGTATCGACGTGCCGTGGGGACTGGCCTTCCTGCCCGAAGGTGGGGCCCTGGTCGCGGAGCGGGATACCGGCCGAATTATGCGGGTGGTGCCTGGACGCGAGCCCGAGCAGGTGTACGAGGTTCCGGGTGTGGTCGCGCGCGGCGAGGGTGGTCTGCTCGGGCTTGCCGTCGGGGCGGACTATGCCGAAACACAGTATGTCTATGCGTATTTCACCGCTGCCGAGGACAATCGGATCGTGCGGTTCCGGCTCGACGGGCAACCGGAGGTCATCTTCGCCGGTATTGCCAAGGCAGGGAACCACAATGGCGGCCGGATCGCGTTCGGGCCCGACGGCATGCTGTATGTCGGAACCGGAGATGCGGGGCAGGGCGCCAGCTCTCAGGATCCGGCGAGCCCCAATGGCAAGATCCTCCGGCTGACACCCGATGGCGCTCCGGCACCGGGCAATCCGACGTCCGGTTCGCCGGTTTACAGCCTGGGGCACCGCAATGTGCAAGGTCTGGCTTGGGATCGGGCAGGCAGATTCTTCGCCGCGGAGTTCGGTCAGAACGCCTTCGACGAGATCAATCTGATCGAGCCGGGTCGCAACTACGGCTGGCCGATCGTCGAAGGCAAAGGCGGCACCGATCGGGGATTCGCCGACCCCGAAGTCATTTGGAAGCCTTCGGAGGCATCGCCGTCCGGCATTGCCATCTCCGGCGACACCCTCTATGTCGCGGCTTTGCGCGGCGAGCGATTGTGGACGGTTCCACTGCACGACGGCACACTGGGCACACCGCAGGCCCAAGTGCCCGACCTGGGCCGCCTGCGCACGGTGGCAATTGCCCCGGACGGTGCACTGTGGCTGACCACCTCCAACACGGACGGCCGCGGTGACGTCCGTGCCGGTGATGATCGGATCGTCCGCTTCCCGGCGCGCTGAGTTCCCTTATTTGACAACCTTTCCGACTGAGCGCAGATCGCGGCGCAGCAGTGCGGTCTCCCTGGCGTAGCCACGGCGGCCGAACATCCGATACAGCAGCCGGACGGGAGCCGGGATATGTCCGGCGAATACCGACCACTCGCGCTCATCGGCCTCCTCGGCGATATGACCGAGGAATACCAGGGCCCGCCCCTTCGAAAACGACGCCATACCGCGCTTGCCGAGCTCGGCCCACTCCGACTCGGTCAAGGTCTCGGCCACGATCGGTAGTACCGAATCTTCCTCCAGGCGAAGATGTTCGGTGAGCGCCTCGTGTAGTCGACGTAGCCCCTCGACCAGCAGATCCGCCGTCTCCGCACCGCCCTGATGTTCCCACTCGGACAGTTCGGAATCGACGCGGCGCATGAGCGCATCGACCTCTTCGTGCTGGGTCTGCATGAGATCGATCAGCGTCGAATCCAGTTCCGCCCAACGCAGTTTCGGCCAAACCAGCTCGTCCTCATTGCTGTGATGATGATGCAGAGCGGCGAGCATCTCGCGCGCATGTGCGCTCACCCGCGCTACCTGTTCGGCATCCATGGGCGAGGTCGCCTCGACAATGTCTGCCAGCAAACGGAATTCGCGTCGAAACACCCGGTGCACCAGCACCATGTCGTGGGTATCACAACCCGGCGGCTCGGCCGCCCGGCGGCTCATAACACCTGCTCCAGCGCAGACAGAAGATCCCCGATAGTCATTTAGTTCCTCCCGATACTAAATGCACTCCTGTGCAATAAGTGCAACTTAGTATAGTTTTGGCCGAGGCAACACTGTCAAGATGTCACGCGGAGGACACGCAGCGAATGACCGAGCAACGCGCCCGGGTCAGCGAGATCACCCAGGTCGAGGAAACCGCCCAGCTCACTTCGGGCCGCGTCGCCCAGCGCCGACGCACCCGCAAAGCCATCGTCGACGCCTCCATGACACTGCTGAACCGCGGCGTCGAACCCTCGGTGAACGACATCGCCGCCGCTGCGGACGTGTCCAGACGCACCGTCTACCTGCATTTCCCCACTCTCGACCAGTTGATGCTCGACGCCACCATCGGCCTGCTCAGCGCGAATACCGATGAGGCGCTGACGAATATCCATTCCGCGGACCCGCGCGTGCGCATCGCCGAACTGGTGCGGGCGATGGGTGCGGAGATCACCGAGCTGCTACCGATGGGGCGGCGGTTGGTGAAGCTCACCGTCGACCCGCCCACGGAGGACGCACCACGACGTGGCCATCGCCGGGTGCGTTGGATCGAATGGGCGCTCGAACCATTGCGTGTCCGCATGTCCCAGCCGCAGTTCGACGATCTCGTGTCGACTATCGCGCTCGTGGTTGGCTGGGAGGCGTTCATCGTGCTGATCGATGTGCGCGGGCTCGAGCCTGATGCTGCCGTCGAGGTATGTGCCCGCACGGCGGCGACTCTCGTGGATGCCGCGCTACGCTCGCTCGAAAACTCATAGGCCGCACTGGGTCATCCTGCGGCACCTGTCCATTCAGCCTTCGGTATGCGTTGGCCCGAACGCCAGACGGCCAGCGTCAGTGGGACGCCTGGACGGTAGGCAATATGGGTGACCGAGGGGGCGTCGAGCACCTGAAGGTCGGCTCGGGCACCGACCTCGACAACCCCGACATCGTTGCGGCGCAACGCTTTCGCGCCCGCTGCGGTAGCCGCGTACACCGCTTCGGCGATCGAGAGGCCCATCTGGAGTACGGCCGTTGCGACGCAATAGGCCATCGATGTGGTGTAGGAACTTCCCGGATTGGCATTGGTGGCAAGGGCGACGGTCGCGCCCGCGTCGAGCAGTGCGCGGGCGGGAGCGAGGGGTTGGCGGGTGGACAGGTCACAGGCGGGCAGGACGGTGGCGACGGTGTCCGAGGCGGCGAGGGCCTCGATATCGGCGTCGGTGAGGTAGGTGCAGTGATCCACGCTGGCCGCGCCGTGGCGGACGGCCAGTTGCACACCGGGGCCGGTGCCCAATTGGTTGCCGTGTACGCGCAGACCGAGGCCGCGTGCGGCGGCCGCGCGCAGGACACGATCGGACTGATCCTCGTCGAAAGCGCCTGTCTCACAGAAGACATCGGCCCAGCGCACATGCGGTGCGACCGCGTCGAGCATATCGCCGCAGACCAGGTCCACGTAGGTTTCGGCATCGGCACCGGGCGGCACCAGGTGTGCGCCGAGGTAAGTCACCTCGTCGGCGATGGCGGCGGCGATGCGGGCCGAGCGTGCCTCGTCGGGCACGCTCAGGCCGTATCCGGTCTTGGTCTCCAGGCACGTCGTACCCTGGCGGTAGGCCTCGGTGACGTGGCGACGCAGGTTGGCCGAAAGCTGGTCGTCCGAGGCGCTTCTGGTGGCGGCCACGGTTGTCGCGATACCACCGGCACGGTAGGGCTGACCGGCCATTCTGGCCTCGAATTCGGCGGTGCGATCACCGGCGAAGACCAGGTGGGTGTGGCTGTCGACCCAGCCCGGCAGCGCGGCGCGGCCGCCGATATCGACCCGATTATCGACGGCGGGTGCGGATTTCGCCGGACCGATCCAGGCGAACCGATCATCCTCGAGCACAACTGCGGCATTGTGCAGTGGGCCGTCCGGTGCGTTGGTGGTCAGCTCGCCGATACCAGTGATGAGGGTCGACACGGTGCCCTTTCTGTCGGTGGAGATTCCGGTCTCTTCGTCGCCACGTGCGATCAGGGTGAGCACAAGGCCCGAATCTCTTCTCGTAAAAGGTTTTCGGGGCTTTCCATCAGCGCATGGCGGCCTTCGGAGACCACCTGCCGCCCGGCGATCAGCACCTCGCGGATATCGGTGGCCGAAGCGGCGAACAGTGCGGCCGCTGGTTCGGTGCCCGCGGTCCGGATCGAGTCGAGATCGACGGTGACCAGATCGGCCGCCGCGCCCGCTTCGATGCGGCCTGCCTCTGGCCAGCCGATAGATGCGTGATCTGTCGCCGCACCGAACAACTCCGCGATCTCGAATCGTCCGCGCGTGTGGGAGGCGAGACGTTCGTTCAACTCCAGCGCACGCCACTCCTCGAAGCCGTCCACGACCGCGTGACTGTCGGTGCCGAGGCACAGCCGGACTCCGGCGTCGAGAAGTTCGCGGGCGGGACCGATGCCGTCGCCGAGATCGCGTTCGGTGGTCGGGCAGAAGCATGCCCGCGACTTTGCCGCGGCCAGCATCTGGATATCGGCGGTGCTCATATGTGTGGCATGCACGGCCACCGTATCCGGCCCGAGCAACCCGTTGTCCGCCAACAGCGCGGTCGGCGTAAGCCCGTGTGCAGCAAGGCAATCACGATTCTCGGCGGGTTGCTCGGACAGGTGGACGTGCACCGGCCGACCGCCGGCCTGTCGGGCGACCACGGCCAGTGCTCGCGGAGGCACCGCGCGCACCGAATGTGCGGCCACACCGGTGCGCACCAGTTCCGACTCCGGTTTGAACGCGGCGGCACGCTCGGCCCAAGCCTCCGCATCACCGTCACTGAAGCGAAGCTGGTGTTCGTCCGGCTGTCGACCGAATCCGCCACTGAGATAACAGGTATCGAGCAGAGTAAGCCGAATTCCGGCCTCCTGCGCCGCCGCGGCCAGGGCCGCACTCATCGCATTCGGATCGGTATACGCCACGCCGCCGGGGGCGTGATGCAGATAGTGGAACTCGCCGACGCTGGTGTATCCGGCGAGCACCATCTCCGCGTACACCCCGCGCGCGAGCCGGTAATAGGAGTCGGGATCCAGTCGATCTGCAACCGCGTACATCCGTTCCCGCCACGTCCAGAACGAGCCCTGGTCATGGTGGGTACGCCCGCGCAAGGCACGATGGAAGGCATGTGAGTGCGCGTTCGCGAAACCAGGAATGGTCAAGCCGCGCAGCACGTTTCCGTTGGACTCGGTTCCTCGGGCTACCGATCGGATCGTCGATCCGGCGACATCGATCGTCACCCGTTCGGCCAATCCGTCCGGTAGCCAGGCATATTCGGCCCAATAGACGCTCATTCGACCGAACTCCCGCACATCGGATTCCGGTCACGCCGATCCGACACCTGCACCTGTGTCCAGCGCTCAGCGCTCATTTCGCCAAGTCCTCGAGCACACGAGCCAGGCTCTCGGCACCGAAGTCCACGTCCGCGGGTTCCGAATACTCCTGCGGCGCATGGCTGATACCGGTCGGATTGCGGACATAGAGCATGCCGGACGGCACGTGCGCGGCCAAAATGCCCGCGTCGTGCCCCGCGCCGGTCGGTAGGGCAGGCACGCCGCCGAGTACCGCGTCCATTCGGCTCCGCAGAGTCTCGTCGAAAACGACATCGTCCGAATAGGATTCCTCGGTCACGGTGACCTCGCAGCCCTCGGCGGCCGCGGCCTCACGCGCGAATCCGGCGATATCTTCCACCAATGCGGCGGTGCGTCCATCTCCGGCGACGCGCGCATCCAGCCACAGATCCACCGTCGAGGCAATGACATTCGTGCCGCCCGGTGTGGGTATCAGCTTGCCGATGGTGGCTCTGGCATCGTCGGTGGCCGCGGCTACCCGGCGGGCAGCCGCGATCACGGCGGCCGCGGGCAGCATCGGATCGTGGCGGTCGGGCATGCGGGTCGCGCCCGCGTGGTTGCCCTGTCCGATGAAGGAGAACCGGTAGCGGCCGTGCGCGATGATGCTGCTGCCGGTGGCGACCGCGCTGTCCAGGTCGATCAGCCCGCGTCCCTGTTCGACATGCAATTCGACGAAGCAGCCGATACTGGCGAGCGCTTCGGGATCAGCGTCGAAGCGCTCCGGGTCCTGGCCCGCTTTGGCCGCGGCCTCGGCGAAGGTGATCCCGGCGGCGTCGCGCAGTCCGCGAGCGCGGTCGGCGTCGATGGCACCGGTGAGCAGCCTGGATCCCAGACACGGCACCCCGAAACGTCCGCCCTCCTCCTCCGCGAACACCAATAGCGCAAGCGGCTTCGCGGGAGTGAAACCCTTGGCGCGCAAGATATCCACGGCGGCGAGTGCGCTCGTCACCCCGAGCGGGCCGTCGAACGCGCCGCCGCCGGGCACCGAGTCCAGATGACTCCCGGTGACCACCGCACCGGAACCGGGCCTGCCCCACCACGCCCAGATGTTCCCGTTGCGGTCGGTCGTCACATCCAGACCGCGCCGGGCCGCCTGCTCGATGAACCAGTCACGCAATTCCAGTTCGGCACGGTCGAAGGCGTGCCGGGAGTATCCGCCGCGCCGCGTATCCCGGCCCACATCGGCAATTTCGGCGAGCAGTCCGTTCGCTGTCACTTGTTCTCCTGCATCGGGATTCGCACGCCGCGCTCCTCGGCAACCGCGCCGGCCCGCTCGTACCCGGCATCAACATGCCGAATGACGCCCATACCGGGGTCATTGGTGAGCACGCGCTCGATCTTCTGTCCGGCCAGCGCCGTTCCGTCGGCGACACAGACCTGTCCGGCGTGGATGGACCGGCCCATGCCGACGCCACCACCGTGGTGGATCGACACCCAACTCGCGCCCGAAGCGGTGTTGACCAGTGCGTTGAGCAGTGGCCAGTCGGCAATGGCATCGGATCCATCGGCCATGGCCTCGGTTTCGCGATACGGCGAGGCGACACTGCCGGAGTCGAGGTGGTCACGGCCGATCACCACCGGTGCCTGCAACTCGCCGTTGGCGACCATCTCGTTGAAGCGGAGTCCGGCCAGATGCCGTTCACCGTAGCCGAGCCAGCAGATGCGGGCCGGAAGCCCTTGGTAGGCAACGCGTTCCCCGGCCATGGCGATCCAGCGGCGCAGCGATTCGTTCTCCGGGAACAGTTCCAGCATGGCGCGATCGGTCGCGGCGATATCCGCCGGATCACCGGAGAGCGCGGCCCAACGGAACGGCCCCTTGCCCTCACAGAACAGCGGCCGGATGTAGGCGGGCACGAATCCCGGGAAGTCGAAGGCCCGTTCGCAGCCACCGAGTTTCGCCTCGCCACGCAGCGAATTGCCGTAGTCGAAGACCTCGGCACCGCGATCGAGGAAACCGAGCATCGCATCGACGTGTTCGGCCATGGATTCGCGGGAGCGGTCGGTGAATTCGTCGGGCTTCTTCGCGGCGTAATCTGCCCAGTCTTCGAGTGCGACACCACGCGGCAGGTACGCGAGCGGGTCGTGCGCCGAAGTCTGGTCGGTAACGATATCGATCTCTACTCCTGCCGCCAACAGCCTCGGCAGCACCTCGCAGGCGTTGCCGATCAGACCGACCGACAATGCCTTTCGCTCCGTGCGCGCTTTCGAGACCCGACGCACCGCATCATCGAAATCGGTGGCGATCTCGTCGAGATAGCGGTCGTGCACCCGCCGCTCGGCACGCGCCGGATCGCATTCGACGACCAGGGCGACACCGCCGTTCATGGTGACGGCCAGCGGCTGCGCGCCGCCCATGCCACCCAATCCCGCTGTGAGTGTGAGGGTTCCGGCAAGCGTGCCGCCGAAACGCTTATCCGCCACGGCGGCGAAGGTCTCGTAGGTGCCCTGCAGAATGCCCTGGGTGCCGATGTAGATCCACGAACCCGCGGTCATCTGCCCGTACATGGTGAGGCCTAGCGATTCCAGTCTGCGGAACTCGGGCCAGGTCGCCCAGTCCCCCACCAGATTCGAGTTGGCGATCAACACCCGCGGCGCCCATTCGTGTGTGCGGAATACGCCGACGGGCTTACCCGACTGCACCAGCAGGGTCTCATCGGCCTCGAGTGTGGTGAGCGTGCGAGTGATCGCATCGAAGCTTGCCCAGTTCCGCGCCGCCTTACCGGTACCGCCGTACACGACCAGGTCCTGCGGGCGCTCCGCAACCTCGGGATCGAGATTGTTTTGCAGCATCCGGAGCGCGCCCTCGGTCTGCCAGTTCTTGGCCGTCAGTTGCGTGCCACGTGCCGCGCGCACTGTCCGTGTCATCGGATTGCCTCCATATCAACGAATTTCCCGTCCAACCCGCAGGTCGGTGTCGCATAGCTACCGGTGACCTCGTATGCCCACGTGGGCGAGCCCGATTCGCTGTGCGGGAAGCGGATTGCTTCGGGTGTTGTCAAGGGAGCTCACTTTCCTGAGGTGCCGAGGTGGGGTGTGACCGCGGCCAGCAGTTCGCCGGTGCGGATTAGTTCGGTTGCGGCAGCGATTTCCGGGGCGAGGTGCCGGTCCGGTCCCGGGCCGTCGACCTTCGTGCGAAGCAGAGCGAGGGCCGCGGCTGTTGCCGGGCCAGGACGCAGCGGCACTCGCAGGTCCAATGCCCTTGCAGCCGTGAGATATTCGATGGCAAGCACGGTAGCCAGACCGTCGACCGCTTTGCGCAGTTTGCGCGCGGCCGACCAGCCCATCGACACATGGTCTTCCTGCATCGCGCTGCTCGGAATCGAATCCACCGACGCGGGCATCGCGAGGCGCTTCAGCTCGCTGACGATTCCCGCCTGGGTGTACTGCGCGATCATGTGACCGGAATCGACCCCAGGATCGGCCGCAAGGAAGGCCGGAAGACCGTGCGAGCGTGCGACATCCAGCATCCGGTCGGTGCGCCGCTCGGCCATGCTCGCGACATCGGCGACCGGGATCGCCAGGAAGTCCAGGACATACGCCACCGGAGCACCGTGGAAGTTGCCGTTGGATTCCAGTCTGCCATCGGCGAGCACGACGGGATTGTCGATCGCCGAGGCCATTTCGCGCTCGGCGACCAGTTCGGCGTGCGTGAGGGTGTCGCGGGCGGCGCCGTGCACCTGCGGTGCGCAACGCAACGAATACGCGTCCTGCACCCGGTTGCAGTCCGGACCCCGGTGGCTGGCAACGATTTCCGATCCCGCGAGTGCGTCCGCCATGCGCCGTGCCGAGAGGGCTTGGCCCGGATGCGGTCGCAGCGCCTGTAGATCATCGGCGAAGACCCGGTCGGTGCCGAGCAGTGCCTCCACGCTCATGGCGGCGGTGATATCGGCGACGTCGAGCAATCGGTGAAGGTCATTGATCGCGAGCGCCAGCATGCCGAGCATGCCGTCGGTGCCGTTGGTGAGCGCGAGGCCTTCCTTCTCGGCGAGGGTCACCGGCTTGATTCCCTTGGCGTGCAGGGCTTGTGCCGCCATAACCACCTTTCCAGCGGAGTCCGTGACCTCCCCCTCTCCCATCAGCGCCAACGCGACCGCGGCCAATGGCGCGAGATCGCCGGAGCAGCCGAGCGATCCGAACTCGTGTACCACCGGCGTTATGCCCGCATTGATCAAGGCAGCCAGGGTGAGCGCCGTCTCCGGTCGCGCACCGGTATGTCCGGTGGCCAGCGTGCGCAGCCGCAGCAGCATCATGGCGCGCACCACCTCGGTCTCGACCGCGGCACCCGCTCCCGCGGCATGCGAGCGGATCAGCGACCGCTGCAGCGCGGCCCGGCTCTCCGGCGGAATGTGCCGGGTGGCCAGTGCGCCGAAGCCGGTGGAGACGCCGTAGGTCGGGACCGTGCCCGCCGCCAGCGCATCGACATGCTGGCGCGCGTCGGTCAGCCGCTTCTCGGCGGCCTCGCTGAATCGAACTTCCGCGCCGTCGCGGGCAACGGCGACGATGCGTTCGACGGTCAGCGGCCCGTCCAGCTCCACGGGAGGTAACTGCGTGGTTTCCGGCATAGGCCCATTCCACCGCCACAGGGGCGGGTGGAGAATGAGGCTGGGCCAGGTTCTGTCTGGTATCCGAGACAATCCAAGGAAGTGGTATGGGAACGAGCAGCGACATCCCGGCGCTGCGGCGCGGCCTGGCCGTGCTGCGGCTGATGGCTACCCGGGCCGGACCGGTCTCCGCATCCACGATCGCGCGCGAACTCGACATCCCCCGCTCGACCACCTATCACCTGCTCGCCGAGTTGGAGCAGGCCCGCTTCGTCACCCGGCTACCCGCCGAACGGCGCTACGGCCTCGGTATCGCCGCCTTCGAGCTGGGTTCGGCCTATCTGCGCCACGATCCGCTGGAGCGGGTGGCCGGACCGTTGCTGCGCGAGTTGGCCGGACGGGTCGGGCACAACGCGCACCTCGGGGTCCTGCACGGCAATGAACTGCTGTATCTGATCAAAGAACGCCCGGCACGCCCTGAAACGCTGGTGACCGATGTCGGCGTCCGCCTGCCCGCACAGCTGACCGCATCGGGGCGGGCGATCCTGGCGCACCTACCCGCCGCCCATGTGCGTGCGCTGTTCCCGTCGGCGGCAGCCTTCGTACGCCGCACCGATCGCGGGCCGACCAGCCTCGCGGCGCTGCGCACCATCCTGGCCGCCGAGCGTCTGCGCGGCTGGGCGAGTGAGGACGGACATGTCACCGCCGGATTCGCCTCGGTCGCCTATCCGGCGTTCGATCACGACCATCGGCCGATCGCGGCGATCAGCGTGACGCTGCGGCACCACTGCGAGCAGATCCCCTGTGCCGCCGATTGGTCCGGTCTCGCCGCCCAGGTGCGGTCCACCGCTGACGATCTGACCCGCCGCATCGGCGGACGGGTGAGCTGACTACGCGAATAGATAGCAATCTCGACGAATCCCCAGTTCTTCTGACCGTTTATCACGACACACCGATCGCCTATCCAGATGTCAGCAATCTGATAGTTACGCTGATGGATCACCGATCGGGGCATGGTCCCGCCAGGTGGCGCACGACCAACAGTGCCGGATGGGGACAGGAGCACGATGCGAACACCGATGCGCCGCCGCGCCCTCGCCGGGCTCGCGATCATCGCGAGCGCGCTGCTGCTGCCGAGCCTCACCATGCCGACCGCACAGGCCACCATCGCACCGTTCGGCCGGGAATTCCTCTGGGGCGTCGCATCATCGGGCTTCCAATCCGAAGGCCGTGCGCCGGACAGCAATTGGACCCGCTATATCGAAACCGGCAATGCCGGGGACGACTACGAGAATTCGGTCGACTTCTACAAGCGCTACATCTCCGATATCAACCTGGCCGCACATCTCGGGGTCCGGGTGTATCGAATCGGGATCGAATGGGCGCGGGTACAGCCGCAACCCGATACCTGGAACGAGGCGGCATTCGGCTTCTACGACAACGTGATCACGCGCATCCTCGCCGCCGGTATGCGGCCGATGCTCACCCTGGATCATTGGGTGTATCCCGGCTGGGCCGCCGATCGCGGCGGCTGGCGCAATCCGGGCATGGTCGAGGATTGGCTGGCCAATATGCGAAAGGTGGTGAACCGCTATGCCTCTCGCAACCCACTGTGGGTCACCTTCAACGAACCCGCCGCCTACATCGGCACCGAACTGCGCATCGGCGCCATCACCCCGGACGAGGCGCCCGCGATGCTGGACCGAATCGCCCAGGCGCACAACGCGATCTACGACACCATCCATCAGAACCTGCCCGACGCGCAGGTCACCAGCAATCTCGGCTATGTCGCAGGCGCCGAGACCGAGGTGAATCAGCCGCTTGTGGACCGGATCGCCGATAAGCTCGATTTCATCGGCGTCGATTACTATTTCGCGCCCCTGCCGGAAACGAACAAAGCGGTCCAGGGTGGCTCGAACGAGGGTCCGGCGATCTGGGAACTCCCGATTCACACCGAGGGCATCTACTACGCGCTGCGCCATTACGCGCAGTTGTTTCCCGACCGCCCACTGTATGTCGTGGAGAACGGCATGCCCACCGAGGACGGTAAACCGCGCGCCGACGGCTACACCCGCTCCGACCACCTCCGCGACACCGTCTACTGGCTCCAGCGCGCCAAGGCCGACGGCATGAATGTCGTCGGCTACAACTACTGGAGCCTTACCGACAACTACGAATGGGGCAGCTACACACCACGATTCGGCCTCTACACCGTCGACGTCCACACCGACCCCTCGCTCACCCGCAAACCCACCGACGCAGTCGACGCCTACCGCGGCATCATCCAATCCGGAGGCGTCCCCACCAGCTACCACCCGACCCGACCACCAGCCGAATGCGGATTGGTCGATCCACCCGACAGCTGCGACGAAACCGTCGCCGTTCCCTAGCCGAGTATCCGCCGACGGATCCTCCCGGCTCCGCTATGTTTCGTCTATGGGCGGTAGGTTGGCGCTGGTGGTGGGGTCCGAGTGTGCCGCACTGCCTCGACTCGGATTTCCGGGCGAGTTGGCCGGCGAGCTCTACGCGAATCTCACCGCCGCTGGCGGCTGGCGACCGGCCACGGCGCACCATGGACCGGTGCTCGACCCGACTGCCGACGAGTTGAACGCCGCCATCGACGACGCTTTCGCCGCCGCTTCGGAGCAACGGGCGACACTGTTGATCAGCTTCATCGGGCACGGCGTGGCAACCGCTGGTGAGGACTTCTTCCTACTCGCGCACGACTCACCGGAGTTCCCTCGCTCCCGCACCGCCTTCCACCTGACACAGGGCATTCGGGAAAGTCTCAACCGATCCACGCTCGACGGTCTGATCGTGCTCATCGATGCGTGTGAGGCCGCGCAGGGCGTACAGGGTGCGGCACGCCGCTGGACCGATATGCTCACCGGCTCGTTCGGGCGGATGGAACTCCTCGTCGCCTCCGGCGAGGATCCCGCCTATGCGGGCTGCTTCACCCGGACCATGGTCGACACCTTCGCCTGTGGACTGCCGCTGCGTGGTGAGAACCTACTGCCATCCGATCTGGTCGAGCCCATCGGCACCGGGTGTAAACGCCAACAGCCGCAGCATCTTTCGTTCACGTCCGGCGCGTTGTCGACGAGCGCCGGTGGTGATCCCGGACTCTGGTTGGTGCCTAATGCCGCGCGGCGGCGCGACGCCGTAACCGGCCGTCCCGCAGCTGGATTCGTCGACCAGCTCACCCGTGAACTTTTGCTCACCGATGTCATTCGTGAGCGTCTCGCCGAGATCGTCGAAACCGGGGGTCGCCGCCTGCGCGCGGTCGTCGGCCCGGCGGGGTCCGGGAAGTCCACGCTGATGGCCATGCTCGTTCGACCGAGTCTGGTCGACGGGCTACCAATTGCTCCAGAATATGTCACGGCGGCAGTGTTTCTCACGGTCGGCAGCTCGATCGAATCGGTAACCGGCGAACTATCCGCGCAGCTATCCGGCCGGGTTCCCGGTTTCATCGATGCAGCCCGTGCCGTCGATGAGTCCGACGATCCCGAACGCGACCTGTTCGATATCGAGATCCAGCGGCCACTGGCCCGGCTCCGTATGCCCGGTCGCCGGATCACCATCGTCTTCGACGGCATGGATCAACCCGAGGCGGGAACCCGGGAACAGCTCGTCCGCCACGTGTACGAGCTGACACGCGGCGACGAATTCACCCATGTGCGAGTGATTCTCGGCGTGCGTGCGGGCACCGGCGTCGCGGAACTACCGGAGCTCGCGCACCTGCACCGCATCGAACTCCTGCCGCCGAGTGCCGAGGACATCGCCGCCATGGTGTTCGAATCGACTCGGCACCAGCTCGAATCGGCCGACCCACAGTTGTGGGTACGCTGGATCGATGCGTTGCTCGCGGAAACGCCCACCAGCTTTTCCGCAGAAAACCCCATCATCGGTCATTCGCGCACACTCGCGGGCGGGTGGTTGCTGGCCCGGCTGCTCATCGAGGTTCATTCCAGCATCACCGACGAGGAGATTGCCGCTGGTCACCGCGGCGCCGCCCGACTCGAGCATGGTCGGTCTCGACGACACCGCCGCGCGTGCCATCGCGCGTGCCATCACCGAACTGGAACAGCTACTCACCGATCAACTACGAATCCTCGGTGCCAACCATCAGGACACCCTCGCCACCCGCTACAGTCTCGCCTACTGGCATGGCGATAGCGACGAACCGGCCAGAGCCGCCACCGAATACGAACGGATTCTCGCCGATCAGTCCGCAGTATTGGGCCCGGACCACCCCGACACTCTGAACACCCGCCACAGCATCGCTTACTTGCATGGCGAAACCGGTGACATTCCTCGGGCGATAGCAGAACTCGAACGCCTGCTGGCGGACCGCCTGCGCGCGCTCGGCCCAGACCACCCCGACACCCTGCAGACCCGTCACAACATCGCTCATTTGCATGGCGAGTCCGGTGACCCCGACCGTGCCATCGCCGAGCTCGAGCAGGTGGTCATCGATCGTGAACGCATTTTGGGCGCAGACCACATCGATACGCTCACCACCCGAAACACCATCGCGGCCATGCGCAACGGCCCGTACTTGCGCCACGCCATCGCCGAGAACGAGCAACTTCTCGCCGACCAAGAGCGCATCCTCGGTTCGGATCATCCGGACACCAGGACCACACGGAGCCGAATCTTTCATCTACAACAGCAAATCTTGTTCCTCCAGCAGCACCTTGATCCGGATTCACCCGAGCCGAATCCGACCGACTGATTCAGTCTGCCCGCGCGGAATTCCGCGACCGACGTGACAGCGTAGCTATTCGTCCGACGTCGATCGGGCGGGTAGCGCGGCATCACGCCACCAGCGGGTGCATGCGAGGCTAGCCGCCGATGCGATCAGGGCGGCCGGGATGACGAAACCCCAATGGGCGCTTGCGGAATAGAGTGCGGCAGCGGCAGCGGCACCGAGGACGACAGCGGCGATTCGGGCAACGGCAAGTCGGTCGGCACGGTGGCTCGCGGCGAGGTCGCTGACCAGGCCGGTGAATGTGCTCGTCATGTAGGTGGTCGGTGATCCGCGATCGATGACCAGTACCGCGGCCGACTGAACGCCCATGGCCAGGGCCGCCGCGGCTAGCAGAACAATGCGAATAGCACCGATCGCATCGGCCGCGACAGCGATAGCGGCAACGACGACCACCAACGCCGCCTCACCCACGAGGCAGTGACGGATGCGTGCGGTGCGCTGTATCCCTGCCGGTATCGCGCGACACCAGCGCGCGGCCGCCACGACACCTGCGAGATAAGCAGCGAGCACAGTGAGCGGCGGTGTCAGTTCGATGCTGGGTAACCCGACGGCGGTGCCGAGCAGCACCAGATTGCCGGTCAGGATGCTGGCGAATACCTTGCCGAGTTCGGTGAAGACCAGGGCGTCCGTGGCGCCCGCACCCGCGGATAGCAACACCAGGACCACCGGCCCGACCGGTAGCCGTCGCAAGTCATGCTTGATCGGCATGACCGCGACGGTATCGGTCGGGCTTCGGCATCCTGCGGTCGGCTATTTCTTGTCGGCGGTCAGCTGTCCGGCCGCGCCCCAGCTGTCGGCGGGGGTCTCGTGGATCCACACCTGTACGGTTTCGGCCGGGATCTGGTAAGCGTCTACGAAGGCGTCGGTGATCCGGCGGACCAGATCCCGCTTGAGTTCGACGGTGCGCGGACCCTGCTGGACGGTGACGATGGGCATGACTGATCTCCTGAATGAAAGGGTTGGGGCAGACCACATCCGGTGGATTCCGGCTTGTTCTGCGGCCTGTTATCAGTTCACCCGACCGAAGATCATCGACCAAGGGCCAGTTCGTTCGCGCAGCGATAACGAATGCTTATCGTTGGCGGCTCACTTCGCCAGTAGATCGCGCAATAGCTTCGAGCTCGGCGAATCGGTCCCGGCTCGCAGGGCTACGGCAATCGGCAGGCTCAGGCCGCCGTCGGCGAACGGACGGAAAGCCACTCGCGGATTGTGCACCTGGTCGGCATTGGCCGCGTAGATCACCGTCCACATCGCGGCAGCGGTGCCGATCGCGGCCAAATTGTCCTGCAGCGTGGTGGCGGTCGGGGCCGGAACCGGCTCGAAACCCGCACGCTGACAAGACATCAGCACCAGATCCACCAGCGCCGGATGATTGCGCCGCTCGGTCATCCGCAGTGGCACCGAGGCCAGATCGGCCAATCGCACCGTCTCGTGTGCGGCCAGCGGATGCCGGGCCGGGAGCACCGCGACGAGCGGGTCGTCCCAGGCGCGCAGATACTCCAGCTCTGGAGTGTCGTCGGCGGCGGGCGCACGCACGAAAGCCGCGTCCAATCGTCCGTCGGCCACCTGCGCCAACCGCTCGCGCACCGGCAGCGTGACCAACTCGATCCGCACCTGCGGAAGACACCCGGCAAATGCATCCAGGATGGCGTCCAGCCGCGCGCCGAGTCCGGTGACCGTGCCGAGCCGGAAGACCTCGGTCCGCACACCGGCCAGATCGGCCACCGATGCCCGCGCCTGATCGGCCGCGATCAGCACACCGCGCGCCGCGGGCAGAAACCGCTGCCCGGCCTCCGTCAGCCGCACCCGCCGCGGCGACCGATCCAGCAGCTGGACCTTCAATTCCCGCTCGAGCCGCTGCACCTGCTGACTCACCGCTGGCTGCGCGATATGCAGTCGCTCGGCCGCGCGCCCGAAGTGCAGTTCCTCGGCCACGGTGACGAAATAGCGCAACTGGCGCAGCTCCATGGCACGGCTCCTCGGGGTAGCGGTTCTTGTCGATCCATGAAACCAGCAACTTCGGACCGACGAACAAAATCGGCGGGCGCTCGGTGCGAGCGCCCGCCGATCGGTGTGCCGGGTTTACTTCGGTGCCGAGAAGGGCTGGTTGATCGTGGTGAAGTACTGAATTGCGGCGGCGATGGCGACCGGGGCCGTGACGAAGATCTGTCCGGCCAGGGTGCCGAGCGCGCCGACGGCGATGATGCCGCCGATGCAGCCGACCGCGGCGGCCGGGATGAAGGGACCGAACAGGCCGACAATGGTGGCCGCGGCGACGGTCGCGCCCGCGATACCGCCGAGAACACAGCCGATGGCGCCGCCGCCGAGACCGCCGACCAAAGTGCCGATGGTGGCGCCCATGCTGATGGTACTGGTCAGGCGGTTCCAGGCGGCCTGCTCACGGTCGTAGTCGGACTTCCATGGGGCCTTGTCCTCGAACGGCAGCGCCACCGGCTTGTACACGGCGTGGGCCATATCGAACTGCGGTGTCAGCGTCGCGGTGTGATCCTGGATATCCGCCGCGATCGGGAAGACGAAATCGTCCACCCGGAAGGACAATTCGGTGCCCGCGAGGGTTGTACCGTCGACGGCTTTGATCTTGAAGACACCGTCTTCGTCGACAAGCGAACCGGCGTCGGTCTTGATGATGGTCGAGGACGGAGTCGTGGTGGCCGTGTAGTTCACGGCGCCGTTGTCGGTTTCGGGCGCGGCATTCACGGTTCCGGCCGTGGCACCGAGCGCCGCGATCACCAGCGCCGAGGTCGCGGCGAATTTCCTCATCAACATGCTTTGGTTCCTAACGGGGTGGACTGCGGAAGCAGACCCATTAAAACCGCTGCACGCAAGTGGTTCGTGACCAAATCGTTAATATTTGCTCAATAATTGCCACATTTTCATGCCCGAGTTGATCATGATGTGATTTGCATCACACTAACCAGATTCGTATATCTCGCGGCCATCAGGTAGAAACCTGCGCGGGAAACTCGGATGCCACAATCGAATTCCACCATGGGCAAAACGTAAATCCTCGAGCGAAAACCGTCATGACCCATCAGTGTCGAGCCATCCCGCGCAAGACAGTAATGCGAAATCTGCATGACGCAATTTTCATTGTGATGCCGCTCACACTGGTGGCCCACTCGTGATCAGCGCGTTTCGAGAACTGCCATGGCGGCATTGTGGCCGGGGATACCGCTGACACCGCCGCCGCGAATCGCGCCCGCACCGCAGATGAAGACGTTCGGCACGTCCGTAGCCACACCCCAGCGCGCCGCCGGAGTATCGGCTTCGCCGCAGCGATAAGGGAAGGCCAGGTCTCGGTGGAAGATATGCCCGCCAGGGAGGGCCACCTCACGTTCCAGGTCTACCGGCGACTTGGCCTCGATACAGGGTGCACCATCTTCGCCGAGTGCGAGGCAACCGACAAGCGGTTCGGCGAGTACCGCATCCAGTTGGGCCAGTGCGGCTTTCACGGCCATCATCTTCGCCCCCTCCGGATCGGACTCGAAAAGCCTTGCCGGAGTGTGTAATCCGAACAGCGTGAGGGTGTGCAGATCGGAGCCGGGCGCGAGAATCGAGGGGTCGGTCAAGGTGTGACAGTAGATCTCCGACGGCGGGGCCGACGGGATCCGTCCGCCGGACGCCTCGCGATATGCCTGGTCCAGTTGCGAATACGATTCGGCGATATGAAATGTCCCGGCGAATGCCTCGCGCGAATCTGTCGAAACGTCGCGCAACCGAGGTAACCGCCGCAGCACCATATTCACTTTCAGTTGGGAGCCTTCGGGTTTCGGCTCCCCGGGTATGCCCAGCAGCTGTGCGAGCTCATGCGGTGCCGCATTGATGAGCACATGCCGCGCGCTGATCACACCGTCCGCATAGCGTACTTCGGCTGTGAAATCGTCGGATTCGACCTCGGTAACGGCACAGCCGGTGATCAGCTCGGCACCGGCGGCGCGAACCGTGTCGGCGAGTGCGTCGGTGAGCGCGCCCATACCGCCGATCGGCACATCCCAGTCGCCGGTGCCGCCACCGATCACGTGGTAGAGGAAGCACCGGTTCTGCCGCAGTTCAGGATCGTGCGCATGGGTGAAGGTTCCGATGAGTGCGTCGGTGAGCACGACCCCGCGCACGGTGTCGTCGGCAAAGGTGGACTCGACTGTCTCCCCCAGCGGCCGCTCGAACAGCGCCGACCAGGTGGCGGGATCGTCGACAACCCGCTCGAGCTCCGACCGTGTCGGCAACGGTTGCGTCAGCGTCGGAAAAACCCGCTGCGCGAGCCGCGCGGTCGCGCCGTAGAACTCCTGCCACGCCCGGAAATCCCGGTCCGATCCGGTGAGCCGCACGAAGCTGTCCCTGGTTCTGGCCTCGGAACCGGTATCGACCAGCAGTCCACCGTCCCCGACCGGCGTATATGACGAGATCCGCCGACGCCGCGTCGCGAACCGCAGCCCGAGTTCGTCGACGATCTGTCGCGGCAGCAGGCTCACCAGATACGAATACCGCGACAATCGCGCATCGACGCCCGGGAACACCCGTGCCGAAACCGCGGCCCCACCGGTGTGCTCCTGCCGCTCCAGCACCAGCACCGAACGCCCGGCTCGCGCCAGGTATGCGGCGGCCACCAGCCCATTGTGACCACCACCGACCACCACCACGTCATAGGAGGAGCGCATCGGTCGCATCCGTCCTGCCTACCACGGATTGCGCGGATCCAATCTCCGAATGTGCGATTGCCGAGAGATTACGGCCCGGTTTCCATATTTCCCTGCGATTGACCAGCACTCACTTCACACTTAGCTTCTGGCAAACGCTGTATGAGGGCGGCGTTTTCACCTGGGAGCGATCATGACCGAATCCACCACACCATCCGACGACGAACGGCGCCTGGCCGAACTCGGCTACAAACAGGAATTGGCGAGATCCTGGTCTGGATTCTCCAACTTCGCCATCAGCTTCACCATCGTCTCCATCCTGACCGGCGGATTGGCCAGTTATGGCATCGGTCTGGCCAACGGCGGCCCGATCACCATGGCGTGGGGCTGGCCGCTGGTCTCGGTCATGGTGTTGTTCGTGGGCCTGGCGATGGCCGAATTGGCCTCGGCCTACCCGACTTCCGGCGGCCTGTACTGGTGGGCATCCGAATTGGGCGGCCCGGTCTGGGGCTGGTTCACCGGGTGGTTCAACCTGATCGGCCAGATCGCGGTGACCGCCGCCATCGACTACGGCGCGGCCATCTTCACCACCGCGGTGCTCAATGTGATCGGCATCGATATCGGAACCGACCGCACCGCAATCTTTTTGGTCTTCACGGCGATCCTGATCCTGCACGCCGTACTCAATGCGATCGGCCCGCATCTGTCCGCGGTCATCAACAACATCTCCGCCTGGTGGCATGTCGGCGGTGTGGCGATCTTCGTCGTGGTACTCGGTTTCGGCGCGAGCCACCATCAGAGCGTCGGCTTCGTCTTCACCGAAACCGTCGACAACAGCGCGGTCGGCTTCGGCGGGGTGGCGTTCAGCTTCCTGCTCGGATTGCTGCACGCGCAGTACACATTCACCGGCTACGACGCATCGGCGCATATGTCGGAGGAGACCCACGATGCCGCGCGCACGGCGGCCAAGGGCATCATCAATACCATTGTCGTCTCGGCCGTCGCCGGTTATCTGCTCATCATGGCGGTGACCTTCGCGATTCCGAATCTCGACGATGCGCTCGATCCGGCGAAGAACAGCGGCTACCCGGTGATCTACATCCTGGAGAACTCGCTGAATTCGTTCTGGTCCGGGCTGCTGCTGATCATCGCCGCGATCGCGCAGCTGTTCTGCGGCTACGCCTCGGTCACCTCGGCCTCACGCATGCTGTTCGCCTTCTCCCGTGACGGCGCGGTGCCAGGATCGGCCTACTGGTCGCGACTTTCGGCCCGCAAGGTGCCGGTGCACGCGGTGCTGTTCATCTCGTTCTTCTCGTTCGTGCTGCTGATCCCGTCGATGCTGGTGCCCGCGGAGAACGCGCCGACCGCCTACGCGGCGGCCACCTCCGTCGCCACCATCGGCCTCTACATCGCCTACGGCATCCCGATTCTGTTGCGCCAACTGCACGGCGGCCGATTCCACACCGGCCCTTGGCAACTCGGCCCCTGGTATCGACCCGTCGGCATCATCGCCCTGATCTGGATCGTGCTGATCAGCCTGCTGTTCATCCTGCCCACCGATGACCGCGGCTATCCGTGGAACAGCGAATTCACTTGGAACACCGTCAATTACGCACCGATCACCCTGGTCGGCGTGGTGGGCGCGATCGGCATCTGGTGGCTCGCATCGGCCAGACACTGGTTCACCGGACCCAGGCGAACGGTCGTCGAGACCGGCGAGTCCGAGGCACCGGTACAGGCCTGACCTGCTCATATCGGTGGCCGCACGGTGGGGATAGAGTCGACGTGTGTCCGTGGAGATCGATTTCCGCGCCGTTTTCGAGTCCGCACCAGGTCTGTACCTGGTACTCGATGCCGACCTGTGCATCGTCGCGGTGACCGACGCATATGCCGCCGCGACGATGACCGAACGACAGGACCTCCTCGGCAAGAATATTTTCAAGGCATTTCCGGACAATCCGGACGATTCGTCGGCAGAAGGCGTCCGTAACCTGCGGGTATCGCTGGAACGGGTGCTGCGGAACCGGGTCACCGATGCGATGCCGGTTCAGCGCTACGACATCCGCAAGCCCGACGGCACCTTCGAACCGCGATTCTGGAGTCCGACCAACTCCCCAGTCCTCGGTACCGACGGCGAACTGCGCTATGTCATCCACCGCGTCGAAGATGTCACCGATTTCGTCCGGCTCGAAGCATCCGACGCGGCGAAACGAGAGGAAACCGCCGCACTGCGGGCTTCGAGCCAGGAAATGGAACAGGAGGTATTCGCCCGGGCCCGTGAAGTCGCCGAAACCAGCAGGCAGCTCAAGGAGGCCAATGTCGAGCTGACTCATTTGTACGCTCGCGCGAAGGAACTGGACGAACTGAAGAGCGAGTTCGTCGCCAATATCAGCCACGAGCTGCGAACCCCGCTCATGTTGATCTTGGCGCCGACCCAGAAGTTGCTCGACCGGTGCGCGCCCGCCGACCGCGACGAACTCGAGCTGATCCTGCGCAATGCGCGCATACTGCAGCGTCAGATCGACGATCTGCTCGACGCCTCGAAGCTGGAGTCGGGCGCCATACGACCCGATTACGCCTGGATCGATGTCACCGAGCAGGTGCGGCTCGGCTCGGCCTTCTTCGAGTCCATGGCGGTCGACCGCGGCATCCGCCTGGCCCTCGACGCGCCGCAGCCCGTCCCCGCCGCACTCGATCCCGAACACCTGCAGCGCATTCTTCTGAATCTGCTGTCCAACGCCTTCAAATTCGTCCCCGAAGGCGGCATGATCCGCTGCACCGTACGCCCTGCCGATGACGACGTGGTCATCGAGATCGCCGATAGCGGCCCAGGCATACCGGCATCGCACCGCACCACGGTCTTAGAGCGGTTCCGTCAGGTCGATGGCGCGGCGACCCGCGCGGTGGGCGGCACAGGTTTGGGCCTCAGCATCGTCCGTGATCTGGTGCGCCTGCAACGCGGTGACATCACCATCACCGACGCACCGGAGGGCGGCGCGATGATCGTGATCGTGCTGCCGCGAGCAGCCCCACCGGGCACCCCGGTCCGCCGCTCGGCCACCGAGCCCATACCGATTCGGGCAGATAACGCCGCCGACGCGCTGATTGCCGAGCTGACGCCCGAGAGCGGCGAACCCACCACACACTCGGATACCGGATCGGATGAGTCGGAACCGAAACCGTCGGTCATTGTCGTCGAGGACAATGCCGATCTCAACGCCCTGATTCGGGAAGCGCTTTCCGAGTCCTATCGGGTCACTGCCGCCGACAACGGCGGCACGGGACTGCGGCTGGCCCGAGCACACAAGCCGGATCTGATCGTGTGCGACCTCATGATGCCGGGCATGAGCGGCGACGAACTTCTGCACGAGATCCGCGCCGACCACGAGCTGCGCAACACCCCGGTACTCATCGTCAGCGCTCGCGCAGACGAGCGGTCGCGGCTGGATCTGCTGCGTGCCGGCGCCAACGACTATCTGCGGAAGCCTTTCGAGGTCGCCGAACTCCGAGCACGGGTGGACAATCTGGTGAACCTCCGGCTTGCCGAGACGCAACTACGGGCCTTGCGGATCATCAACGAACGCGACCGCATCGCTCACGAACTGCACCGCACGGTGATCGATCAACTGTTCGGCATCGGGATGCGATTGAGCGGGATCCGTCACCTGGCCCGGATGCCGGCCGTCACCGCCCGCATCGACAACGCGGTCCAAGAACTCGATGCCGTCATCGATCACATCCGCGACACCGTCGCGGAACTCGCCTCGGAAGTCGAAAACGAGACCCCATTCCGCACGGAGATCATGGAACTCGCCAGCGAGGCCGCCGAAGCACTCGGCGCACAGTCCCAAGTCGGCTTCGCCGGACCGGTCAACGATCTCGATCCCGCTCTCACATCCGCAGCGCTCGAAGTCGTAGAACGGGTACTGCGCACGATGCGCCGGCGTGCGGTCGCCGAGGATATCCGGGTCAACGTCATCCTCGACGACCGCCAATTTGCCATCGTCATGCACGAAATCACTTGGACACCAACCGATCCCGCAATATCGGAGCATGAGCCCGAACCATTGTCGGAAACACTTGTCGGCTACGGCGCAAACCTGACGGTCACTACGCCCATACCCACCGAAACCGCTTGGTCCCTGACGATCCCGCGCACCGGCCGGTGCTGACCGAGTAACGCGATCAGCGTGCGAGGCCCACCGCTGGGAAGTCGAGGCGCAAAAGCGCCGAACCGACTGTGCGAGAATTCCGCGGATGGGCTCCCACTACGACCCCATCGCCGGTGATCCTTGGGCGGGAGCGCAATACGGACTGCTACCGCCGAAAGGACAAAAGCCGACCGTATCGCCGGTGGTGGCGGACGCACGCGGGCAGATCGACAAGCTCGCCGCGCCGCCGGGTGCTTCGGAGACTGTCCAGCGCGCAGTCGAATTCGCTCGAACCGCATTTCGATTGATGGTCGATCAGCTCGGCACCGGAAACCCCGCCGATATTCCCGATCTGACGACGTTGCTCGATGCGGCAAACCTCTACGACGTGGCCAACAAATCCGTGGTGACCGCGCATTACAACACGAAATCTGCCGAATTATCAGAGCTGACCGCGGGTTTGAAAGAGCGGGATACCAAGCTCTCCGGCAAAGTTGGGGATGTCGCGGGCGATAACGCGAGGATGGCCAAGGAGATCCGCGACGAGGCGCAAATGCAGGGGCTGGTACTGCAAGCGGCCTCGCTGGCGGTCTCCGCACGATCGGGCAAGTTGACGGCGAGTGAGGAAAAGTCGCTGTTGACCGACATTGTCACGAGAGTCCTGCGTGTGGAGAGGGACTTCGTCGACATCATCGGAACCAACTCGGAGCGGGCCGGGCAGATGAGCCCCGTGACCTTGGCGCAACTCGAGAAGATCTTCCCCCACACCCCCGAGTCCGCGCTGGAAAAATACCTCCCCTACCTCGATCAGGCGATGCGTGACTACGGGATCGATACGCCCAAGCGTGCGGCCGCTTTCCTTGCGCAGGTCGGAGTGGAGACCGACAATTTGAAAACCCTCGAAGAATACGGTGGCAAGGCCTACTTCGAGAGGAACTACGGGGCACGCAAAGACCTCGGAAACGAGCAGTCCGGTGACGGCGCCAACTTTCACGGCAGAGGCGCGCTGCAACTGACCGGGCGTACCAACTACCGGAAGGCGAGCGATGCCCTCGAGGTGGATTTCGTCAAAAACCCCGACCTGGCCGAGGACCCGAAATACGCCTTCGCCACTGCTGGATGGTATTGGGATTCCAAGGATTTGAACGAAGATGCGGATAAATCGGATATCGACGCGATCACGCATACGATCAACGGCGGAAGCAACGGAAGCGCGGAGCGCAACGAGAATTACCGCCGCGCACGCAAGGTCCTCGACGCAGAATGATCCAAGCGAAGACCACAGTTCCGTAGTTGCAGCGCCCGAATGGCACATGGCCACGAGACCATATGCCACTCGAGGTCTTACTAATCCTCTTGGGGCAGGAACTGTTTCGCGTACTCGTACCCTTCGGTACCTTCGGCCGCCGCCTTGGCGTACACCAGGTGGACGACACCGGTTTTGAAGGTATTGGACGAAAGCAGTCGCAGCGGAAGCGCAGCGTCGGTCTCCTCGAACAATCGCAGGCCCTTGCGCACCGCGATCGGGTGCACCAGCAGGTGCAGTTCGTCCAAGAGCCCGACCTCGAGCAGTTGGCGGACAACGGATACCGATCCGCTGATGCCGATGGGTGCGTCGCCGGGCTCATCCTTCAGCGCCGCGACGGCCTCCGCCAGATCACCTTTCAGCACTTCGGAATTGCGCCAGGTGAAGGTGAGATCCTGATGCGTGACCACGATCTTGCGCGCGTCGCCGAGCTTCTTGGCCATCTCGGCGTCCACATCGCCCGCGGCCTCCCGCTCCGGCCATGCCCCGGCGAAACCCTCGTAGGTCTTGCGGCCCAACAGCAGCGTATCGGCCGCACCGAGCTGGCTGTCGACGGCCGCGGCCATCTCCTCGTTGAAGTACGGGAAGTGCCAATCCTGGGGGTTCTCGACGACGCCGTCGAGTGCGATGAACAGTCCGGCGGTGATTTTCCGCATCGGTATCTCCTTGGTCGGTGGTTGATGCCCCGTCACCAGATCAGACGGACGGGAGCCGGAGAAATCATCGCTCGCGTGCGCGCCTATTCGGGCGCTCGGCGATGCAGGGCGAGTTGGAGTTCGAGCAGCAGGCGATCGGCGGGATCGGTGAGGTCCATCCCGAGAATGTCCTCGACCCGGCGGATCCGGTAGCGCAGGGTATTCGGATGCACCTGCAGCGCCGTCGCGGCATTGCGCACGTCGCCGTGTTCACGCAGATAGGTCTCGACGCTCTCGCACAGATTCGCGGAATGCTTGCGGTCGTAGTCCAGCAACTTGCGCAGGCGCGGATCGTGCAGTTCCGGCCGCGGGCCGACGAGATCGAGGATTTCACCGAGCAGTACCGCGGTGCGCGATTCGGCCAGCGTGGTCACCCGGCCGCGCGGATAGGTCGCGACCGTGCTGTCGAGGACCCGGTCCACCTCGGAGCGCGCGCCCGCGACATGGGCCAGATCCGGTATGGGACAGGCGATGGCGGCGCGCAATTCGAATTTGGCTTCGAGTTGTTCGACCAGCTGACGAGTCCACGCGGTCACGGCATGCGCCGAACGGTACTGCGGCAGCAACACATACACCCGATCGCCGAGGATGGTCGTCACCGAATCACCTCGAAATGAGCTGGCGCGCAAGCGAAGCGTATTGCCGAAGGCAGCGGGCGGCTTCACACCGGAAGCGACCGCGAAGCCGACCACCGCGGCCGGACCGGTCAGTGGAAGATTCAACGCACTCGCCACGGCAGGCACATCGGCGGTGCCACCACCGGTGTCGAACAGCCGCTGAATCAGTAGTGCCTCGGTGGAGGGCGCGTCCAGACTGCGCGAAATCAGCCGGGCGGCAATGGCCGACGCACCGCGCAGGATCTCCGCGGCATCCGGTTTGAACGGCCGGTCGCCCTGCTGCAGCCAGATCGACCCGAGTACTCGCGGCGCATTCCCCTCGGCCTGCTCGCGAATGCTCACCACCAGGCGGCGCTTGATATCCAGCTCCTCGTGCGCCGGTATGTCGATGACATCGTCGGTACCGCGCAGCCGATCGAACACTCCCCATTTGCGCAGCACCTGCAGATAGTCGCGCGGCCCCTCCCGGCCGAGGATCGAAAGCACCCGCAGCTGGTCGGCCGCCTGATCCGAGGCCGAATACGCGAGCACATGCGATTGCGGGTCCTCGATTGACACCATCCCGCCCGCGTTCTGGGCGACCATCTGCGCCAATCCGAACAGGTCCAGGTCCGCGGCCACCAACTCACTCTCGCTAGCCACGACCACTGCCCACTTTCATACGACTCGCCAATCCGGTCATCCCATCTTTGTCCGCTTGTCCGATTCTGCGGGCTGTTTTGCCGTGTTGACTTCGGCTCACCGTCATATACCAGCAAGGAGGACTCATGGACGCCATCGTGTCCACGCCACGCCCGGCCAACGAGCCGGTCGGCACCTTCGCACCGGGCAGCGCCGAACGCGCACGACTGCGGGCGAAACTGACCGAACTCGCCGCGACGCCGACCGAGATCCACCATGTTATCGGCGGCGAGCACCGGCGCACCTCGGGTAAGAGCATCGACGTCGTGCAGCCGCACAATCATGTCGCCGTACTCGGCACCCTCACCACCGCCGAGGCCGGGGATGTCGAGGATGCGATCGCCGCCGCCTCCGCCGCCGCGCCCGGCTGGCGGTCGCTGTCTTTCGAGGATCGCGCCGCGATCTTCCTACGGGCCGCCGATCTGCTGTCCGGCCCGTGGCGCGAAACCATCGCCGCCGCAACCATGCTGGGGCAGTCCAAGACCGCCTACCAGGCCGAGATCGACGCACCGTGCGAACTGGTCGACTTCTGGCGCTTCAATGTTCATTTCGCCCGGCAGATCCTGGCCGACCAGCCGATCTCGACCCCGGGTGTATGGAACAAGGTCGAATACCGCCCGCTGGAGGGCTTCGTCTACGCGATCACCCCGTTCAACTTCACCGCGATCGCGGGCAATCTGCCGACCGCGCCCGCCCTGATGGGCAATACGGTCCTGTGGAAGCCGTCGCCCACCCAGGCGGTGGCCGCGTATTGGACGATGAAACTGCTGGAGGCCGCGGGTCTGCCGCCCGGTGTCATCAATATGGTGCACGGCGCGGGCCCGAAGATCTCCGATGTCGCGCTGACCGATCGACGGCTCGCGGGCATTCACTTCACCGGTTCGACCGCGACCTTCCAGCACCTGTGGCGTTCGGTAGCGATGAATATCGCCGACTACAACACCTATCCGCGCCTGGTCGGTGAGACCGGCGGTAAGGATTTCGTGCTGGCGCACAGCTCGGCGGATCCGGAGGTACTGACCACCGCGCTGATCCGCGGCGCCTTCGACTATCAGGGCCAGAAGTGCTCGGCGGCCTCGCGCGCATTCGTCCCGAAGTCGGTGTGGGCCAAGATGGGCCGGGATCTCATCGATAAGGTCGGTACGCTGAGCTACGGCGATGTCACCGATTTCGCGAACTTCGGCGGCGCGGTCATCGACCAGCGTGCCTTCGATCGCAATGCCGATGCCATCGCCCGCGCCAAGGCCACCTCGGGCTTGACCATCGCGGTGGGTGGACATACGGACGACACCGTCGGATATTTCGTCGACCCGACCATCCTGCTCGGCGACGACCCCACCGACGAGGCATTCAGCACCGAATACTTCGGCCCGATTCTCGCGGTCCACGTCTACGACGATTCCGTCGCCGGATCCTTCGATGCGGCACTCGACCTGGTCGACGGCGGTTCGGCCTACGGCCTGACCGGCGCGATCATCGCCGATGACCGCCATGCCGTGGCCAAGGCGACCGAAAGTCTGCGCTTCACCGCGGGCAACTTCTACATCAACGACAAGCCCACCGGCGCGGTCGTCGGTCAGCAGCCCTTCGGCGGATCCCGCGCGTCGGGCACCAATGACAAGGCAGGCTCGCCGCAGAATCTGTTGCGCTGGACCTCCGCCCGCACCATCAAGGAAACCTTCGTCCCGCCGACCGAGCACACCTATCCGCACCAGGCACCCGAGGAGATCTGATGGCAATTTCCGGTCTGCTTCGCCCAGCCATGCTGGCCGCCTCGCGCTCGCCGCGCATGGAGCGCACCGTCACCCGCATGTCGACCACCAAGAAGCTGGTGGACCGCTTTGTCGCCGGTGAATCCGAGCCGAATGCGGTTGCGGCCGTGGAGAATCTGCTGAGTTCGGGTCGCTATATCACCGTCGACTACCTCGGCGAGGACACCACCGATATCGAGCAGGCACGCAATACGGTAACGCACTATCTGTCGTTGCTGTCGTTACTCACGTTGCTCCGCCAGTCAGGAACCGTTGGGCCGCTGGAGGTTTCGCTCAAGCTCTCGGCGCTCGGCCAATCCCTGCCCGCGGACGGTCACGCGATCGCTCACGAGCACGCGCACCAGATCTGCACTGCCGCAGCGGATGCGGGCGTGCTGGTCACCATCGACGCCGAGGATCACACGACCACCGATTCGACTCTGTCGATCGTGCGGGAGTTGCGTGCCGACTTCCCGTCGCTCGGTACCGTCCTACAGGCCTATCTGCGGCGCACCGAGGCCGACTGCCGAGACTTTTCCGGTCCGGGCTCGCGAATTCGCCTGTGCAAGGGCGCATATCGCGAACCCGCGTCGGTGGCGTATCAGAGCCGGGCCGAGGTCGACCAGTCCTATCTGGACTGTCTGCGGGTGCTGATGAACGGTGACGGCTATCCGATGGTCGCTACCCACGATCCGGCACTCATCGAGGCCGCCGGGGTTTTCGCCACAGCAACTCGGCGCGGCTCCGACGATTTCGAGTTCCAGATGCTCTACGGCATCCGCGACGCCGAACAGCGCCGACTCGTCCGCGAAGAACGGCACGTTCGGGTCTATGTGCCCTACGGCGATCAGTGGTACGGCTACTTCATGCGCCGACTCGCCGAACGCCCGGCCAATGTGGCGTTCTTCCTGCGCTCGCTGCGACCGGGCAGCCAGCGCTGATCCCCAGCTCGGCGGCCTTGTCTGTGCAGTCGGACAAGGCCACCGAAGTTTATTTATCCAACTCGCCGATCACAGGGCGTTTGTGGTCCGATTAGCTGAGTGCTGCTCAGAATGTGATCTGCGTTACTGCCCTGTCGGGTATCGCAGAGGACGAAAGGAAGACCCATGCCCCTCGCGGAGTTGCGCAGCCAGATGTTGCGCCGCAAACCCCTCGAGCAGATCGAGGAGGAGACCGGGCCCGCGGACGAGCAACTGAAGCGGTCACTCGGACTGTGGCAGCTCACGGCGATCGGCGTCGGCGGCATTATCGGCGCGGGCATTTTCGCCCTGGCCGGTTCGGTCGCGCATTCCGTCACCGGCCCGGCGGTGCTCATCTCGTTCCTGATCGCCGGTGTCGCCAGCGCCTGCGCGGCGCTGTGCTACGCGGAATTCGCCGGGATGGTGCCGAAGGCCGGATCCGCCTACACCTACGGCTATGTCTCCCTCGGCGAAATCGCGGGCTGGTTCATCGGCTGGGATCTGCTGCTGGAGTACATCGCGGTGGCGGCGGTGGTCGCGATCGGCGTCTCCGGATACTTCAAATTCCTACTGGGACAAGTCGATATCTCGCTGCCCGATTGGATGATGGGCGCGCACGGCACCGGTGAGGGCCACGTGATCGACGTCTTCGCGGTGCTGTTCTGTCTGGGCACCGCGTGGTTGCTCTCGCGCGGCATCAAGAGCGTCGGCCGCTTCGAGACGGTCGCCGTCGGCATCAAGGTCGCCTTGGTCGTGCTGATCATCGTGCTCGGCGTCTTCCACATCGACAGCTCCAACTACACCCCGTACTTCCCATTCGGCGTGGGCGCGGTATGGACCGGTGCGGCAACGGTCTTCTTCGCCGTCTTCGGCTATGACGCGATGAGTACCGCCGCCGAGGAATCCGTCGACGGCAAGAAGCATCTGCCCAAGGCGATCATCTACTCGCTGGCCATCGCGATGGTGCTGTACGTGCTGGCAACGCTGGTGCTGACCGGGATGCAGAAGTACACCGAGATCAGCCCGACCAGCGGTTTCTCCACCGCATTCGAGTCGGTCGGCATGCCGGGTGTCGCGAATATCATCGCGATCGGCGCGATCGTCGGCATCGTCACCGTGGTGCTCACCTTCATGCTCGGCGTGACCCGCGTGTGGTTCGCGATGAGCCGCGACGGGCTGCTGCCGGAGTGGTTCGCCAAGACGCATCCGGTCCGCAAGGTGCCGACCCGGGTGACCTGGATCGTCGGCATCGGATCCGCGACGATGGCCGGTCTGCTCGATATCACCGTGGTCGCCGAGCTGACGAATATCGGCATTCTGATGGCCTTCATCGTGGTCTCCGTCGCGGTGATGGTGCTGCGCCGCACCCGACCCGATCAGCCGCGCGCGTTCAAATTGCCGCTCATGCCGGTGGTGCCGCTGGTCGGCATCGGCTTCTCGATTTACCTGATCTGGTCGCTGCCGTGGGAGACCTGGCTGCGCTTCGCGGTGTGGCTGGTGATCGGCCTCGCCGTGTACTTCGGGTACTCGCGGATGCATTCCAAGCTGGAGCGCGGTGGGGACGTCTCGCTGGCGAAGTAGGGCGATCGACCGATGCCGCTACGGCATCGGTCGATACAGAAACGGTGTTGGACAGGCATCAATTCAGCGCCATACCCTTCTGACACGTTCGAGCGGAAGTGACCTACCCCACACTTCCGCTCGCACACAGGAGGACTCAATGTGCGAAACCAGCATTTCTGTCGGCATTTTCGGCCATACGAGCGAGACCGATGCCGCATGAATGATCACCGAATTCTCATTACCGGCGCCGGCGGCGGAATCGGCACGCTCATGCGGCCCCGCCTACGGCGCCCCGGTCGCATTCTGCGGCTACTGGATCTGACCGAACTCCCCGCGCCGACGGCACGCGAACGGGTCGAGCTCGTCACCGGATCGCTCACCGATCCGGCCACCATGGCCGCGGCCTGCCGCGATGTGGACGCGATCATCCACCTCGGCGGGATCAGCCGGGAAGACAGCTGGGACAACGTGCTCGCCGTCAATATCGACGGCACGCATACGGTTTTGGAGGCGGCGCGGCAGGCCGGTGTGCCACGGGTCGTACTCGCCTCGAGTAATCATGCCGTGGGATTCCGCGCCGTCGGCGATGACCCGATTCCCGGTGACGCCTCACCCCGGCCCGACACCTATTACGGTGTCAGCAAAGCGGCCGTCGAGGCGCTCGGCAGTCTCTACCACTCCCGATTCGACATGGATGTGATCTGCATCCGGATCGGCTCGTGCTTCGAGCGCCCCCATGATGCGCGCGGGCTGTCGATGTGGTTGTCCCCCGATGATTGCGCGCGACTCTTCGAGGCCTGCCTGGCCGCGGAGCGCCCCGGCTACCGGGTGATCTGGGGCGTCTCCGGCAATACCCGCGCGGTCGCATCTCTGGCCGAGGCCGCAGAACTCGGTTACCACAGCCTGGATGATGCCGAACAGTTCGCCGCCGATATTGCGGCTGTCGGCGATCCCGGTCCGTGGCTTATCGGTGGTCCGTTCGTGGAAACGCCACTCGGCAAACCGAATCCGCTCTGACCGCCACCGAAAACGCATCACCCGATACCAAGACGGAATCGTCTTTCTCCGAACTTCGCACCATCGGCATGTGACGCTGATGGCACTTTGCTCCACCGCGAAAGAAGTGCAGCACAATGCAATTCAAAACAATGACGACGGCGCCGAAATCGGCGCTCGCGTCCAATGTCAAATTTCTCTATTTCTTCGGCGCCCTCGGCGGCATTCTCTTCGGTTACGACCTCGGGGTCATCTCCGGGGTGCTGTTGTTCATCAAGAAGTCCTGGCATCTGTCCTCGGTGACGCAGGGTGTGATCGGTGGCTGCCTGGCCGCCGGTGCGGTGATCGGCGCGGCCATTGCCGGACGGATCACCGATCGGCTGGGGCGACGGCGAACCATCATGTTGGCCGCCGCGGTCTTCGCGGTCGGCGCACTCGGCTGTGCGCTCGCGCCCAATGTGACGGCGCTGGTGATCGCCCGTTTCATCACCGGTATCGCGGTGGGGTGTTCGTCGGCGACGGTGCCCACCTACCTGTCCGAACTAGCCCCGACCAGGGCGCGCGGTGCATTGTCGACGTTGAATCAGCTGATGATCGTCTCGGGCATCCTGATCGCCTACATCGTGGACTGGGCGCTGTCCGGCAGCGGTAACTGGCGCATGATGTTCGCGGTCGCGGCGATTCCCGCTGCGGCGCTACTGGCGGGCATGTCGGTGCTGCCGGAGACGCCGCGCTGGCTGGTCCATGCCGGGCGCGAGGAGGAAGCGCGAGCCGTGCTGGCCGGTACCCATCGCGCCGATGAGATCGAATCCGAGATCAGCAGCATTCGCTCGGTCATTCGATTGGATGAGCAGCAGAAGGGGCGGCTGCGGGATCTGTTGGCACCGTGGGCGCGGCCGGCTTTGGCGGTGGCGCTTATTCTGGCTGTCGGACAACAGTTCTCGGGTGTCAATGCCGTGAATGTGTACGCGCCGACCATGTTCAAGGATCTCGGCTTCGGAAATTCGACATCATTGCTGGCGTCCATTGTGCTCGGTGCGATCAAGGTGGCATTCACGGCCTGGGTGATATTCGTCGTGGACCGTTGGGGCCGAAAGCCTTTGCTGCTGCTCGGCAATGTGTGTATGGCCTCGTCCCTGTTCCTGCTCGGCGCAATAGTGCTCGGCGTGCACAATCACACCATCACCGGCCTCACCACGCTGATTCTGCTCAATATCTATCTCGCGGGTTACGAATTGGGTTGGGGCGCGGTGGTGTGGGTGATGATGGCGGAGATCTTCCCGCTGCGGGTGCGCGGTGTCGGCATGGGCGTCGGCAGTGTGGTGCTGTGGAGTTCGACCTTCGCCATCACCTTCCTGTTCCCGGTGATGAACGATCATCTCGGACTGGGCTATTCCGCCTGGATCTTCGCTGCGGTCAGCGTGGTGATGTTCATGCTGGTGCAGCGGTTCGTGCCGGAGACCAATGGTCGCAGTCTGGAGCAGATCGAGTTGGAGCTGCGGGCGCGGGTCAGCGGCAAATCCGCATGAGCGTGGTTTATGTCTCGAATGCCGACAGTCGCGAAATCTCGGTGCTGCGACTCGACGACGTCGGTGCGCTGACGTTCGTCGAGTCGCAGCCGGTGGACGGCGCGGTGATGCCTTTGGCGATGAGTCCGGACCACCGGTACCTCTACGCATCACTGCGCTCGGCGCCGTTCGCGGTGGCGGTATTCGCCAGAGATCCGGCAACTGGGCGGTTGACACCACTGTCGTCTGCGCCGTTGCCGGACAATATGGCCTTTCTCGCGACGGATCGAAGCGGGCGTTATCTGCTGAGTGCGTCGTATTCCGGTGACAAGATCGCCGTCAATCCGATCGCAGCTGATGGCGGTGTCGGACCGCCGATCGCGGTGGAATCGACACCGCCGCACGCGCATTCGATACTCGCCGATCCGTCGAACCGCTTTCTGTTCGCGGCGTCGCTCGGCGGTGATGTGATTCTGCAGTACCGCTTCGATGCCGAAACCGGGCGGCTCACACCGAATGAGCAGCCCAAGGTCGAGACAGCACCTGGGGCTGGTCCACGTCACCTCGTGTTCCATCCGTCCGGCGCGTTCGCCTTCGTGACGAATGAGCTGGATGGCACGGTGAACAGCTACCGCTTCGAATCCTCCACGGGCACATTGACTTTCATCGCGTCGGCGGCGGTGCGGCCGCCGGAATCCGGTGGGCCACCCTGGACTTCGGAGCTGCGCAGCACACCCGAGGGCCGCTATCTGTATGTGGCCGAACGGACTTCGAGCACGATCACCGGATTTCGCATCGACCATGCAACCGGGCTGCTCGATCCGGTCGGACACACCCCCACCGAGACCCAGCCGCGCGGATTCGCCATCGATCCGAGCGGGCGGTTCCTCGTGGTCGCGGGGCAGAAATCTGCTGCCGTCACCAGCTACGCCATCGATCCCGCGTCCGGCTCGCTCACCCCACGACAGCGGCTCGAGGTCGGCCGCGATCCCAACTGGGTCGAGATCGTCGCCCTCCAATAAATACCTTCAAGGTATCGGTTGATGCCGAATTGGCGTTGGACGAGTATCAGTAGCGAGTCATAGCCTGCGGAGAGCGCAATCTGCGGGCGAGGCGGAATGCACGCCACAACGCAGGAGGAGAACGATGTCGATGCTGTCGCTGGAGCAGGTCCGCGGCTTCGTCACGGTGGCCGAGGAGGGTAATTTCCGGCGGGCGGCCGAACGCCTGCGGATGACGCAGCCGCCGCTCAGCCGCCAGATCCAGAAGCTCGAACGCGATATCGGCGTGGAACTGTTCGACCGCACCCAGCGCCAAGTCCAACTGACCCCGGCCGGGGAGGTCTTCCTGACCGAGGCGCGCCGCCTGCTGGCGCTGGCCGGTGCCGCGCCGGGCACCGCCCGCCTGGTCGCTGCCGGCGGGGCGGGCACGGTGCGGATCGGGTTCACCGCGGCGTCGGGTTTCGGGTTCCTCGGGCGGTTCCTCAATCACATCGAGGCCGGACTCGACCAGGTCGAGATCGTGCTGCGCGAGATGGTGAGTTCCGACCAGTTCGAGAACCTGCGCAGCGGCAGCCTCGATCTGGCGCTGGCCCGCCCGCCGTTCGACCGCACCGAATTCGATTCGCGGCTGGTGCATTCCGAAGGTTTGATTCTGGCCGTGCCGGAACAGCACAAACTGGCCGGAGACGGTCCGATCGCGATCGAGGAACTGGGCGGCGAAACTCTGCTGGTGTATGCGCCGGGCCCGGCTCGCTATTTCGCCGATCTGGTCTCCGGCATCCTCGCCGCCGTGCCCTACACCGCCACCCATGAACTCACCCAGGTGCACACCATGCTCGCGCTGGTGGCCGCCGGACGCGGCCTGGCCCTGGTGCCGGAAACCTCCACCCACCTGCATCCCGACGGCGTGCGGTTCCGCCCGCTCATCGGCGTCGAGGATCCCGTTGTCCTGCACGCGATCTGGCGGCGCGACTGCGCCAATCCGGCGCTGCACCGAGTCATCGAACTGCTCGATTCGCTGCCGCCCGCTCCATGAGAGGAACCACATGTCCCATCTGTCCGCCGACGAGCTGGGCCCGGCACTTGGCCGCGGGCTACTGTCCTTCCCTGTCACGCATTTCGATGCGGAGCTGGCCTTCGACGAGGCCGCCTACCGCAAACACATTGCCTGGCTGTCGCAATACGAGGTGGCCGGTCTGTTCGCCGCGGGTGGTACGGGTGAGGGTTTCTCGCTGACGCCACCCGAAATCGATCAGGTGGTGCGCGCCGCGGTCGCCGAGACCGGTGGCCGGATCCCCGTTGTCGCGCCGGCCACCGCGGGCACTGCCGCGGCGATCGACCAGGCCCGCTCTGCCGAAGCCGCTGGGGCCGAAGGCATTCTGCTCATGCCGCCGTATCTCACCGAAGCCGGACCGGACGGGCTGGTCGAACATGTCGCAGCCATCTGCGCCGCCACCTCGCTCGGTGTCATCTTCTACAGCCGCGCCAACGCGACATGCAATGACGTGACCTTGGCCAAGATGGTTGAGCGCTGCCCGAATCTGGTCGGGTTCAAGGACGGTGTCGGCAATATCGAGACGATGACGCGCATCTATGCCCGGCTCGGCGACCGGCTCACCTATATCGGCGGGCTGCCGACGGCGGAGACCTTCGCCCTCCCCTATGCCGAAATGGGTGTCACCACATACTCTTCCGCGATCTTCAACTTCGTGCCGGAGTTCGCGCTCGACTTCTACCGAGCGGTGCGGGCCCGTGACCGCGATGAGGTCTACCGGCGGTTGCGCGACTTCGTCATCCCCTATCTCGATATTCGTGACCGCGCTCCCGGTTATGCGGTGTCGATCGTCAAGGCCGGACTGACCGCCATCGGTCATCCGGCCGGGCCGGTGCGGCCGCCCCTGACCGATCTGACCGCGTACGAGCTCGCCGAACTGACCGCACTGGTCGCCACGATCGCATGAACAGCCACAACATTCGGGAGGATTTCATGGACACCGACCTCGACGAACTCGAGCGGATCATCGCCGCCGCGACCGACGCCGCAGGCCGCCTCGCCGACACCACACCCGCCGAACGCGCACAGTGGCTCACCCGGATCGCCGACGCCCTCGATGCCGCCGCCGATGAACTCGTACCGCTCGCCGCGACTGAGACCAATCTGCCCGAAACACCGCGCCTGCGTGGCGAATTGACCCGCACCACCTTCCAGTTGCGACTGTTCGCCGAAGTGCTCGCCGATGGCGAATTCCTCGCCGCCACCGTGGATCACGCCGATCCGAGCTGGCCGATGGGACCGCGACCCGATATCCGGCGCAGCCTCGTACCGATCGGCCCCACACTAGTTTTCGCCGCGAGCAACTTCCCGTTCGCGTTCAGCGTCGCGGGCGGCGATACCGCCTCGGCACTGGCCGCAGGCTGTCCCGTTGTCCTCAAAGCACATCCGGGGCACCCACGGCTATCCGAACGGACCGGCGCGATCGTGCGCGAAGCACTGACAGCGGGCGGGGCACCGGAAGGCACCTTCGCGGTCATCCACGGCGTCGATGCGGGCACTACCGCGCTGCGCCATCCGGATATCGCCGCCGCATCGTTCACCGGTTCCCTTTCGGGTGGCCGGGCGCTGTTCGATATCGCATCGTCACGACCGCGTCCGATCCCGTTCTACGGCGAACTCGGCAGCGTCAATCCGGTAGTGGTACTGCCCGGTGCGATTCGCGCGCGCGGACAACAGATCGTCGAGGGATTCGTCGGATCGTTCACCCTCGGTGCCGGACAGTTCTGCACCAAACCCGGTGTGCTGCTGCTGCCGTCGGAGCACGGACTCACCGACGCGCTGACCACCGCGGCCGCGGCCGTGCCACCACGGCCGCTACTCAACGAGCACATCGCCAACGGCTTCCGATCGCGCGTCACCACCCTGCGCGAAAGTTCCGCAGTCACTGCCATTTCGGCACCCGTCGATCTGCTCGTGCCGACCTTGCTGAGCGTGCGCGCCACCGATTTCCTGTCAGGCGGTGCGGCCCTGCAGGCGGAATGCTTCGGCCCGGCGGCGCTGGTCGTCGAATATGCGAATCTCGTCGAGTTGCAACAGGTTCTGCACGAACTCGAGCCCGGACTCACTGCCACGATCGTTGCGCAGGACTCCGAGATCGACGATGTGCGCCCCCTCCTGCCCGCCCTCACCGCACTCGCGGGCCGACTGCTGTGGAACGACTGGCCCACCGGCGTCACCGTCAGCTGGGCCCAACAGCACGGCGGCCCATATCCGGCCACCACTGCCCCGACAACCACGTCGGTGGGCACCGCCGCCATCGCCCGCTTCCTGCGGCCGATCGCCTGGCAGGGCTTCCCGGACGAACTGCTCCCACCCGCCCTGCGCGAGGCCAACCCGTGGCGGCTGCCGCGCCGCGTCGACGGAAAGCGAGACTGATATGTCCCCCGTTATCACCGATGTTCGACTGACCCCGATCCTCATCGCCGACGCTCCCCTGCTCAATGTCGGTGGCGTGCACCAGCCCTATACGCCGCGCCTGATCGTCGAGATCGAAACCGACAGCGGTGCTTGCGGTCTCGGCGAAACCTATGGCGACCGCGTCTACCTCGATCGCGCGGCCGACCTGGCCCCACAGTTGATCGGTATGCCGGTCGCCGCGGTCAACGCCATCCGCCTGCTCGGCGCGAACACCACCGGGGAGGTGCTGATCGACAACCCGATCGCGGGCGGACTGCGCGGCACCCTCACCACCGACAAGGTGCGACTCAGCGTGATATCGGCCTTCGAATCCGCCGCACTCGACGCCCACGGTCGCGAACTCGGCCTACCTGTGCACGCCTTGCTCGGCGGCAAGGTCCGCGACCGGGTCGACTATTCCGGCTACCTGTTCTACAAGTGGGCCGACCATCCGTTCCCCGACGCACCGACCGACGACTGGGGCGAGGTCATCGATCCCGACGGCGTCGTCCGTCTGGCCGAGAAGTTCGCCGCCCATGGCGGATTCCGCTCGTTCAAACTCAAGGGTGGCGTATTCCCGCCCGAGGAGGAAGTCGCCGCGATCGAGGCATTGGCCAAGGCATTTCCGGATCATCCGCTGCGGCTGGATCCCAACGGCGGTTGGTCGCTGAGCAGCGCAACGACTGTCGCCGAACAACTTTCGGGCGTCGTCGAATACCTGGAAGACCCGACCGCCCGCCGCGAGGATATGGCGGAAGTGCATCGCCGCACCGGAATGCCGTTGGCCACCAATATGATCGTCACCTCGATCGAGGAGGTGCGGACCGCCTTCGATCTCGATGCCGTCCAGATCGTGCTGTCCGACCATCACTTCTGGGGCGGGCTGTTCGCCACCCGCGACCTGGCCGCCGTCTGCCACGCCTACGGCAAAGGCGTCTCGATGCACTCCAATACTCACCTCGGAATCAGCCTCGCGGCAATGACCCACGTGGCCGCCACCGTCCCCGAATTGACCTACGCCTGCGACACCCATTACCCATGGCAGCCCGAGGATGTGATCGCCGAACCAATTGTCTTCGAAGGGGGCGCCGTCACCGTCCCCGACGCACCCGGCCTGGGCATCCAACTCGATACGGACGCACTCGAGCGCCTCCATCATCGCTGGAAAGCCTTGCCGCAGTGGCACAATCGCGATGACATCGCGGGCATGCGCCTGGTCGATCCGGCGTACCAGCCGCCGACCTCACCCAAATACTGAGGGATCGGTCCAGGCGACCGCGCGTAGCGGAAACGAGCCCATCCCACACACCGGCGCCGGGAGTGCGACCAGCCTGGCACCGGTGTCGGGGACCGCGTCCAGGTTTGTCAGCTGCTCGATGATCGGGATTCCCGCCCCGAGCAGCGTGTGGTGGCACGGCCGCGTCGGCAGAGACGTGTCGTCGATATCGAGCGAGTCGATGCCGACCAGTGCCACATTGGCGGCGACCAGCGCATCGGCGACCTCGCCGACCAAGAACGGATGCCCGGGGCCCCGGTACGCCGACGAACCCCACCGAGCCGACCATCCGGTGTGCACGAGCACCGCCTTGCCCCATAGCCGGGCAGGGTCGCCGAGCACATCCGGTCCGACTACGCGGCTTCCCGTCGCGCGGATGATCACGATCGGCACGTTGAACAGCCGTTCCAGCGGCAGCTCGGCGATATCGGCGCCGTCGGCATGGAAGTGGAAGGGCGCGTCGATATATGTCCCCGCATTGCCGACGGTATCCACGCGCGCGATTTCGTAGGTCATATCGATCAGCGCCGACCGGTCACGTGCAATGTGTGTGGTGACTCGCGGTCCAGGCAGGCCGGGATAGGTGAGCATGCCGTCCGAGATCGGATGAGACAGCTCGACTATCGCCTTGCTCATGCTAGAAACCGTACCCGCAGATCACGCGCGCAGCCCACGCTCCAATATCGCCCACGCCTGCCGGGATGTGGCCTGCCTGGATTTCGGGTCCGTCTTCGCCAGCACGGCCGCCAGCATCGCTACCGCTAATACGACGTCCATTGCCGTGACATCGGCGCGAAGATCGCCGCGCTGGCGCGGGTCGTCGAGTTTCTGGGCGATGAGGCCGAGTAGCCGCCATGCTGCGCCGAGCAACTGCTCGTCCTCGGTGTTCGACGGATAGATCATGGCGATGAAGGCCGCGGACGCATTCAGCTGATCGACGATGAGGGCCAGCACATCCCCGACCGTGGTCGCCGGGTCGGCGGCAAGCACTTCCAACTCGACGATATTCTCCTCGAATACCGCCAGCGCCATGCTCTCCCTGGTCGGAAAATGCCGGTACAGCACACCCTGTCCGACACCTGCCGCGCGCGCGATCAAACTCAGCGGTGCGTCGAATCCGTTCTCCGCGAATACAGTTCGAGCCGCCCGAATCAGAGCCGCCCGGTTTCCAGCCGCTGCTTTTGGCCCCAGGTTCGGTCGGCGCGACGCTGTCATCCACCCAACGCTACCGCTTGACGCGACCGACAGTCTCCAGCAAACTGTCGAGCAAACCGGACAAGGCAGTCCGGATGCGAGTGAGGATGTGCATGTCGGTGATCACCCGCCGGACCCTGTTGACCGCCACCGCGGCGGCCGGCGCCGCCATACTCGGCTCACGAACCACCAACCCGACACACGGCATCGCCGCACGGGTCAACAGCGTCCCACTCACCCGGGAGGAACGCCGGGTCGTGGTGGTCGGATCCGGATTCGGTGGCGGGGTGACCGCGCTGCGCTTGGCCCAGGCCGGCGTCCCGGTGCTGCTGCTCGAACGCGGAATGCGCTGGCCGACCGGGCCGAATGCGGAGACCTTCCCGCGCGCCTCGGCACTCGACAAGCGGGTGCTCTGGTACCGGTCCAGCCCGACATTATTCGGTGCACCACTGGTATTCGAACCGTATACCGGCCTGGTCGAGGCGGTACCCGGAACGAATATGACCGCCCTGTGCGCCGCGGGCCTCGGCGGCGGCTCGCTGATCTACCAGGGCATGTCGCTACAGCCGACGCAGCCGGTATTCGATGCGAATCTGCCCGGGGAACTCGACTGGGCGACCATGGATCGGGTGCACTACCCGAGGGTGGCGCGCATGCTCGGGCTCGCGGTGGCGCCCGACGAGTTGATCTCGAACCGGAACTACACGGCCGCACGCGTATTCGGTGACCACGTGCGCCAGGCCGGATTGCCGCTGTCGAAGATTCCGATGCCCATCGACTGGAACTACGCACTCGCCGAGCTGCGCGGTGAGATGAAACCGTCGTACACCAACGGCGACGGCGCAATGGGCGTGAACAACGGCGGTAAGCATTCGGTCGATGTCACCTACATCGCCGCGGCCGAGGCGACCGGACGAGTAGAGGTGCAGACGCTGCACCAGGTCACCGATGTCGAACGCGGCCCCGACGGCCGCTGGGTCGTGTACGTCGAGCGGCTCGACACCTCCGGCAATGTCCTGGAAAACAAGATCATCACGGCCAATGCCCTGGTGCTGTCGGCGGGCAGCCTGAACACCACCAAACTGCTGGTGCGCGCCGGTGCGAAGGGGAAGATTCCGGACCTGCCCGATGGGCTGGGTCAGCAGTGGGGCACCAATGCCGACCGGATCTACGTCTGGACCGACCCCATCTCCGATTTCGGTGCGGCACAGGGCGGTCCGGTGGTCTACGGAAGTAAGAACTGGGACGATCCGCAGGCCGCGTTCACCGTCATCCAAGCCTCCATCCCGCCGATGCAGATGGATCCGAAGAGCACCATGCTGGTCGGATACGGCGTCAGCGCGGACCGGGGCCGGTTCGTCTACGATTCGGCGACCGACGACGCGATCCTGCAGTGGCCGAAGAACGGCGACGCGAGCATCCAGAACAATCACATCGATCCGGCCGTGCGCCGAATCGCCGGCCCGACAAGCATTTTGGTCGACACCAACGCGCTGTTCCCGTCCACCTGGCATGCCCTCGGCGGCGCGAGCATGGGATCGGTCTGCGATCTCGACGGCCGGGTCCTGGGTCAGCGCGGTCTCTATGTGGTCGACGGCGCGCTCCTGCCGGGTAATGCCGCGGCCTGCAATCCATCGATGACGATCGCCGCCGTCGCGGAGCGAGCCCTCGACCATCTGGTCACCCAGGACATCGGCACCGCGATCTGACGACTACGGGCGCGGCCAGGGACGGCCGAGATAGCGCTCGATATCGATATTGAAACGCTGCAGGTAATCGGCGAAGGTGGCCGCGTCCTGCGGTGACCAGTCCGCGAGGATCGTCGCCAAGGTTTGCAGCGATTCGTCGCGTTCGCGGTCGAGTTGCCGTTCACCTTCGGCGGTAATGCGGAATTTGCGGGCCATGCCGCCATCCGGATCCGGAATGCGCTCCACCACACCGTCGCGCACCATGGCCGCGGTCCGCCGGTTCAACGTCGACACATCCTGACCCACCGCCTCGCTCAGCTGCCCGAGCGTCATCGGGCCTGCCACCCGCAGCCGATTGAGCAACGTATACGTGTTGCGATCGAGTCGACGCCCGCCGGGCTGCCGGGAGGCGAGGCTGTACCGGCCGAACAGCATGGTCTCGAACTCGATCTTGTCGAGGGTTTTGTCCATTTCGGGGTCCTTCTGCCGATCCGCGCCGACCTGCGCCTGGATTCCGTAGCACCAGGTATACCACGCGATGTGCGTCACACACATCATGTGCAACTAGCACATGCCATGTATATGCCCTACAGCGTGTATAGCACACATAGTATGCGCTCAACATACTTTCCCTGATTTCGACCGACTCGGGGCGATCGGCCTCGGCGCCGCACTCGTATCACTGCTGCCCGCCATCTCCAAGGGCGCCGCATGGGGCTGGACCAGTGCCGGCATCCTCGGCTTGTTCATCGCCGCGGTGGTCTTGCTGTTGGTCTGGGGCTGATGCGTTCCCAGATCTGGGAGGCCGCAAATACTCAGTCATCAACCGCCGCCGTAGGTTCGGCGTGGCCGCAGCGATGGTGCCCGAGTTTGGGTGCCGAGCGTGCGGGGTAACTAGCCGAACGCTAGATGTCACATGAAAGACGAAAGGGTTCGACCTTGATCAACATCAAGAAGCCGATCGCCGTCTGTGCGGCCGCCATCGGGATCACTGCCGGGTTGGCAGTATTCCTCCCAGCCACTGCGTCCGCGGCAACGTACGACGGCCAGTGTGGTGAAGGCTTCAAGGTGATCGACTCGCACGAGTTGAAGGGCGGCACAGTCTTTCTCACCTACAACGGCAGGACCAACTGTGTGGTCACCGTGCGCGACAAGCCGGGCGAGCCGATCTCGATGGGCGCCGCCGTGCGGCAGTCGAAGGACCACTCCCAGGTGGTCATAAACGACGACCGCGTCTTCTCCGACTACGCGTACGCGAAGGTCGAAGCCGAAGGCAAGTGCATCGACTGGGGCGGCCGCATCAAAGACGACCTCTGGGAAGAATTCGGAGTCCACTGCGGATAACCGAGCCTCATTCACACCGACGGCCTCGCGGCCGTCGGTGTGGCTTGCTTGCTACCAGCCGTGGATCGAAAAGCAGCCGCACAACATTGAGCCCTCGCCTTTCGTTATGACGTCCTCCAGAACCGGTATCGCCTGATCATTGCCCTGTGGCGGTGGGTTCGGGCATGGTCGATCTGCGTATCTGGACACCGGCGGACGGGAATATTCATGGGCGGCGATCGGCGACCCCACATTGTGGTGATGGGCGTGACGGGTTGCGGGAAGTCGACGATCGGGCGGCAGGTCGCCGGGATGGTGGGCGGTGAGTTCCTGGATGCCGATGATCTGCATTCTCCGTCGAATGTCGCGAAGATGGCCGCGGGTATCCCGCTGACGGACGTGGACCGGGCACCATGGCTCGAGGCCGTGCGCGACTGGATGGGCACGCGAAGTGCCGGTGTGGTGGCGTGTTCCGCGCTGCGGCGACGGTATCGGGATGTGCTCCGAAGTATCTCTGCGCCAGTCGCTTTCGTGCACCTCGACGGTGCACCCGCCACGATTCGGTCGCGGATGGTGGCACGGCGCGGGCATTTCATGCGACCCGTCCTGCTCGATTCGCAACTCGCATCGCTGGAGGCGCTGGACCCGGATGAGTTCGGGCTCGTACTGGATGTCGGGGCGGGGCCGGACGAGATCGCGCGGTCGGTTGTCGATTTCGCGCGGGACCGGGCGGTGGCGCGGTGAGTGCGCACCGGAGTTTCGATATCGAGGGCAAGATCGCCCTCGTCACCGGTTCGAGCCGCGGTATCGGATATGCACTGGCAACCGGGCTCGCCGAGGCGGGAGCGACGGTAGTCCTCAACGGCCGTGACGCCGCGGCACTCGCCTGCAGCCGGGACGAGATCGCAGACAAGACCGGCGCACTAGTCCACGTCTGTGCGTTCGATGCGACGGACTCCGCGCGGGTGATCGCCGCGGCGCAGCAGGTCGAAAACCAGATCGGTCCGGTGGATATCGTCGTGAACAACACCGGAGTCCAGCATCGCAGTCCGCTGCTCGAATTCTCCGACGCCGATTTCCGTCGCGTGCTCGATACCAACCTCTTCAGCGCCTTCTGTGTGGGGCGCGAATTCGCCCGCGCTATGGTCGAACGCGGACGCGGCAAGATCGTCAATATCTGTTCGGTGCAAAGCGAATTGGGCCGGGCGGGTATCGCACCGTATGCGGCGAGCAAGGGCGGGCTGAAAATGCTCACCCGCGGCATGTGCGCGGATTGGGCTCCATTGGGACTGCAGGTCAATGCGATCGCGCCCGGCTATTTCGATACCGAGTTGACCTCGGCGCTGGTCAACGACTCCGATTTCAGTGACTGGCTCACCAGGCGCACACCGGCTGGACGCTGGGGACGTACCGAGGAATTGGTCGGGGCGCTGCTGTTCCTCGCCTCGCCCGCCTCGGATTTCGTCAACGGCCAGATCCTGTATGTCGATGGCGGTTTGACCGCCGTCGTCTGATCCACTTCCAGCCCGAAAGGCAACCGTGCCGAATATCAGCCGTCCCCGAATCCACCTCGGTCCCGATTCCGATCCCGCCCTCGCCAGAGCGATCGAGCAAGGCGACGGCATTCTCGTTCCACTCGCCGACGCGGACGCGGTGGTGTGGACGCAGGGACCGGCCACCTTCCCCGACCGGCTGCCCGACGCAGTGCGCTGGGTGCAGTTGCCCTCCGCCGGCGTCGAACCCTGGATCTCCGCCGGGATCATCGATGAGACTCGCGTCTGGACCTCAGCGGCCGGTGCGTACGCGCGCAACGTCGCCGAGCACGGCGTCCTGCTCCTGCTCGCCGGTGTACGGGTCCTTGCCGAACAGGTACGCGCGACATCCTGGCGCAAAACGGATTTCGACCCGCGGGTCGGGACGCTGTACGGCTCGACCGTGGCCATCGTCGGCTGTGGCGGCATCGGCCGCGCCATGATCCCCTTGCTCACCGCATTCGGTGCACAGGTATTGGCAGTCACCCGGTCGGGCGCTGCGGTGCCCGGCGCCGCCGAGACGGTCGCCGCGGACCGGACGACCGAAATCTGGTCGCGAACAGATCATTTCGTACTCGCCGCACCGGCGACACCGGACACCGCACACCTCGTGGATGCGGACGCTCTCGCGAGAATGAAGTCGACCGCTTGGATCGTGAACGTAGCCCGTGGCTCGCTCATCGACACCGATGCGCTGGTACGCGCACTCGAGGACGGATCGATCGGCGGCGCCGCCCTGGATGTGACCGAACCCGAACCACTTCCGGCGGACCATCCCCTCTGGAGACTGCCCAATGCCATCGTCACCCCGCATGTCGCCAATCCCTCGACGGGCCTCACCGCGGTGCTCGCCGATCACGTCGCGACGAATGTCGAACGGTTCGCCGCCGGACAGCCGCTGCTCGCGACCATCGATATCCGACGGGGTTATTGAGCCGTGCGCCCCGCACTGTTCCTGACGTAGTTGGCCACGACGGCGCGCAATATCTCGCGCACGGCTTCCGCCGGTTTGGACAGCGGTTGATTGGTCGGGGTGCCCAACGAGACCTGGACCGTGATCGCCGGTTCGGTGCGGCGCAGTTCCAAGTTCTCGACGGTCATGATCCGGCGGGCCACCGACAACGGTAAAACGGTGGCGCCCAAGCCATTTCGCACGGCCTGCGCCATCAGCGCGACCGACTCCACCTCCCCAACGACATGCGCATGTTCCAGCGCGTGATCGTAGGCCTGCTCCACCACCTTCCGGATCGTGTGCATCGGGCCGGGCAGCAGCAGCGGCAGTCCCTTCAGCTGCGCGATCGAGACCGCGGAACCGGTCGTACCGGGCAGCCCGGTCCCCGCCGGGGCGACGACCATCAGTTCCTCGGTAAGGAGCGGCTCGAAGGTCACACCCTTGATCGGTCCGGTGTCGTACAGCAGCGCCATATCCATCCGGCCGGTCATCATCGCCTCGCTGAGCACGCCGCCGAAGTTCTCGTTGATATGCAGCAGGATGCTCGGATACCGTTCGCGCACCGCGGTCAGCAATGGCAGGGCGATCGCGTTGACCGTGCTGTAGGGCGCCAGCCCGACGGAAACACCGCCCGCCAGTTCGCGGCCGACCACACTCACCTCGGCCTGTGCGCTCTGCACCTGACGCAGGATGATCTGCGCGTGCCGGTACAGGGCCCGGCCCGCATCGGTGGGTTCGACGCCTTGTTTGTGCCGAATCAGCAGCTGCTGACCGAACTGCGCCTCCAGGGCCGTCATCTGCTGGCTCAGCGCGGGCTGCGCGATGTGCAGGATATCCGCCGCACGGGTGATGCTGCCGGCATCCACGATGCGCACGAACGAAAACAAGCGTCGGGTATCCACGTCGTCGATCCACCTTTCTCGCAGCAACGTCGTCGCACGCGATGATTTCCGTATTGTTGTCCTACGGAAACGCGGCGGTACCGAATTCCGGCCGACATTGTCAGCTCGCCGCATAGTCGCTGCTCAGACACCATAGAGGTTTGTTATTGCCTCACCCGAAACCGGTATTACCCGCGCGAGGGCGAACCTGCGTAGCGTCCTTTTACACCGCACGTTCACTCATACGGTGCTCGCAGTTTCCCACCCAGCGGAGGCATCCATGGCATGGCAGATCGATCTCGTCGCCGATATCGGTGAGAGTTTCGGGGCGTGGACGATGGGCGATGACGACGCACTGCTCGACGTCCTCACCTCCGCCAATATCGCCTGCGGCTTCCACGCGGGCGATCCGCAGACCATGGACCGCACGGTCCGGCAGTGCGTTGCCCGCGGCATCGGGATCGGCGCGCACCCCAGCTTCCCGGATCTGGTCGGCTTCGGCCGGCGGGCCATGGACCTCTCGGCCGACGAGGTCCGCACCGATGTCCTGTACCAACTCGGCGCGCTGCACGCCTTCGCCGCCGCGCACGGCACCAGGGTGTCGCATGTGGCGCCGCACGGCCGACTGGGCAACCTGGTGGCGACCCGCGCCGACTACGCCGCGGCTGTGGTCGATGCCGTCGGGTCGTTCGATCCGAACCTGATCGTGCTCGCCCAAGACGGCGAACTCGCCGACCACGCTCGCGCACGGGGGATTCGGGTCGGCATCGTCGGCATCGTGGACCGCGCTTATCGCGCCGACGGCACCCTCGTCCCGCGATCCGAGCCGGGTGCGGTCATTCACGACCCTGCGGTCCTCGCCCGGCGCGCGGTGCGCATGGTGACCGAGGAGTTCATCGAATCCGTCGACGGCACAAGGCTTTCCGTCCAGCCGAACACGCTGCTTCTGCACGGCGACAACGGAGACGCGGTGCGCCGTGCACGGGCGATCCGGACCGCGCTCACTGCCGCAGGTGTGCAGATAGTCCCGCTGCCCCAGATCCTCGCGGATCGTGCCGGTCAGGGAAACGAACCATGTTCGGCATAGCGGGAGCCGCATTCCAGGTCGCGGACTGCGGTGATTCCGCCGTACGCGTCACCGCGCAGGGTGCCGACCGAGAAGAATGCTGGCGAGCTGTGCACGCGATCGCGGCCGCCCTGGACACCGATGCGGACCACTTCGCGATTACCGGCATCATTCCGACCTACGACGCCGTGCTCATCGAATTCGACTGCGCGGCATGCACTCACGACGATATTCGACTGCTGCTCGCGAATTTCGCACAAGAATCGGTGGCACCGAAACAACGCCCGGCCCGGCATTTCGATATCCCCGTGGTCTACGGCGGCGAGTACGGTCCGGATCTCGACGATGTGGCCGACCAGTTGGGGTTGTTCCCGGCCGAGGTGATCCGCGTGCACGGATCCGCGCCACTCACCATGCGCTGCTTCGGATCTCCGGGCGGCGCGCCGATGCTGGACGGTCCCGCCTTTCCGCGTCCGGTATCCCGACGTGTCGTCCCGCGCCCGCATGTACCCGCCGGAGCCGTGGCGGTAGCCGGTCGGCAGGCGGTCGTATCGGCACGGCCCGCGCCCGGCGGATGGCCTGTCATAGGTCGAACCCCGCGCACCATGGTCGACCCGACAACAGAGCCGCTGTCCGCCTTCCGGCCAGGCGATACGTTTTTGTTCCATGCCATTGCGGCCCACGAATGGTCCCGGTTCGAGGGGGTGCTGCATGGCTGAGACCATCACTGTGAGGACCCCGGGGATCACCACCGTCCAGGATCTGGGCCGCCGCCGGGCCGCCCGGATCGGCCAGTTGACCGGCGGCGCCCTCGACCAGTACAGCGCCGAGGTCGCGAACGCTCTGGTCGGCAGTGCGCGCACGGCGCCGCTGCTCGAACTGGTCGCGCTGGATTTCGGTGCGGTCGCGAGCACCGATCTGCTCGTCGCGATCACCGGTGCGCCCGCCGACGTATGCGTCGACGGTGTCACCCGCGCCCAGTGGGAACCGTTCATGTGGGCGGCAGGCGCCGAGCTCACCGTTCGCGACATCCGTGACGGTCTCCGGGTCTACATCGCGGTGCACGGGACGATTTCCGCGAACTACCTGCTCGACAGCTGCGCTCCGGATCCGGTACTCGGTTTCGGTCGACAACTGACAGCGGGTGCGAATGTCGATGTCGAGGTCGACGGTCCGCTACTCGACCACCCGCACTTCCGAATTCCTTTGTTCCACTTCGACATCGAACGTCACGCGTTCACCCGAACTTGGACTGTCGACGTCACCGACGGACCCGATATCGCCGAATTCGGCAGGACCGCCACGCGACTGTTCGACACCGCGTTCGTCGTCGGCGACAACAGCAATCACATCGGACTTCGGCTGAGTCCCGATGGGGCCGTCCCACAACGAGAGAGCCGGACCGAGGTCTTATCCCGGGGCGTACCGATCGGAGCCGTCGAAGTGCCCGCCGGAAACGAGCTGCTCGTACTGCACCGCGGCCGGGGCGTGACAGCGGGCTATCCGGTGCTCGCGGTCGTCACCGCAACCGGCTTGTCGCAACTGGGCCAAGCCCGGCCCGGTCAGCGAATCCGATTCCGGCACATCGGCATTCCCGACGCGGTGCGCCGCTACCGCGCGCAGCAGGCCGCGATCGATCGACTACGCACCCGTGTGGCAAATGCCTACGACAGCCTCCGAATTCCCGTCCACACCAACACTTGCCACCTGGAGTACCCATGACCGACACGATCTCTCCGGCCCCGGCCGGGTCCGTGCCCACCGACCATACGCACGCGGCGCCGTCCGGCTCGATCCGCAAGGTCGTACTGGCCGGCTGCGTCGGCATCTTCGTCGAGCTCTACGACAACGGCATCTTCGCCTTCATGGCGACCGCCCTTGCCATCGTGTTCTTCGATGTCTCCAAGTCGAGTGACGCATTGCTGCTGGTCTTCGCCGGATATGCGATTTCCTTCTTCGTGCGTCCGCTGGGCGCGGTGATCTGCGGCATCCTCGGCGACAAGATCGGCCGCCAGAAGATGCTCGTCTTCGTCATCATGCTGATCAGCGTCGCGACGGCGGGTATCGGCATCCTGCCGACCTACGCGGCGATCGGCGTCGCGGCACCCGTGTTGTTGGTCGCCTTGCGGTTGGCACAGGGATTCTCGGTCGGCGGTGAGGCCGCGGGTGCGATGACCTTCCTCGCCGAACATTCGCCCGAGGGCAAGCGCGGACTGATCACCAGCTACGCCCAGATCGCCTCCTTCCTCGCGCTGCTCACCGGCACCCTCGTCGCCTTCACGATGTCCCCGTGGTTGAACGCGAATGCCATCCACGGCGGCGGATTCGGCAGCTGGGCCTGGCGGATTCCGTTCCTCATCGCGATCCCGATGGGCCTGATCGGCTGGTACATCCGCCGCGCCATCAGCGACACCCCGAATTTCGGCAAGCTCAAGGAATCCGGTGGCCTGTCACGCAATCCGCTGAAGGAAGCGTTCGCGACGCCCGAACACCGTAGGGCCATGCTGCTCGCCCTGTTCATCCCGCTGATGAACGGCTCCGGCTACTACGTGCTGTTCTCCTACATGCCGACCTTCCTCAAGGGCGACAAGATCGGATTCTCCACCGGCACAGCACTTATCGTCACCGCCGCCAGTCTGGTCGCGATCAGCATCGCGATTCCGTTCATGGGCGCACTGTCGGACAAGCTGGGCCGCAAGAAGGTGATCGCCGGTGCCGCGTTCGCGATGGCCGTCGGCGCCATCCCCTGCTATGCCCTCATCGCGACCGGCAGCTTCGCACTCGCGGTGCTCGGCGCTTGCATCATGGCGGTCGTCTTCGCCGGGCACACCGCGGTCATCCACATCCTCATCGTCGAACTGTTCCCGACCCGGGTCCGGTACTCCGCTTACGGCCTCGGCTACAACATCTCCTCGGCGCTGTTCGGCGGTACCGCACCGCTGCTGATGACCTGGCTCATCCCGCATTTCGGCATTTATGTCCCGGCCGTCTATGCCGTCGCCACCGCCCTCGGCACACTCGCGGCGGTCAGCACCGTCACCGACCGTGCGCACCTGCCCCTGCGCGACACGCTCTGACCAGAAGCAGACCGGCCTCACCCGAGACAAGGAGTGTCATGCCTTTCGACGACTACCGAACCGCCCTCGTCACCGGAGCCAATACCGGCATGGGTGCCGCGATCACCGAGACGCTCACCAAACGTGGCCTCACCGTCTACGGCGTCGCCCGCGATGCCGCGCGGCTCGACGAAGTGGCCGCACGGACCGGAATGATCCCCCTGGCCGTCGATATCACCGACACCGCCGCACTCACCGGTGCGGTCGGCCACCTCGAAATCGACATCCTGGTCAACAATGCCGGGGTATCGGCCACCGGGAATATCCTCGACGCAGCACCGGAATCGGTCGATGCCATGGTCGATGTCAATCTCCGTGCCGTGCTGCATCTGTGCCGGCTGCTGATGCCGGGCATGGTCGAACGAGACCTCGGCCATGTCGTCAATATCAGCTCCATCGCGGGTCTGTACAACTTCTACGGCCACACGGCCTATCACGCGACAAAGGCCGCGATCCACCAGATCTCGCGCCAGCTCCGCAACGATGTCATCGGCAAGCGCATCCGGGTCACCGAGATCTGCCCCGGCCGGGTGGAGACCGAAATCTTCGGACGCAATCTCGGTGGCACACCCGAGGCGATGCGGGCGGCCTGGGAGACCTATTACGAAGGCTACGAATCCATTACGACAAAGGACATCGCCGAGACCATCGAATTCGCGATCGACGCACCGCGGCATGTGAACCTGGGCCTGATCGAGATCACGCCCACCTTCCAGGTGCCTGGCGGACTCGAATTCGTCCGGCGACAGGATTGAGACGGCGATGTCGTCAACCGAATTATTTTCTCGCACAATGGGAGTCGTGGCGTACGCCGCAGGCGATCTTCGCGTCGAAGCCATCGCCCTGACACCGCCGGGATCCTCCGATGCGGTCGTCGAGATCGCGTACGGCGGTATCTGCGGCTCCGACCTGCACTACTGGACCCACGGAGCCGCAGGCGAATCGATCCTGAAGGCGCCGATGCTGCTCGGACACGAGGTGGTCGGCACGGTGGTCCTGCAGGCCGCGGATGAGAGCGGGCCAGGGGCGGGCACCCGGGTGGCGGTGCATCCGGCGACACCCGGCGGCGACAGCCCGCGCTATCCGGCCGATCGCCCCAACCTCTCACCCGGGTGCACCTATCTCGGCAGCGCGGCCCAATTCCCCCATACGCAAGGCGCATTCACGCGGTATGCGGTGATACCGTCCCGGATGCTCCGTCCGCTGCCCGATCGTCTTTCGCTGCGAACGGCCGCCGTCGCGGAACCGGCTTCGGTTGCCTGGCATGCAGTTTCGCGCGCAGGGGACGTCGCGGGAAAGACCGCACTGGTGATCGGTTGCGGCCCGATCGGCGCGCTGGTGGTATCGGTGCTGCGCCGGGCCGGTGCCGCCGCGATCACGGCAGTCGACATCCACGATTATCCATTGGCCATCGCTCGCGAACTCGGCGCGACCACAACATTCAAGGCCGACGACACCGACACGATCGCCGCGGTGGACGCCGACATCGTCATCGAATGCTCCGGCAACCGCTTCGGACTCGAATCCGCCATTCGCGGCGCCACCCGAGGTGGCCGGGTGGTGCTGCTCGGGCTACTGCCCACCGGACTTCAGCCCGCACCGCTGTCGCTGGTCATCACGCGCGAACTCGAGGTCGTCGGATCGTTCCGGTTCAACGACGAGATCGACGCGGTGCTCGACGCACTCGCCGACGGGAGCCTGGTCGTCGAGCCGGTCATCAGCCACGAGTTCCCCGTTCGAGATGCCTTGGCGGCCTTCGCCGTCGCCAAGGATGCCGCGGCCTCCGCCAAAGTGCTGCTGGCGTTCTGAACCCCTATGTCGATCCCTGGAGGAAGCATGTCCCCTGTCGCCCTCGCCGTCCGTGTCCAGCGGATGCGTGAGTCGCCGAGTTCTGCTGCGGCACAACTGGTTCGCGAGCTGCGCGCGTCGGGTCGGGTGATCCTCGACCTGACCGTCGGCGAACCGGATTTCGACACCCCCGATCATGTGAAAGCCGCAGCGATCACGGCCATGGACTCCGGGCTCACCAAATACACTGCGGTGAACGGTATTCCGGAGCTGCGGCAGGCAATTGCGGCGCGGATACTGGACCGGACCGGAATCACGATCGGCGACAGCGAGATCACCGTCGGCGGCGGGGCCAAGCAGGTCATCTTCATGGCACTGATGGCGACGGTCGAAGAAGGCGACCAAGTCATCGTGCCGTCGCCGTACTGGGTGTCCTACCCAGATATGGTCACCTTGCACGGTGGCACGCCCATTGTCGTGGACTGTCCCGAATCGGACCGATTCCTGCTCACCGCAGCAGGATTGGAGGCGGCGATCACGCCCGCCACGAAATGGGTGATCCTCAACGGGCCGTCCAACCCGACCGGCGCGGTGTACAGCGCGAGGGAACTCTCGGCACTCGCCACCGTGCTGGAGCGGCACCCGCACGTGAGCGTCTTGTGCGACGAGATCTACGACGAGATCGTCTTCACCGATCAGCGCACCCCGAGCCTGCTGTCCGTGGCGCCGCAACTGCGCGATCAGATCTTCGTCGTCAACGGAGTGTCCAAGTCCTATGCGATGACCGGCTGGCGAGTCGGGTACGGAGTAGGGCACCCGCAGCTCATCGCGGCGATAAACAAATTGCAGTCGCAGAGCTCGTCCTGTCCGTCCTCGATCAGCCAGGCGGCCGCGGCCGAAGCGATTTCCGGCGACCAGAAATTCGTCGCCGAGTCGATCGTGAGCTACCGCGCGCGCCGCGACCTCATGTTCGACCTGCTCGCCGACGTGGAAGGACTCGCACCGGTGCGGCCGCAGGGCGCGTTCTACCTGTTCATCGGATGCGCCGGACTCCTCGGCAAGCGGACACCGGACGGGCGAGTGCTGCACGACGACCAGGACGTCGTGCTGTATCTGCTCGAGGCCGCGTCGGTCGCGACGATCCAGGGCTCCGCCTACGGCGCACCGTCATACCTGCGCATCTCCTTCGCCACCTCGGAGGACGTGCTGCGCACCGCCGCCGCCGAAATCGCGAAAGCCGTTGCCGCACTGAGCTGACCACAGCCCGACCCATCACGGAGAAACCATGGTTCACATCACCACCAAGATCGACCGCGCCGACCGCGCACTCATCGACGAAATCGGCACCTTCTCGGCGGCCACCATCCACGAGGCCCAAGGCCGCAAGGGTGCACTCGACTCCGATATCAAACCCATCGACCGCGACATGTCCTTCTGCGGATCCGCATTCACCGTCGTCTGCCATCCCCGCGACAACATCATGCTGCAGGTCGCGATCAGCTACGCCCAGCCCGGCGATGTCCTCGTCGTGGCGTCCGGCGACCAGCCGGCCGGGCAATTCGGCGACGTCCTCGCCAATGCGTGTACCGCCCGCGGCATTTCCGCTCTCGTCACCGACGGCGGCGTACGCGATACCCGAGAAATCCGCGAACTCGGATTCCCGGTCTTCGCCAAACACGTCTGCATCGAGGGCACCGTCAAGGAAACCCTCGGCCCCATCAATCAGCCCCTCGTCTTCGGCGGCCAAGTCATCTACCCCGGCGATATCGTCAAGGGTGACTGCGACGGCGTCGTCGTCATCCGACGCGAAGAAATCCGATCCGCAATCGCGGCCTCCCGCGACCGCGACTCCGCCGAGGCCACCTACATCGAACGCTACAAAACGGGTGAGACCCCCATCCAGGTCTCGAACCTGGCCGCGATCCTGGAAGCCAAGGGCCTCACCGTCGATCAGTAACCCTCAGAACTCGTCGGGACAGCCGCACGAACCTCTGGTGTGAAGTACCGCTTCGAGGTTCACCACTCCGGGACGGGGTGTGTGGTCGTCGAGTTGTTGTAGCAGCAGATCAATCGCAGTTTCGCCCATGAGACGGGTGGGCTGAACCATAGTTGTCAGACCCGGGCGGGTGTAGCGGGAGTATTCGATTCCGTCGAAGGCGACCACCGCGAGGTCGTCGGGTACGCGCAGACCGGCATCGTAGGCGGCGCGGAGCATACCCATTGCCTGCAGGTCGCTGGTGACGAAAATCGCTGTGGGGCGGGGCGAGTCGGCCATCAGATCGGCTAGTGCGCGGTAGCCAGAAGCTCCGCCGAAATCCGTTCGCACGATGCGTCCTTCAGCGAGTCCAGCGGCGGCCAGCGCATTTCGATAGCCCTGCACGCGGTCTTCGGCGGTGGACACGTGCGGGCCGCTCAGACAGGCGATTTCGCGGTGGCCGTGTTCGATGAGATGGGCGACGGCATGCTCCGCGCCCGCCACCGAATCGCACATGACGTGCGCGCAACGCGCCGGATCGATGACGCGGTCCAGTGCCACCAGCACCATGCCCGCCTCCTCGCAGGCATCGGCGATGCCGGTCTCCCAGGACGACGAAATCGCAAGCAGCCCTTCGACTCTGCGATCGATGAAGGTGCGCACATAGGCTCGTTCGCGTTCCGCGTCACCGGCGGCATTGCCGACGAACAGCGGGTAGCCCCGCGCGAAGGCGGCCGCCTCGATGACCGCGGACAGTTCGGCGAAGAACGGGTTCGCGCCGTCCGGAATCACCATGCCCAGTGCATGTCCGCGGTTCATGCGCAGGCTGCGCGCGGACATATTGGGCCGATAGCCGAGTTCGGCGATGGCGGCCTCGATGCGAGCCTTGGTCGCGGGCGCGACCTGCCGCGGTCCGCCATTGAGCACATAGCTCACCAGCGCCGGTGACGTGCCGGCCAGCCGCGCCACGTCGGCTCGTGTGACTACCATCCGAAATCTCTCCTTGCTCCGACCGTCCATCCAAGCACTGCGCGCAAGTACTTGACAGCCGGTGACTCGGGTCACACACTACTCATCAACTCGCGTTGATCAACACGAGTTGATACCTGAGATGGATAGGTCGAACTCACGATGAATGCTCGATTCAGGCGTGCAATGGCGCCGCTTGTCCTCATCGGCGCGCTTGCCGCCGCTGCCTGCGGTCGCGGTGGACAGGACGGGAGCGACGGCGACTTCAAGATCGCGATCGTCACCCGGAACTTCACCAACCCCTACTGGGCGGCGTTGCGTGACGGCGCCCTCGCGGAGGGACAGAAGCTCGGGGTGAAGGTCACGGTGCAGGCCGGTCAGTCCGAGACGGACGCCGACGGTGAGAACGCCCAGATCTCCACCCTGGCCGCGCAGGGTTACGACTGCTTCGGTGTGGTGCCGGTCAATGCCACGAATGTGATCACTCCGCTGACGCCGGTAGCGCGCAAGAACATTCCCATCCTCGATCTCGACACCCAGATCGACGCGAAGGCCTCCGCGCAGGCCGGGGTGTCGTATGCGAGCTTCATCGGTTCGGACAATCTCGATGCGGGCCGGATCGCCGGGCAGAAGATGCTCGAGGCGCTCGGCGGCACCGGCAAGGTCGCCATCCTGCAGGGCATCGCGGGCGAGCAGAACGGCATCAACCGTGATCAGGGCTTCACCGATGCGGTCACGGGCAAGCTGGAGATCGTCCAGAAGGCGCCCGCCGACTACGAACAGGACAAGGGGCTGCAGGTCACCGAGGCGATCCTGAAGGCGCATCCGGATATCACCGGCATCTTCGCCGCCAACGACACCATGGGCCTCGGCGCCGCACAGGCGATCAAGAACGCGGGCCGGACCGGTCAGATCAAGGTGATCTCCGTCGACGGCATCCAGGCCGCCCTCGACGCTGTCAAGGCGGGCACCCTAACCGGCACGGTGACCCAATACCCGTATGCCGAAGGACAACTCGCGGTGCAGAGCTGCCTGGCCGAGCACCAGGGCAAGAAGTTGCCCGAGCGCGTGGTCTCCCCCATCGCCTTCATCGGCAAAGACAATGTCGACCAGCAGATCGCGGCGTTCCCGCGTCCGATCGTCGCCTTCGACAACCCAGTGGAAGGGCTACTGAACAAGTGACCGCAGAGGCAACCGAAGAACTCCGCGCGCGTGAGGGGCGCACGGAGATCCTCGCCAAGGTCGCCGAATTCGCGGCACCGCTCGCCCTGGTCGTTTTGTGGGTGGCGTTCTTCATCGCCACCCCGAACTTCCTGACGGCGGACAATATCGGCGATCTGCTGGTCGCCTCGACCATCCTCACCGTGCTCGCGCTCGGTCAGCAGTTCGCGATCACCGTCGGCGGCATCGATCTGTCGGTCGGCGCCAACTTGCCATGGGCGGCAGCCGTTCTCGGCTATCTGGCCAGCCACGGCTACCCGATGGCGGTCGCCATCGGGGCCGCGATCCTGAGTGGACTGGCGGTCGGCGTCGTCAACGGTGTGCTGGTCGGCCGACTGCATATGACCGATTTCGTCGTCACACTCGGCATGCTGAGCGTGCTCAACGGCATCACACTGCTGCTGACGCACGGCAATACCGAGGCCGTGAGTTCCCGCTTCCTGCAACGGCTCGCACTCGACGGCATCGGACCGGTGCGCTGGTTCTGGCTGCTGGCACTGCTCGCGGCACTGGTCGTGGCGGGCATCATCTTCCGCACCCGGATCGGCACCCATCTGCTCGCCACCGGCGGACGACTCGAGGCCGCGCGCGACACCGGTATCTCGGTGAACCGCATCCGGCTGTTCGCCTACGCCATGTCCGGATTGCTGTGCGGCATTGCCGGTGTCATGCTGGTCGCCCGCAACGGCGGCGCGGATCCGTCGCTGCAGACCACCTACCTGCTGAGCTCGATCGCCGCGGTGGTGCTCGGCGGTTCGTCATTGTCCGGCGGCAAGGCGTCGGTGCTCGGCACCGTCTGCGGTGCGGTGCTGTTCACCTCGCTGATCAACGGGTTCACCATTCTCGGCATCTCGCAGTACTACCAGCCGGTCGCCGTCGGCGCGGTGCTGCTGCTGGCCGCCGGGATCGCCCGCTTCCGAAAGTAGACCCAGGACATGACGATTCCATTGCTAGAAGCGCGCGAGCTCACCAAGTCCTTCGACTCGGTGCGGGCGCTGGCCGGGGTCTCGCTGACGATTCCCGAGGGCGAGGTCACCGCGCTGGTCGGTGATAACGGCGCGGGCAAGTCGACGTTGGTGCGCTGCCTGACGGGCGTGCAGACACCGGATACCGGGCAGATCCTGTTCAAAGGCGAACCGGTGCGCCTGCGCTCGCCGGAGGTCGCGCGCAAGATGGGCATCGAGACCGTGTATCAGGATCTCGCCCTCATCGACGATCTGGCCGTGTGGCAGAACCTGTTTCTCAACCGCGAGTTGGTATATCCGCTCGGCATCGTCAACCGCAGGGCGATGATCGCCCGCAGCGGTGAGATCCTGCGCGATCTGGATGTCGATGTGCCATCGGTGCGCACCACCGTGCGCCGGATGAGTGGCGGTCAACGCCAGAGCATCGCCATCGCCCGCGCGGTGGCCTGGGGCAAATCCATGGTGATCATGGACGAGCCCACCGCCGCACTCGGCGTGCGGGAGACCGCGGCGGTCGAGAAGCTGGTGCGCGGCCTGCGCGAGCGCGGGATCACCGTATTGATCATCAGCCACGATCTGGCACAGGTCATGCGGATCTGTGACAACGTGGTGGTGCTGCGGCGCGGCAGATCCGTTGCGGCACATCGGATCGACGAGGTGGACGGTGACCGGCTGGTCGCCCTGATCACCGGCGCCGCACCCGGCAATCTGGAGGTCACCGCGAACGGAGCCGAGTCGTGACGGTTGTCGTCCTCGGCTCGGTCAACCAGGACATCGTCTGTGAGGTGGAGCAGCTGCCACGGCCCGGGGAAACCGTGCTGGCGCTGCGCTCGCGAACCAACCTGGGCGGCAAGGGTTCCAATCAGGCCGTCGCGGCGGCCCGAGCGGGCGGCCGGGTCGAATTCATCGGCAGAATCGGTCGTGACGCCGATCCCGGATTGCGGAAATCGTTGCGCGAGTATGGTATCGAGCTCACCGCGCTGCGCGAGGTGCGGGACGTACGGACCGGCACGGCCTATATCACCGTCGCCGACGGCGAGAACCAGATCGTGGTCGATCCCGGCGCCAACTTCCGCTGGGAACCCGAATCCGAACTCGACACCATGGCCGAGGCCGACTTGCTGCGGTCGGCGGAAGTCGTTGTCGCACAGTTGGAAGTGCCGCCGAACGTGGTCGAATGGGCCGCGCGGCGGGCACGCCGGTTCGTCCTCAATGCCGCGCCCGCCACGGCGCTGCCGGATGAGCTGCTGCGCCGCTGCCACCCGCTGATCGTCAACGAATCCGAACTGTCGGCACTGACCGGGAACACCGCGCGGACACCCGAACAGGCATTCCACCTGGCCCGTTCACTCTGCCTGCGCGGGGTCCAATCCGTCGTCGCCACCTTGGGCGCCGCCGGTTCGGTCTGGGCGCACCGCTGCGATGTGCCCGCACCGGTCGCAGGCGGATATCAGGCTGCGCCACAGGTGAATTCGGTGGATTCCACCGGAGCGGGCGATGCCTTCGTCGGTGCGCTGGCCACCGCGCTCGCCGATGGTATGCCGCTCGGCGGCGCCGTGGCCTACGCCACCGCGGCCGGCGCGCTCGCCGTCCAGACGCCGGGAACCCACGCCTCCTACCCCACCGGGGACCAGATCGTCACGGCGCTCGCGGCCATCCCCGTGGCCCAGCCACTTGTCTGACCCTCTTCGAGAAGGAACCGAACTTTGCGCACCAGCGGACTCATTCACGCCGAGTTGCTCGCCGCGCTCACGGCGCTGCGCCATACCGACCTCTTCGCCGTCAGCGACTCCGGTCTACCGACACCCGTCGGCGTGCCGGTCATCGACCTGGGCATCAGCTATGGATTCCCCCGGTTCGAGCCGATCCTCGACCTGATCCTCGACGAGGTCACCGTCGAAGCCGCCTGGGGCAGCCGCGACGTCGCAGACCAGAATCCGGAGGCCGCGGCCTTGCTCAGCGGCCGCCTGAACGCGGAGTTGATCGACCACGACGACTTCAAACAGCGCATCGGGGCCTGCCGGTTCGTGGTGCGCACCGGTGAGGCCCGCCCGTATGCCAATGTGTTGCTGCGGGCCGGGGTGCCCTGGCTGTAGCGTTCAGAAATATTGTTACTTGCAACATTGAACCCAGCGCACGTGCGGACCGTATCGATTGCGGAATGGTCAGTTGACTATCTACTGTCGGGTGCTCGGATCAATGACTGATTCCACAGGTCACGCCAGCTTGGCGACTGCTCGCAGCTCGCATCGACACGACGTGTGGGTCGGAGGGAGCGGTAGAGATGGATCTTCGCGAGGTCGTGTCCGCGGGTGTGTGGGAGCAGCGACAGCTGCTGGATCAAGGGGTGCTGACGGCCCGTGAACTGATCGAGGCGACCCTCGACGGGATCGACCAGGCGGGCGAGCTCAATGCCTTCACCAGCGTCCTGCACGAGCAAGCCGTCGCCGAAGCCATCGAACGCGATCAGCAGGACATCGCGTCGCGCGGACCGCTGCACGGCGTGCCGATCGCGGTGAAGGACGAGATCGACGTTGCGGGCGTCCCGACCACCTTCGGCACCCGCGCCAACCTCACTCCGGCGGTCGCCGATGCCGAGGTGGTGCGGCGGCTCCGGGCGGCGGGTGCGGTCATCGTCGGTAAGACCACCATGCCGGAGTTCGGGCAGTGGCCCTACACCGAATCCACCACCTACGGGCTGACCCGCAATCCGTGGGACAGGACCCGCTCGGCCGGCGGCTCCAGCGGTGGTTCCGCAGCGGCGGTAGCGGCGGGGCTGGTGCCCGCCGCACTCGGCGGTGACGGCGGCGGCTCGATCCGGATTCCTGCCGCCTGCTGTGGACTCTTCGGCCTGAAAACCCAGCGCGGACGGGTGCCGACCGCACCGAACGAACATCTGTGGTGGGCGTTGGGCGTCATCGGCCCGCTCACCCGAAGCGTGCTGGATTCCGCGATCGTCTACGACGTCATCCGCGGCGCCACACCGGCCGACCGTTTCCGCGCCCCCGATCCGGAGCTGTCGTTCGAGGAGGCCGCCCGGCGCACACCGACCAGCCTGCGCATCGGCTACTCCACGAAATCACAGACGGTGCTCGCCAAGGCGGTTCCCGAACATGTGCGCGCGGTACACGACACCGCCGAACTCCTTGCCCAACTGGGGCATACGGTCACCGAGATCGATCCGGACTATCCCGATTTCACATCCGCCTTCTATCCGCAGTTCTACGGGGGCGTGCACGCCGAGATCCCCCTCGTCGATCATCCGAAACGGCTCGAACGCCGCACTCGCCAAAACCTGATGCTCGGTTCCTGGGCTCGCCGGCCGGTCGTCGAATGGGCCATGCGTCGCGGTGAAGCCTTGGCGCGCAAGGCCGATCGCATTTTCGACAAGTGCGATCTGCTGCTGACCCCCACTATCGCGCACCGTCCGCCGCGGGTCGGCGTCCTCGACAATGCGAACCCCGTCCGCGCCCAACTCGCCTCGGTCCCCATGGTCGCCTTCACCGGATTCTGGAATGTGACCGGGCATCCCGCCGCGTCACTGCCCGCGGGCATGGCCAGTGATGGGCTCCCGCTGGCGGTCCAACTGGTCGGACCGGCGAATGGTGAGACCACCATCCTGTCCGTTGCCGCCCAACTCGAACAGATCCGCCCGCACCCCCGTCCCGCATAACTCGAAAGCCCGTGCCTGCGCTGCCATTGTCGATAAAATTCGCACCGGAGGTGATGTGCCGTGACAAGCGTATTGCTGATCACCGGAGACGCGGCCGAAGACCTGGAGGTCATGTACCCCTACCAGCGGCTGCTCGAGGAGGGGTACGAGGTCCAGGTGGCCGCCCCCACCGCCAAGAAACTGCAGTTCGTCGTGCACGACTTCGTCGACGGTTTCGATACCTATACCGAGAAACCCGGACACACCTGGCCCGCCGATATCGCGCTGGCCGATGTCGATCCGAGTCGGTACGCGGCGTTGGTACTGCCCGGCGGACGGGCGCCGGAGTATCTGCGCGGCAATGCGGAGTGCCGCAGGGTCGTCAAACATTTCGTCGACGAGGACAAACCGATCGCGGCGCTGTGCCATGGTCCGCTGATTCTCCTTGCCGTCGGCGCGCTGAACGGGCGCTCGTCGAGCGCCTATCCGGCGTTGGCACCTGACCTGAATGCCGTTGGCGCACAATGGGAAGACAGTCCGGCCCATATCGACGGCAATATCGTGACGGGTCGCGCCTGGCCGGACCATCCGCAGTGGATGCGCGCGTTCTTGGAGGTGTTGCGCGCCAAAGCGCCCGCCCCGGGTCAGTAAGGCCAGCTGATCTTCACCGAGGTCGACGGCGGCACGCGAGTCACCTGGACCACCACCGCCGAAGCGCGCCTGCCCTTCGCGGCCGCATGGTTCACCCGCGTGCTCGCCGAACCGGTGATCCTCTACTCCTTCGGCAAGGTGCTCGACGCCGCCGAATCCGCACTGGCCCAGGCGAATCGGTAGGCGTCGAGCCGCCTGTCAGCGGTCGCGCGCGCCGAGTGTCAGGAATGCGAGCCCGAGCGCCAGCACCGCCAGCCCGCACCACGACGCGATCGGCAACCGCTCACCGACCACGACCACACCGAGCACCGCAGCCACGGCGGGTTCCGCGAGCGTCAATGTCGTCGCCACCTGCGCGGACGTATGTCGCAGACCGTAACCGAACAGGCGGTAGGCGACGAAGGTGGTGAACACTGCCAGATGCAGCGCCACCGCGATGCCGCGACCGGTGTGCAGCCAGGATGTATTGGTGCACACCACAACCGGCAGCACGAGCAATCCGCCGATGCCGAACATCGTGCCCATCACCGCATTCGACGAATGGCCGTGCGCGATGAGCCTTCCACCGATCAGCGAATAGACGGCGTAGGTGAGTCCACCGAATGCGGCGAGCACGATGCCGAACAGATCGACCGGTGCGGTCCCGCCCATCATTTCGGGCCCGAGCACGAGGACAGCACAGCCGAGTACCGCCGCCGCGGTGGCACCGACCCATCGCCGGGTCGGTTTACCCTGCCCGGCAACCCAGGCCGATAGCCCGGCGAAAACCGGCGCACTACCGAGGGCGATCACGGTGGCGACGGCCACGCCCGTCCGCACCACGGCCGGATAGAAGGTCACCGGATACCCCGCCACGGCCAACGCCCCGACGACGACCAACCACCACTCGCTGCGCGTACATCGCAACCGCGCACCGGTGGACAAGAACAACAACAACCCACCGAGCACCAACCCGGCAGATCCGATCGCCGCCGCGGGCGCACCCGCGGGAGCCAATGAACTGGTGGTTCCGGTGGTCCCCCACAGCACCGCCGCGGTCAGGATGGGAACCGGACCACTGAACGCGCCGACACCCGAATGTTCAACCGCAACAATAGATTTGATATCAGACAAGGCCATGCACTTCCGTCATCGAATTCGACAGGGATTCGAAACGGGCGCACAACATCACCTCGAGACCGCCCTCTGGAACAGCCCGGACCGCGAATCAGAAATTCAGCAGGTGCGCCCGATCAGGCGCACGGCGGCGGCGTAACAGCATGCCAATAGATATCCACGCGACGATCCTAGCGCGATGACCGGCCCTGGATCGAATGATCTTCGATACAGTTGGCCTGGTGAGGAAGATTGATTCACCGATCGGGCCTGCGGTCGGTGCAGTGCGGACCACGCCTCGTCCGGCGGTGCAGTTGGACGATATCGACCGGATACTGCTCGATCAGCTCGCACGCGACGGGCGCATGACCAACAGTGCGCTCGCCGATGTCGCGGGGATCGCGCCCTCGACATGCCTGGGGCGGGTGCGGTCGCTGGTGGAGCGCGGCGTGATTCGCGGATTCCACGCCGATATCGATCCGGCGGCACTCGGGCGGAATCTACAGGCCATGATCGCGGTCCGGGTGCATGCCAACGCACGTCCGCACCTCGCCGAGTTCGGGGAGCAATTGGCCGTACTCGACGAAGTGCTGAACGTTTACTTCATCGCGGGCGCCGACGACTATCTGATCCATGTCGCCACGGCCGACAGCGAGGGGCTGCGGGTCTTCGTACTGGAACATCTGAGCGCACATCCCGCGGTCGCCTCCACCGAGACGATCCTCATCTTCGAGCACGTGCGCCCGCGAACCAGCCCGATGGCTTAGCTCACCACCCCGCCCGGCGGCCATCCCCTAGGCGGCCAGCCTCTCGGCGGCGTAATCGTGTGCCGCCGCAACGGATTCGGACAGCAGGTGGCCGCGGTGTGTGCTCAGACCGTCGGCCAGGCCCGGATCCGCGGCGACCGCATCGCGCCAGCCGCGCTCGGCGAGCGAAATCGCGTACGGCAGTGTGGCATTGGTGAGTGCGACGGTCGAGGTGTACGGCACCGCGCCGGGCATATTGGCCACGCAGTAGAACACCGAATTGTGCACCCGGTAGGTCGGCTCGGCATGGGTGGTCGGTCGCGAATCCGCGAAGCAACCGCCCTGATCGATGGCGATATCGACCAGCACCGAACCCGGCTTCATCTGTGCGACAAGGTCATTGGACACCAGCGTCGGCGCCTTCGCACCGGGCACCAGCACCGCACCGATCACCAGATCCGCCTCCCGGACCAGACTCTCCACCTCGAAGGAGTTGGAGATGATGGTCCGCACCTGACCGCGATACTGCTCGTCGAGGGCACGCAGTCGCGCGATATTCAGATCCAGCACGGTCACGTCCGCGTGCATGCCGACCGCAACGGCGATCGCATTGCTCCCCGAGACACCACCGCCAAGCACGACCACGTTCGCCGGACGCGCCCCCGGCACACCGCCCATCAGCACGCCGCGACCGCCGCCGCTGCGCATCAGGTGGTACGCACCGGCCTGCGGCGCGAGCCGGCCCGCGACCTCGCTCATCGGCGCGAGCAGCGGCAGTGATCCGTCCCTACCGGTGACGGTCTCGTAGGCGATCGAGGTGATTCCTGAGTCGAGCAGTGCGTCGGTGCACTCCTTGGATGCCGCCAGATGCAGGTAGGTGAACAGCAGCTGCCCCGCGCGCATGCGCGAATACTCCTCGGCCACCGGCTCTTTCACCTTGAGCACCATCTCCGCGGTGCCCCAGACCTCATCGGCGGTGTCCAGCACCCGCGCCCCGACGGCCGCATACGCCATATCCTCGAACGCCGACCCCTGACCGGCACCGGCCTCGATGTACACCTCGTGTCCGCGCGAAACCAGCTCGTGCGCACCGGCGGGTGTGCACGCGACCCGGTACTCGTGGTTTTTGACCTCGCGGGGAATTCCGATCTTCATCAACACTCCTGTACGTCGATCCGGCGGATTGGCGACATGTGATCCATTCGATCACCTCAGTGCGAGTATGAAGATCATTCAAGATCAGGTCTATATTGGTGAAGATAGTTCTCTACCTCGTGAGCAGAGCATCCGGATATTCATATTCGAGGACCGGCTGGAGTCCCGGTTCGAAACATATTCGGCCTAGCGCTGCGGGATCTGACCGATGGCCCACTCGGCCCACTCTTGGCTCATCGCGTGGAACCGCTTGCCCCACTCCATCGCGATGCGTCCGTAAACGGACAGATCGTCATCGTCCCAGTCGATCGACGCCTCGAGTGCGGCCAGTTCGGCCCCGGCCTTCTTGGATCCGGTTTCGATATCGGACAGGTAGTCGCGGGCGTACGCCCGCGAGACCGCGCCGAGAAAGAAGACGCGCAGCAGCATTTCATTGCGCGCCACACGTTTCGGCTTGGTCGTGGTGAGCCACTCCCGCAGATCCGCCAGGCCCGCGTCGGTAATCGTGTATTCCTTGCGGCCGCGCGGCCCCTCATCCGATACCGCGATCGAGCCCGCATCGGCAAGCTTGGTGAGTTCGGTATAGATCTGACTCTGAGTGGCGGGCCAGACATTGGCCAGCGACACCTTGAATCGTTGCAGCAGGTCGTAACCACTGGCCGGACGATCGGCCAGCAGTCCGAGCAGGGCATACCGGAGACTCATGCCATCAGCCTACATTCCACTATTGACATGTCGAAAGCTGAGCCTCTAACTTAGACATGTCAAAACTGGAATATCGAGGAGTTCTCGGACATGTCCTATCTGCGCGCTTTCGCCCCATGGATCGTCTTCGCGGTAGTCCCGTCGCAGTACTGGCAGTGGGCCGCGCTCGCCGCCCTCGGCGTCTCGGTACTCGGTATCGCCCAGCAGGTCCGAGCCGGTCAGCGACCGGAAGCCATGGCCATCGATATCGGCTCGGTCGTCTTCTTCGCAGCGCTGACCGTCGTCGCCTTCGCCGATCGGGACAGCGCCCTGCACCCATACACCCCGGCGCTGTCCTCCGGAGTGCTCGCCGTGGTAGCGGGCTTATCGCTGGCGGTGCGCGTGCCGTTCACGCTGCCGATCGCCAAACAGACCACACCGCAGGAACTTTGGGATCATCCGGTCTTCATCCGCACGGCGTATGTCATCACCTCGGTGTGGACCGCGAGTTTCGTCATCGGCTGCCTCGCACTGACCGCGCTCGCGCACTCCGCCTCGAGTGTGCGCACCATCGTGCAGGTCCTCGCCTTCGTCCTTCCGGTGCTCTTCACGATCCGCTACGTCGCCTACATCCGGGCGAAGGCGAACTCGCTCAATCCTTCCGCATCCTGAACAGATCGGCCCCATCATGTCCACCTCGGTTCCGCATCTCACCGGCAACTACGCACCCGTCACCGAAGAACTCACCGCCTACGAATTACCGGTCACCGGAACGATTCCCGCCGAATTGACCGGCTGGTACCTGCGCAACGGCCCGAATCCGCATGCCGCGGCCTCCGCACACTGGTTCCTCGGCGACGGCATGGTGCACGGCGTCCGGCTCGAACAGGGCCGCGCGGTCTCCTACCGCAACCGGTGGGTCCGCACCTCAACCTTCACCGACGGCGCTCAGGTCCGCGATGCCGAAGGCAACCTCGATCTCACCGCGGGGCTCGCCAATACACATGTCATCCGGCACGCCGGACGCACCCTGGCACTCGTCGAATCGTCCTATCCGTACGAATTGACCCGCGAGCTGGATACGGTCGGGCCCTACGACTTCGACGGCAAGTTGCGCACCGCCATGACCGCGCATCCCAAGACCTGCCCGACCACCGGCGAACTGCATTTCTTCGGCTACGCCTTTACCGCGCCCTATCTGACCTATCACCGCGCGGACGCCGCAGGCAATCTAGTGGTCAGCCGCCCGATCGAGGTGCCCGCCGCGACCATGCACCACGACTTCAACCTCACCGCCACCCATGTCGTATTCATGGATCTGCCAGTGGTTTTCGATCTCGAGACCGCGAAATCCGGTGGCGGCATGCCGTTCCGGTGGCGCGACGATTACCAGGCCCGGCTCGGGGTGCTGCGACGTGACGATCCGTACGGCGCGATCCGGTGGTTCCCGATCGATCCGTGCTACGTCTTCCACACCCTCAATGCCCATGATGAGCCCGGCCGGATCGTGCTGCATGTGATCCGCTATCCCAATCTGTGGCGGCAGGATGCGCACCTTCCGGAGCACGCCTCGCTCTGGCGCTGGACCATCGATCTGGCCACCGGCACCGTCGCAGAACAACAGCTCGACGATCGCGACGCCGAATTCCCGCGCATCGACGACCGGCTCGCGGGTCTGGATTCCCGCTTCGGCCACGCCACCGTCGCCGGGGACAGCGGCGCATTACTGCGCTACGACCTGCACACCGGCACCAGCACGGCACACGAATTCGGTCCGGGCCGCATTCCGGCCGAGGCCGCATTCGCACCCGCGGACGACCGCCCCGGCGGCGACGGCTATCTCATGACCTACGTCTACAACGCCGACACCGACCGAAGCGACCTCGTCATCGTCGACGCGTCCGAGTTGGCCGCGCCACCGGTCGCGACCATCCATTTACCCGCCCGAGTGCCCTACGGATTTCACGGAAACTGGCTGGCCGACAAATAAGTTCAGCCGTTGACCGCGAGCACCAGCTTGCCGGTCGAGGCGCGACTCGCCATCAACCGGTGCGCCTCGGCGACCTCGGACAGCGGGAACTCCGCGGTGATCGGCAACTCCACCTGACCTGTGGTGACCAACCGGAAGGCCCGATCGGCAATCTCGCGCAATACCTGCGGTGCATCGGCGGTGAGGCCGAGGATCGAGAATCCGGAGATCGACAGACCTCTCGGGTAGAGCTCGGGCTGGCCGATCTGCCAGCCCGGCTCGCCACTGGCATTGCCGTAGGAGATCAGCCGACCGAACAGCGCCAGCGATTCGAGACCGCGCCGCAACGTCTGCCCGCCGACCGGGTCGAGCACGATATCGACACCGCGACCACCGGTCGCCTCCCGGACATCGGTCTCGAAGGTCTCGGCCAGGAAGGCGTCGTCATAACCGAGTTTGCGCGCGTATTCCGCCTTGGCCTCGCTGGAGACCACGCCATATACCGCGCCGGCCCCCGCCAGCTTGGCCACCTGCCCCACCACGGTGCCCACCCCGCCCGCCGCGGCCTGCACCAGCACGGTCTCCCCCGGCTGCACCTTGCCGACGGTGTTGATCAGCGCGTAAGCGGTCGGCAGGACCGTGGGAAGCGTTGCGGCCGTTCGCAAATCGACACCATCGGGCACCGCGAATACCGTCGCGGCAGTCACCACGGCGACCTCGGCGTAGGCGCCGCCATCGGTGATCGCCGCCACCGACTGGCCGACCGTGAACCCGTCGACATCGGCGCCGATCGAGCGCACCCGCCCCGAAAGTTCGAGTCCCGGCACGAACGGCAGATCCCGGACCCGATACCCGACCGAACGCGCCTGCAGGTCGGCGAAGTTCACCCCGACATATTCGACATCGATCGCAACCTCACCTGGACCCGGCTCCGGAGCATCGAGCTCCACCTCCTGCAACACCTCGGGTCCGCCCAGTTCACTGATCTGAATCGCCCGCATAACCCCACACTCCCACTAGACACACCGACGAATTAGTTCTAGCAGGAATCGGGGTTACCGGCAGTCCACGACGAGTGCCGTCGCATTATCGGTGCTGCCAGCCCGTAATGCGTTGTCTACCAAGGTCTCCGCAGCTTTGGCGGCGGTTTGCCCCGCGACGAGTATCGACTTGATCTCGATCATATCGAGCCGCTTGTGCACGCCGTCGGTGCTCAACAGCAGTCGGCCCCGGCTCGATCCGGTGGCGGCGCGACCGATGACATCCGGACTCGCGGTGCGGGTGGAGGTGGTGACGAGGTGGTCCATGCGGTTCGCCGGGCGAACCCCCCTGGCGCGCATGAACTCCGCAACGGTGTGGTCGGTGGTTATCTGGTGCAGCACCCGGCCGTTCCAGCGGTAGGCGCGACAGTCCCCGACCCAGGCGATATCGCAGGGCCCGTCGGGCTGATCGGCGGCGGGCAACACGGCGATCACGAGCACACTGTCGGCCTGCTCTTCCGGGAATTCACGCAGCAACTCCTGCTGGGCCGCGATCACTCCGGCCAAGGCACCATTGCCCGCACCGATTCGCGCGGCGACCGAAGCCGCGGTCCGCGCCGCCCTGGCCGCGGGCAGGTTGTCGCCGACCCCGTCGGCGACAACGAATGCGGTACGCCCGACGGTGGGGTCGGTGTAGGTGGCGAAGGCGTCGGCATTGAGCGAACGCCGCCCACGGGCGCTCACCACACCGGGCGTGATACCGCCGAGCTTTGCCGGATCCGGACGGACGATGGCGATCGAAGCGGTTGTCTGCAAGGTCTGACCTCCTTGGGCTGGACCTGCCCCAACACTGCCGATCCGCACAACTCTGTAACTCCAGTGAACCTCGGTTTTCCGTGTACCGTGCCAAAATTACGTGAGAGAATCCTTTGAATCGTCGGCGGACCCGCCGTGGGCATCCGGCTCCCGAAATACGATGGCTCGGTGGACAGCGACGACGGCCTCGATCAACTGCTGGCGAACCGCGGTAACTGGGATGCCCGTGCCCCGATTCACGCGGCCAGCGAGTTCTATCGCGATCGCGATTCGTCATATTGGTTCGCACCCTTCGAATGGGATGTCCTCGGCGATGTGCGCGACCGCGATGTGCTGCATCTACAGTGCCATCTCGGTACCGAGACAATCGAATTCGCCAAGCGCGGGGCAACATCGGTCGGTCTCGACTTCTCCCCCGCCTCCATGAGGCACGCCCGAGAACTCGCCGCCGATGCCGTCGAGTACGTGTGCGCCGATGTCTACGATGCGCCGAATGCGTTGGGGCACAGGCAATTCGATATCGTCTACACCGGCAAGGGTGCGCTCTGCTATCTGCCCGACCTGCCGCGCTGGGCGGCGGTGCTCGCCGAACTGCTGCGCCCGGGCGGCCTCGTGTACATCGTCGAATTCCACCCGCTGCTGCACTCCCTCGGACCGACTCCACCGGCTGGCGTCGATCCGGATTCGCTTGTCCTGCACGATGACTACCTCGAGGGGCGTGGTGCGCAGCGTCGCGACAGCGACCACACCTACACCGACGGCCCGGCACTGACCAGCAACACGACGGTGTACGAATGGCGCCACGGGCTCGGCGAGGTGATCAATGCCCTGATCGGCGCGGGCCTGCGCATTTCCGATCTCACCGAAACCGAGATGTTGCCATGGCCGCGCTGGTCGCGCATGATCCGCACCGACAACGGCTGGTTCCGGCTCCCGCCGACGGACCCCATCCTCCCATTGCTGTACGGATTGGCGGCAACCAAACCGGCCTAGCCGCAGCACATCCCGCAACTTTGCTACGCGATAGCCACCGCACTCTTTACACTGCGACGATCCACATCGAGGGAGCGTCGAGTGTCCACTACCGTTCAGGTCTTGTTCGTTGTCGTCGCCGTGCTCGTCGGCATCATCGTCGCGGTGATATCCGGAATTCTGTCCAAGGTCAGCGGCTCGCCCGCAGGCATCGTGATCCGTGACGGCGGCGTCGCCTTCGCGGGCACGGCCGGACTGACCCTGCTACTACTCAAGGCCATCGGAGTGCTTTGAGCGCCCGAGGCCGAACAGCCTGAATCAGTTGCCGAAGACGACGCAGGCGAAGCCGACATGTACGCCGGTGCCGACCCGGACGTCGACCGTTCCGATAGGCGTGACGTCCGGGGCCTGCACGGCGCTGAGCCTGTGCGGGCCGGTGGTCTTCGGGATCCAGGTCAGCAGGGCGATGCCGCCCAGCGGTCGGACCACTCCGAACAGGACGCCGTTGTCGTAGAAGGAGACCAGTTCGGCGGCATTGCTGACATAGGCCTCGGCGGTGGCCGGGCAGTCGGTGCCGTAGTTGGTCGCCATGCCGTAATTCGAATCCGGCATCACCCCCACCCTGGTCACCGCGGCATTCGCCGTCGGCGCAGTGCAGGCCAGTGCGGCGATCGTGGTGCCGAGCACGGTCGCGGTCGTGATCGTTCGGTAGCTCATGATTCGGTCCTCGTCGTGCGGTGCCGAGTTGCCAAGCGGAGATCATAGATTCTCGCGCGGGCGCTACATCACGAATCGCCCAGCGTTGCGCCATTATGTACCCGACGGTTCGTTTTGCGGGTCGATATCAGCGGTCGTGCACGATCCGAGCTAGAACGTGTTCTAACGTGTCGGGTATGGACGTGACATTCGAAGGCACGAAACGGGAGCTCGCCACCGATCAGGGCGTGCTGCGCTATCACGAGGCGGGCGACGGGCCACCTCTGTTGCTGCTACACGGCTCCGGGATCGGCGTGAACGGGTGGCGTAACTATCGCGGGAATCTCGCGGTCTTCGCCGAGCACTTCCACTGCTACATCCTCGAATTCCCCGGATTCGGCGTGAGCGACCCGGTGGACGGACACCCCGTGCTGACCGCGGGCGCGGCGGTGCTGCGATTCATGGACGGGCTCGGCATCGAATCCGCTGCCATGGTCGGCAATTCGATGGGTGGGGTGGTCGCGGCCAATCTGGCGATTCAGCATCCGCAGCGGGTGCGCAAGCTGGTCACCATCGGCGGGATCGGTCCGAATATCTTCAGTTCCAGTCCGAGCGAAGGGATTCGGCTGCTGCAGGAATTCTCCGACAAACCCGATCGGGACAAGTTGCTGCGCTGGTTGCGGGCTATGGTCTACGACCCCGCGGTGATCACCGATGAGATCATCGAGGAACGCTGGGCGGCCGCGCAGCATCCGGATACCCAGCAGACCGCCGCCATGATGTACGGCTCGGCCGCGTGGGCGATGCAGCAGAAATTCCTGGCGAGTTCGAATACGCCGCCCTATTGGTCGATGCTGCACAAAGTGCAATGCCCGACCCTGCTCACCTGGGGTCTGGACGACCGGGTCAGCCCGCCCGATATGGCGCTGGTGCCGATGCGGCAGATTCCCAATGCGGAACTGCACGTGTTCCCGAACAGCGGGCACTGGGTCATGATCGAGGCCAAGGCGGCCTTCGAACGCGCCACCCTGGAATTCCTGCGCCGCTGAGTTCAGACCTGGCGCGCCGGACGGCATGCCTTGGCAGTGACCGGAATCTGCGGGTATTCCGCCAAGGACTCGTTCGTCTTCGGCGCCATGATGCGTTCCATACCTGCCATGGACTCCAGCACGGGGAGCCGCGTGATGGTATTCCGAATTGCCATGCCCGAGCGGGTTTTCGGCACCATCAGCCGCAGGTTCGGTCCGATTTGCTGTTTGCGGTCGACCAGTGCGCGGTGGCTCTGCTCGTAGCGGCGAAAACCGGTGCGGTAATCGCCGTTCGCGGCGGCGAGCGCACCCGCGAGCCGGTAGGCGCCGACGAGGGCGAGTTCGGCACCGGCTCCGGATGCCGGTGAGGCGCAATAGGCGGCGTCACCGACGAGAGCGATGCGGCCGGTCGACCAGGAATCCATGTGGACCTGGCCCAGGGAGTCGAAATACAAGTCCGGATCGGCGAGTGCGCCGTCGAGCAGCCGTGCCACGTGCCAGGCGGATTCGGTGCCGAACCGGTCGGTCAGCAGCGCGCGGGCCGCGGCGGTATCGCGCGGATCGAGATCGAGGAGTGGGCTGCGGAATATGAAGTAGGCCTTGGCCTGTGCGTGATTGCCGGAACGGTAGATGCCCGCCATCGCGCCCGGGGTGTTGTAGACGCTGACCCAGCGGTCGGGCCCGAGCGCCGCATCGGCGTTGCCGAAGGCGAAGTAGTGGTCCAGGTGGCGAACGAAATTCGATTCCGGACCGAAGGCCAGGCGCCGCACGGTGGAGTGCAGTCCGTCCGCGCCGATGACCAGGTCGAACCGCCGTTGCGGGACGCGTTCGAAGGTGACGGTGACGCCGTCGTCCTCCTCGTCGAGGGCGCGGATCGAATCGCCGAACAGGTATTCCACGTCACTGTTGCTGTCGTGCAGGATCCGGACGAGATCGCCGCGCATGATCTCCACCTCGGCGCTGGCGTACTTGTCCTTGATCTTCTGCATATCCACCTGGGCGATGGAGTCGCCGGTGGTGTTCACGAACCGCATCCCGGCGACATCGGCGGCCGCCGACCGGATCTGCGACATGATGCCCATGCGCTCGGCGACCTCGATCGCCTGATCCCGCACGTCCACCCCTTGGCCGCCGACTCGCAGACCGGCCGCACGCTCGACGATTGTCGGCTGGAAGCCGTGCCGCACAAGCCAATACGCCAGGGTCTGTCCGGCGATGCTCGCACCGGAGATCAGAATCCGCATTGCCCACTCCTTGTCTCGAAATCATCTGACCATTGGTCAGTGATACCACTGTATGACGCTGACCAACGGTCAGTCAAGCGGTAGGATCGGTAACCATGGCCGATGATTCGCGTGCCCGCATCCTGCAGACCGCGCTCGACCTGTTCGCCGAGCGGGGATACCACACGGTTTCCGTGCGCGAGATCGCCGAACGGGTCGGGCTGACGAAAACCGCTGTGCTCTACCACTTCCCGAGCAAGAGCGATATCGTTGCCGCACTCGTGGAGCCGCTGCTGGTCGACAGCGAAGCGGTGCTCGAGTCGGCGGCACGCGGGCGGGACGCGCAGGCGCGCCGCTGGGCGGTGGTGGCTGGGTTGCTCGAGGTGTGGCTTTCGCACGGTCAGCTATTGCGGATGCAGATGCAGGACCAGGCATTATCCGCCGACGAGGCGACCTTCGCGCGACTACGAACCATCGCACTGTCTGCACAGGACCTGATCGCCGGGCCCCGCGCCGATTTCACCACCCGCGTGCGTGCCGCGCAGGTCTATGCGGCACTGAGCGATCCGGTGGTCATCTTCGCCGACCGGCCCGCCGACGAACTACGCGAGGCCATTCTCGATGGTGCCCGGCGGTTACTCGGCACCGCTGCCCATCCACAGCCTCCGGCCGCCCACAGCGACCCCGTCCACATACCGGCCGCCAAGGTCCCCACCACCCGCCCGAACCGCCGCGGCCGCCCAGGCGCAATGACCTCGGAAATGATCGAATCCGCCCGCCACATGCGAGATTCCGGCCGCCCCATCGACGAGATCGCCGCCGAATTCCACATCTCACGCGCAACGCTCTATCGGCACCTGAGCAAGCGGCCGAGAGAATTATGAGACTATTTTCGCGACGCGAGGAGCAGCTCACCGACGCTTCACCCGCCTCTCGAGCGGTGCCACGGTGCTCGGCACACGGCATCCCCAAAGATCAACGGGTCGAGATCATCTCGCTAGCCGGACCAACCCAACCTTTTGCACGTCGTGTCTGTTGTTCCCTTCGAAGTGCACGAACGACTGCGAAGAGAGAAGCCATGACCGACGCGAATCGGACACCTGTGAAGAACGTGCTGGGGGTAGCCACCGTCGTCGGCATCATGCTCGCGTACTTCCTCGGCCTGAAGGCGTGCGAGAACAAGGAAATTCGCCAGCATGATGTCGCCGATGTCGGGGAATGTGTGATGGAGACGGGCGGAGATTCCATCGCCAAGGTCGACTGCTTCGGACCCGACGCGCAGTACCGTGTCCTCGGCAAACTGGACTACTCCACCGGGGCTACCGAGATTGCCAGAATGTATGCCTGCAAAGAGTTCCCCGGCACTGTCAAGTATTACTCGCGTAGCGACAGCAGAATCGGGAGCTATACGCTGTGTCTCGGCCGCAAGTAGCCCCACGCCCGCAAGCGCAGGGCCGGTTTGCGGGTCGTCGGGGTGAGTTTGACTACTACGGCCCCTAGTGCGCGACCACCAGGCGTTCGGGCAGGGCTCCTGTCTGCGCCCGAGTCATCGCGATCTTGCGGGCGACCGCCCTGAACAGGATGGTCTCGGCCTGCCCGCTCCCAGGCTCGAGCGTCTTCGTCGCCCTGTCCAGGATGATGATCTCCTCGGCCCCTCCGACACCATTGCTGTACCCGTAGCGAACCTGCTCGGCTGTTTCGTCCAGCTTCCGAACCTCGGCATATATCGCCATAATCCACCCCGATCGCCATAGATCAATCTTGCGCAGGATAGCTGAACCGGCCTGCGCGTCCGAGCGACCTCGGCGCGCGAATCGCCGTCCGGAGCAACCGAATCGCCGCTGATTGCGCATAAGCGACATGGGTCCCCGGTAAGGGGACTAACCTGCGGCGCATGGCAGTTACGTGGCCGGACGAAATCGATGATGTCTTGCACGGTGATCTCACCGTCGGATTGGCCTATATCACTCCGGCCGGTGGGGCGGTGGTGACGGCGGTTTCGCCGATCGGGATGCGGGATCGGGAGTTGGGGACGGTCGGGTTCACGACCTCGCTCGGCTTCGGTCGCAAGCTGGAGCGGATCAAACGAGAGCCGAAGGTCGCGCTCGCATATCACGCGCGTGAGCACGGTCTCGGCGACCCGAATAATCAGAGCTTCGTACTGGTACAGGGCATCGCCACCTTCGACGCCAAGCCCGACCCCGACACCCTCGACCGCGTCGGCGAGCAGGCGACGCCCTATCTCGGCGCACCACGGCGCGGCCTCTTCTGGGATCGCTGGCTGAGCGCGTATTACACCGATCGGGTGCTGGTGACGGTCGCGGTCACCAGGATCATCGCCTGGCCGGATCTGTATGCGACCGGCGAACCGGAGGTTTTCGGCGAACCGCTGCCCGCCACCGTGGATTCCCAGAAGCCGCCCGCCAAGGGCGCCGGCCCCCGGGTGGACAGCGCCAAGGCCGCCGCGCGCGCCACGAAACTGCCGCACTGTCTGCTCGCCTACCGCCAGTCCGACGGCTATCCGGCGGTGGTCCCCGCGCAGGTCACCGGCTCGAGCGAGGCAGGCGTAAACCTCACGGTCCCAGCGGAAATCGCCCAGGGCGGCCGCCGCGCGGGCCTGCTCGCCCACGCCTACCGCCCACAGCTCGTCGGCCTCGAATGCCGCCAGCACACCGGCTGGATCGAAATCGACGGCACCGATGCGACCTACGCACCCCACACCGAGTCCGGTTTCATCGCACCCCCGAACAAGACACTGCTGTTGCTGGCCAACGGATTGATGGCCCGCCGCGGACTGGCCCAAGCCCGAAAACAGGGCCGCATCGACGCATTGAGCTGACCCCGGAAAGACACGAACCCCCTCCCGATCGAAATCGGAAGGGGGCCCGGCTTTTCAGGTGGACTACTCCAGGGTAACCGGCAGCCTGGCATGCCCATTCGAGATGAAACTGACCACCGTCCCCAACTCGGACGGATCCGCCGCCAACCGCATATTCGGAAAGCGCGCGAAGATCGCGGGCAATGACACCAGCGCCTCGAGCCGAGCCAACGGCGCCCCCAGGCAATGGTGCACCCCGTAGCCGAAAGCCAAGTGGTCCTTACTATCTCGGGCCACATCGAATTGATCAGCGGTGTCACCGTGAACTCTCGGATCACGGTTGGCGGCCGCGTACGAGGCGAGAATCGGCTCGCCCTTGGCGATATGCACCCCGTCGATCTCGATATCGTCGACCGCGAACCGCAACGGCAGATGTGCGACCGGCGCCTCGAACCGCAACGCCTCCTCGACCAGATCGGCCCAGGTCGCCCGCTCCGCGACCAGTGCGGCGCGCTGCTCCGGATTGGTCAGCAGTGCGAAGATCGCCTGGTCGAGCAGATTGACCGTGGTCTCGTGCCCGGCGCTGATGACAAGCAGCAGCGTATCGATCAATTCCTGCTCGGTGAGCTGGGACCCGTCGTCCTCGTCGCGGTGTGAGATCAGCAGACTGGTCATATCGTCGCCGGGATGGTCGCGCCGATACGCCACCAATTCACCGAGGATCCGATACATCTCCATGTAGTTCGCCTGCGACTCCTCCGGACCGAGCGAGGTGTCGAAAATGCCGTCGACGCATTTGCGCAAGCCCGGATTGAGTTCCTCGGGCACACCCATCAATTCGGAGATGACCTGAATCGGCAGCGGATACGCGAAACCCTCACGCAGATCGACCGATTCGCCCGCGGACGTCTTCGCGAGATCGGCGAGCAGTTCCTGGGTGATCCGCTCGATCTGCCCGCGCATCGCCTCGGTGCGCCGATGCGTGAAGGCGGGCGCGACCAACTTGCGCAGCCGCTTGTGGTCCGCACCGTAGGCGGTGAACATATTGTTCACCGCGACCCACAGGAAAAGCGGCCAGTCCTGCGGAATCTCGCCGTTGATGAACGCGGGCCAGTGCTGGCTCGCATCCTTGGATACCCGCGCGTCGACAAGCAACTTCTTGAGCAGCCCGGCATCGGTTACCGACCACGCCCGCACACCGCCGGGCAATTCCACCAGCGCCACCGGCCCACACTCGCGCAGGCGTGCGGATTCGCCCTGGATATCTGTTCCCGTGAGATCCAGGGTAATAGGTTGTTGCACTACAGAAATCTCCTTACAGCATGGCTAGCGGAGGGGATTTGGGAAAAGTGACCGGGAGGGATACCAGGGCCCGATGGAACGGCCCCGGCCGCCAGGCGAGTTGTTCGGGCTCTGTCCCCAAACGCATTTCGGGAAGTGCGTCGAGCAGTTGGTCGATGGCGTCCTGGACGATGAGATAGGCGACCGATCGCGCCGGACAGGAATGTGGGCCCACACTCCATGCCAGATGCGAACGATTGGGCCCGAATTCGCTCACCCCGACGGCGGGATCGTTATTACATCCGGACATGCTGATGACGACCGGCTGGTGCGCGGGCAGCCAGACGCCGTCGATGAGGATCGGCTGTCTCGGATAGGAGACGCAGTAGTTCGCCATCGGCGGGTCGGTGAACAGCACTTCGTCGAGTGCGTCACGGGTGGAAAGACTTCCGCCGTGCACGCTGCCCGCGAACCGGTCGTCGGTCATCATCAGCAGCAGTGTGTTGGTGATCAGGTTCTGCTGCGGTTCGATGCCCGCACCGTACACGGTGACGAGCTGGTGGATCATCTCCTCGTCCGACAGCACGGCCGGATGCGCGATCAGCCGCGAGGTGATGTCGTCGCCGGGAACGCTGCGCTTCAGCGTGACGAGTTCGAACAGCGCGTCGGTGAGCATCGCATTGCCCTTGTCGGCGTTCACACCTTCGAAGATGGCCGCCATCCCGGTGGCGACCTGCTGGCCGATCTCCGGCGGACAGCCGAGCATGTCGTTCAACACCTGAAAGGTGAGCGGAAATGCGTACTGGCTGATCAGATCGGCCGCACCGTCACCGCAGAAGGCATTGATCAGTGGAATGGCGGCATCTTCGACGACGGCATGCAGTGCGTGCAGATCGACCTCGGCCAGGCTTGCCGCATTTGCCTGTCGATAGCGCAAATGCTCGTTTCCCGCACTGCGCAAGGCATTCGGCCGCCATTCCAGCATCGGCAGGACCGGGCATTCACCGGGAACTTTTCGCTGCCAGATCCGCGGATCCGCCGGAAAGTGGTCGGGATCGTTGAGGATTCGTACGGCAGTGTGATAGCCGATCACCAAAGTGGCTGGTACACCGGGCGATAGGTCAACCGGTACCAGAGATCCGAACTGGTTGCGCATATCACGGTACGCGCGGTGCGGATCTGCTGCGAACTCCTCCGAGTAGAGCGGTACGCGCGGGCCGTCGGTATCGATCGGCGACCCCAACGCGACAGGGCCGGGCTTTGTTGAATCAGTGTGCAATGCGTGGTTACTTCCGAGACTCCTGGCGATGGAATAGGAACTCGACGAGCGTGATCAGCGACCGCAGACAAGTGCTGCGCTGCCGCGCGTCGAGCGAGGTCAACGGAGTATCCGGAGCAAGATCCAATGCGTCCCGGATCTCTTCGAGCGGATAGCGCTGTGCGCCTTCGAACTGGTTGACCGCGACCGAATACTGCACCCCGCGCTCCTCGAGCACGGACAGCACCTCGTCGGCCTTCTCGATGCGCCGGGTGTCCACCAGGACCAGGGCGCCGAGCGCACCGCGTGCCAACTCCTCCCACAGCGGGACGAAACGCCGCTGTCCCGGCGTTCCGAAAAGATAGAGCGCGAGTGTGGGATTCAGCGTGATACGGCCGAAATCCATCGCTACGGTCGTCTGCAATTTGCCGGGTAGCCCGGCCATATCGTCGACGCCGACACTGGCCTCGGTGATCGTCTCCTCCGTGCGCAGCGGCCGGATCTCCGAAACGCTGTTCACGAATGTCGTTTTGCCGACGCCGAAATTGCCTGCCACCAAGAGCTTTACCGACCGGGTCACGGTCTCCGGCACATAGTCGACAGTGCGCTCAGGCCGGGAGAGCGCGGAGCCCATTGAGTACCTCCTCGAGCAGGGTGATCTCCGGCATGACTTCGGCCGGGGTCGGAGTGGCCAGATGTTCGCTGTCCAGCAGATCGGCGACGACGATCTTCACCACAGACGGCGGCAGGTCGAGATAGGCGGCGATCTCGGCGATGGACAGGGCACTGCGACGGCTGCACAGGTTCAGCACCTGGCGCGCATCGGGTGTCGCACCAGGTGCCGGATCTTTGGCGGCGACGACTAGGGTGACCAGGTCCAACTCACGACTGGGACGGATTCGCCCCCCGGTGCGCACGTAGGCCCGGACCAAGTCGGGGTCTCGCCGGGACCTCGTCATGACGTCAAGCCGCCCTCAACCCTCCCGCGCGGCTGGGCGCCTAATTCGTGCCCGACCCGCCCGGCGAGTTCGTTCATGCGGTGCGCGACCAGCCCGATATCGGTCTCGGGCGTCGTCGAAACACCGAGCAGTGCACCTTCGCCCGCCGCGGTGATGAGGATCATGCCCTGGTCGTATTCGGTCATGTTCTGGCGCACACCATTGTCGAGGCCACCACAGAATTCGCCGAGCGCCTTACCTAGTGAGCGAAGACCCGAGGCGGCCGCGGCAAAACGCTCGGCATCATCCTTGTTGACACCGTCGGAGTGCGCGATCCGCAGTCCGTCGTCGGACAGCAGCACCGCGAACCGGACGCCGGGAACGTTGCTGAGATCCTCGAGTAGCCAACCCAGCCGATTGCTGCTGTCGGTCACCGGTGTGCTCATCAGGATGACATCCCTTCGCTGTTATCGGAGGCAGCAGCCTCACGGCCGCTCTTGGAACCCATCTGCCAGGCGGAGGCGATTTCGGGACGAGCCTGTCCCGCTTCGGATTCGGTGCCGGTTTGCGCGGGCACCGAAGACACCGCCCGACGGCGTCGCTTGGGTAGGCCGCCACTGGTGATCTCGTGCACAGCGAACTCCTCGTTCTCGGCGGGTTGTTCGCCCACCCCGGCCAAGACCGGAACCGGGGATAATTCGAAGGGCTTATCCTCGGCGGCAGTGGTCGGCACGGGTTCCGGGGCCGGGGTGACGGCGGGAACGACCGGTTCGGCGTTGGCCACCGCGGTGACGAGCAGCGCCTCGGGGATGTAGACCATCGCCCGCATACCGCCGTAGACGTTCGGGCCGTCGATGTAGACGGTGAATCCGTAGCGTCGGGCCAGTGCCGCGATGCCCGGGAAACCGACGCGCGGGGACGGGCCGAGCTGGTGGATGTCGATCGGGCGCTCGTTGGCGAGCACCTGCCTGGCCTCCTCCATCTGCTCCGCGTTCATCCGCACACCGGCATCGTCGATGATGACGGTGACGCCGTGATGGCCCTCCTGGAAGGTCACATCCACATAAGACGTCGGCGGGGAGTAGCGCAGCGCGTTGTCGAGCAGCGTCGCCAGGGTGTGCACGAGCGGTTCCACCGCGCGGCTGATGACGATGCGGTCGAGCTGGTTGGCCCGCACCCGCAGGTAGTCACGCACACGCCCGATCGCGCCGCCGACCACATCGGTGAGCGACTGCGCGGGCCAGCGCCGACCCGGCAGACCACCACAGACGATCACATACGACTGGGCCTGCCGCAGCATCTGCTGCACAGTGTGGTCGATGCGGGTGAGAGTGGCATAGACCTCGTCGTCGCGGTGCTCGCGCAGCGCGGAACTCACCACCTGACTGACATCCGCGCCGAGGCTGACCACGGAGGTGCCGAAGGAACGCACCGCCGCACTGGTCGCGGCCCGCGAAGCGGATTCGATCTCGGCCCGAGTGCCCTCCTCGGTCGCCTTGATCGCCTGCTGCGCCTTTTCCTCGGCCTCACGCACGGCCTGCTCGTGCGCCTCCGACTGCACCATGCGCAGGTCGTCGGCGTACCGCTCGGAAATCCATTGCAGGCACTGGGTGAATCGGGAGGTCTCCTGACCCGTCGGCACCTCGATGGCCGAAACCGGTGCCTCGAAGCGGCGCACCGCCTCGGTCATCGCCGGCAGTGTCTGGCCGGCGAAGTGCTCGAGGGTTTCCTCCTGCGCCCGATTCGCTCTATTGAGGGTGTCGGCGCGGATCTTCTGCTGTTTCGCGTATTGCGCTACATACAACGCCGCCGCCACGGCAATAATGAGAGCGGGGGCGAGGATCCATGAAAGCACCACGGCGATATCTTGATTCATCAGCTCTCTCGTCGTTGCGACAGCCGGTGTCACTACGCGTTGTCTTGCCTTCCTCGCGACGCCGACCAGGATCAACATTCGTCGAATGCGGCCACATCGACACCGGCACCAACCCCAGAGTGCCCGCACGGCAAGCGATTCGATGAATCACCAACCGGGCGGATCGAGCCGATAAGTAGCTCGGCACCCGACGACCCGCCCACAGTAGCAGCATCGCCGGGAAGTCTCTCTCGATCCGAGGACCACATTCCGATTCCTCGAACCGCCAGCGCCCCCATTGCATTTCGCGTACCGCCCGATCGGTATGACCGAATGCCATAAATAGCGAACCGCGGGTACCGGATACTATGCGCGAATGGCAAAGCTGAAGGTGTCCGTCGACGTGCCGATTCCCCCGCAGGAGGCCTGGGCGCATACCTCCAACCTCACCGAACTCGACAAATGGCTCATCATGCACGAGGCGTGGCGCAACGAGGTGCCCGCCGAACTGACCGTCGGCACCCAACTGGTCGGTGTCGCATCGGTCAAGGGACTGCGCAATCGGGTCACCTGGACGGTCAAGGCCGCTGAACCCCCGCGGCGACTCGCCTTGAACGGCACGGGCAAGGGCGGTACCAAATTCAAGCTCGAACTGCTCGTCGCCGCGAAGGGTGCGGGCTCGGAGGTCACCGTCGATATCGATCTGGGCGGCGCGCCCCTGTTCGGTCCGATCGGTTCCGGTGTCGCGCGGGCGCTGAAGGGCGATATCGAGCGCTCGTTGGAGCGTTTCGTCGCGCTCTACAGCTGAGGGGAGTCCGAACGTGCCGTATGCCGAGGCCGCGGACGGCGCCCGGATCGCGTATCAGATCGGCGGTGACGGTCCGCCGCTGCTGCTGCTCACCGGGCAGGCCAATAATCACCACTGGTGGGATGGAGTCCGCGCCGACTTCGAGACCGCGTATCGCACCGTCTCACTGGACTATCGCGGGACCGGTGGCAGCGATAAGCCGGATATCCCGTACAGCACCCTCGGATTCGCCGAGGACGCCGTTGCGGTGCTCGACGAACTCGGCATCGAGAAGGCGGCGGTGTACGGCACGTCCATGGGTGGCCGGGTCGCGCAGTGGCTGGCCGCGCGGTTCCCGGATCGGGTGCATGCGCTGGTGCTCGGCTGCACGTCACCGGGTGGTCGCCACGCTGTCGAGCGGGACGCCGAGGTACGGAAGACGCTGGCCCAGCCCGATCCGGTGGCGGCACGGCAGGCGCTGCTGGAACTGATGTACACCCCGGGGTATCTGGCGAGCACGTCCGGGCCGTTCAACACCCTCGGCGATCCGAGCATGCCCGCCTACGCGAAGCGCAGACATCTCTACGCGAGCAATAAACACGACGCATGGGATGTGCTCGCGGATATCGCGGTTCCGACGCTGATCGTGCACGGGAGCGAGGACCGGTTCAATCCCGCGGCGAACGCACCGTTGCTCGCGGAACGGATTCCCGGTGCGCGGCTGGCGTGGATCCCGGGGGCTCGGCACGCCTATTTCGACGAATTCCGAAGCACCGCAAGCCCGCTTGTTCTGGATTTTCTCGGGGCCCGCAGGTAGTCCGAGTTCGCCTGGTGCACAGGCGAACTCGGACCCTTCGGCTAATGCACCAGGGTCGGCGCGTCGGCGACCGCGGGCATCTGCGGCTTGGTGCGCGGCAGGAACGCCGCGGGTACCAAGGTCAGCACCATGAGCACTAGCGCCACGATGTAGGTGTGGCTGAATGCCGTCGCGGCCTGGCTCAATCCGGTCTCGACCGCACCGGGCGGCAGCTGCGCCGCGATCGAGGGATCGTAGTTCGACGCGATCGCGGGCTTGGCGAACGGATGCCGGTTCAGCAGGCTGCTGAGCACCACCGACATCGTCGCGGTGCCGATGGAGCCTGCGGACTGGTTGATGATGTTCATCAGCGTCGTACCGCGCGCGACCTGCTGGTGGGTCAGCGTCTGGATCGCCGCGGTCATGGTCGGCATCATGGTGCAGCCCATGCCGAGGCCCATCACGAACAGCGCGCCCAACATGAACGGATACGAGGTATCGGACTTCAGCTGCACGAAGAACACCGTGCCGAGTGAGATCAGCGAGATACCGGTCAACACGATCTTGCCCGGACCGATCTTGTCGACGAGTCGGCCGGCGATCGGCATCGTCAACATCGCACCCAGGCCCTGCGGCACCATCAGCAGACCGGCCGCCATGGCCGTTTCGCCGCGCACCTGCTGCAAATAGGTCGGCAGCAGCAGGCCCGCTCCGAAGAAGGCGGTCGCGAACAGCACCATGGTCAGCACCGCGAAGGTCAGCGATCGGTTGCGGAACAGATGCAGATCGATCAGCGGATGTTCGGTGCGCAGCGCGTGGAAGACGAACAGCACGATGAGCACCAGACCGATGGCGGCGGGTATGAGCACTTTCGCCGCCATGACCGTGCCCTCACCCGGAATCGAGGAGACGCCGAACAGGAACAGCGCCAGACCCGGCGAGGCCAGCAGCATGCCGAGGAAGTCGAAGGATTCCGACGGCTCCGGGTTATCCGCGGGGAACACGACAAAGGCGAGAACTAGCGCGACCACCCCGACCGGAGCATTGATCAGGAAGATCCACTTCCAGCCGTAACTGTCGATCAGCCAACCGCCCAGGATCGGGCCGCAGATCGGGCCGAGCAGCATCGGCACCCCGAGCACCGCCATCACCCGCCCGACGCGTTGCGGACCGGCCGCGTGGGTCATGATCGTCATACCGAGCGGCATCAGCATGCCGCCGCCGAGACCCTGGACAACGCGGAAGGCGATCAGCGTTTCCATGCTCCAGGCCTGGCTGCACAGCACCGATCCGAGCACGAACAGCGTCAGCGCGAGCATGTACAGCCGTTTGGTGCCGAACCGGTCCGCCGCCCAGCCGGTCAGCGGGATGACGCTGGCCAGCGCGAGGGTGTAGCCGGTCATCGACCAGGCCGCGATCGCGGTGGTGGTGTGGAACTCGTTCTGGAATTTCGGGATCGCGACGGTTACGACGGTGATGTCCAGGATCGACATGATCGCGCCGAGCACGACCACCCCTGCCACCTTGAAGACCGCGCTGTCGAGCTTGTCGGTCGCGGGGTCCGCTGCGACCGACGTGGTATCCGGAGGATGTGTCACCGCTTAAGCCTCGCACCTCACCGACCAAATGACCAGCAAATTCTGCGACCTTCGCCACACCTCGGGTTCGCCGATATCTCGCCCCGGATGATGGCGGCGTGACATTGCAGATCTTCGACGCCGAGTTCGCCGCGAATCCATGGCCTACGCTGCGGCGATTGCGCGAGGACGGTGGGGTGCATCGGGTCCGGACACCAGACGGCCCACCCGCCTGGTTGGTAACCCGGTTCGCCGATGTCCGGGCCGGACTGCTCGACAATCGGCTCTCCACCCAGCCGCGCTATGCCGGGGAGACGGACTATCGCGGGTTCGTGGTGCCGCCACCCTTGGACCTCGGATTCCTGGAGAGCGAACCGGAGGACCACGCTCGGCTGCGCCGGGCCGTCACCGCCGAGTTGTCGCCGCGACGGCTCGCCGAATGGGCGCGCACGGCACCGGGATTGGTGTCGGCTTGTCTGCCGGAGGTGGACAGCGGCGGCACGATCGATCTCATCGAGCGGTTCGCCGTTGTCCTGCCCGCGGCCGTGCTCGGCGAATTGCTCGGGTTGGCAGCACCGGAGCGCGCGGCGCTATTGCATTGGGCACGTTCGACATTGCTGCCGAGCGCCACTCCCCCGCGTGCTCGCGACACGCTCACCACCATGCGCACCATCGTCATCGCGACGATCGAGGGGGCGCGGGCCGACAATGTGCTCGGGCGGCTGGTGCGTTCGAGTGACGAGACCGGTTCGCCGAGTGCGCACGAGCTGGCCTCGATGATTTTCTATCTGCTGTTCGTCTGGTACGAAGTGCTCGTCGACCTGATCGCCGGATCCGCATCGGCGCTGCTCACCCATCCGGATCAGCTGGCGTTGCTGCGCACCATGGCCGATACTCGACCGGCGGTGGACGAACTGCTGCGCTACCTGTCGCCGCAGGTGGTTTCGGGGCCCAGATTCGCAACCACCGAACTCGATCTCGCGGGGCACACCATCCGTTCCGGTGACACCGTGCTGCTCTGTCTGGCATCGGCCAACCATGATCCGGAGATCTTCGAGAATCCGGCCGAGCTCGATCTCGCGCGCACGAATAATCCGCACTTGGGTCTTGGGCACGGCGGGCATGCATGCCTCGGCACCGCGTTGGTCCGGACCATCGCCGGGGCCGTGCTGGAGACCTTGATGCTGGACGGCCGAACACCGACGCTCGTCTGCGATCCACGAGAAATTCGGTGGCGCTCCGGTTTTCGGCATCGCGGACCGCTCGAGTTGCCTGTCGTATTGGCGCGGTAGCTTTGCGGTGCTTCTCGGTGCCGGGATCCGACTTCCTGCGCGCCGATCCGAGTGCCAACTGTCGTGCCGCGCACACCGGCCGCCCCCGGAACCTTCAAGGCGGACACCGATTGGGACAGTTCAGTTCTGCGGCCCCGGCGACTTCCAGGAAGGGTCGCGGCCGAACCACCCCGCGAGCCGGTCGTATGCGGGAGCGTCGGCGGGCACGGGCACCTCGAGGTCGAAGGCCTTCTCCGGTCCGCGGAATTCCGGGCGCAGCAGCTTGTGCGACCAGGCCAGTCCGTACTCCGCGATTTCCGGGTCGAAGTCGATGGGCTGGTCGGTCGCGCGGGCGAGATCCCAGGTGTGCATGGCCAATTCGGTGATCTGCTGGTCGGCTCGGCTGCGCAGCGGTGCTTGTGCGCCGCCGGGTACCGGAACCGGGCGTTCGAGGTCGGCATGATGCCAGACGTCCAGGACGGGTGCGGCGGCCGCGCGGTACTCCGCCGCCCAGTTCGGACTCAGCTCGGCGGGCGGCGCCGCCCAATCGGCCATCTCGCCACGCGCCGAATCCAGGAAATTCCGCAGGCTCTGCCCGATGACATGTCGCACGAGCGCCTGCACATCCCAACCGGCACAGGGTGTCGGCAGAGTCGCCTGTTCCGGCCGAATCGCCGCGATGACCTCGCCCATCTGGGTCAAAGCGCGGTCCAATAGGTCCACGGTGGGGTCAACGGTATCCACGCCTTTCGATTCTGCCCCGCGTCCGCCGCACACACCGCGGAACGCGCAACTCAGCCGGCTACCGCCATCAGCGTGGAGCGGGTTCGACAGTTTCCGGATCGACGGATGGGGTGAGGCGCGGCCGGGACCGCGTGACGGCCACACCGGCCAGGCACAGGACGCCACCGATGATGGTCAGCACGCCGGGTACCTCGTCCAGTGCAATCCACGACATCAACACGACGAGCGCCGGGACCGCGTAGGTTGTCACGCCCATTTTCCCGGCCGTCGTGCGGGCTAGTGCGTAGGCCCATGTGGTGAAAGCCAGAGCAGTGGGGAAGACACCCAGGTACACCAGACTCAGCGTCGACGATAGCGGCGCGTCGGCCGCCTCGGTGACCAGTTGCCAGGAGAACGGCAGACACGCGACTGTTCCGATGACCGAGCCGAAGGTGACCACCTGCAATGCGGATGCGCTCGCCAGCGCCGGTTTCTGCGCGATGGTCGATGCGGCCCAGACGATGGCCGCGAGCAGACACAGCACGACACCGAGCACCGCCGCGCCGCCGCCATCGGAGGTCGACAGTCCGACAACAACGGTTCCGGCGAACGACACGACCAGCCCGACCATCAGCCGGGTCGGAAACCCTTCCCGCAGGACCAATCCGCCGAGCACCGCGATCAGCACCGGACCGATGCCGACGATCATCGCCGCGGTCCCGGCGTCGACATTGCGCTCACCCCAGTTCAACGCCACCATGTAGACGCCGAACCACAGCACCCCGGAGATGACGACGCCCGGCCACGCGGCCCGCGGCGGCAGGCCCTCACCGCGGATGACCAGCACCGTCACCAGCGTGATCGATGCGGCGAGCAATCGCCCGAGTGCCAGCGCACCCGGTGAGAAGTCGTGTCCCGCACTGCGAATGAAGACGAAGGCCGAAGCCCACAAGACCACCGTCACGGCGGCGGCGACAATGGCTTGCCGCTCGACCGACCCATCCGTACGCATCATGGGCCGAACGTAGATCAGCTGGTCGACAAGTGCCAGCGGTTTTCGGACGCGGGCCGAGCCGGTCGGCCGGGCGATCGGTGGGGGGCTCCGATCGCCCGGCCGACCAGCGACTACAACGCGAGCAGCGCGTCGATCACAGCCGACGGCACCGCGTCGGGGCTAGCAAAGGGCCGTTCCGCGAGCAACTTCCGTGCTTCGTCACGGGACAACCCACCATCGGTGGTGAGCACCTGCAGCGCGTGCGCTTCGGGCAGGGCGCCGAGCCAAGCGATGGTGTTACCGATCAAGGTCTCCGGATCGATCTCGCCGAGGACCCGCAACCGGGCCACGCCGCCGTCGGGGTAAACATCGAGCCGCACATGGGTGACCGGCGCACCGGCCCCGATCCGGAAGAAGTGACGCGCATCCGGCTGCAACCGCGTGCGCGGCAGCAGTTCGGTCCATGTCGACGGATCATCCAGATCCGCACCGGAATCGGCATCGGCACCGCGCAGCACCGCCCAACCCGGCGCATTGCCGACATAGTTCGAGGTATCGATTTCCGCACGCCGAATCGCCCCGCGCGCACCCAGTCGCACCGTGACGTGATCATTGCCCACATCGCGGCGACGCGCGCCCTCCCAGCCTTCGTCCATCTGCCGCGACCGGCCGGGCAGCAGGATATTGGTCGGCGCGGAGAAGAACATGTTGGAGCAGTCGACCACATCGCCGCCGTGTTCCAGGGCAGCGAGATCGACTGTGCCACTGAGGAAACGGGGATCGGGCAGCGGCGTGCCGTGAACGCGGAAGCGGGCCACGCCGCCGTCCGGGTAGATCGAGAGCCGTACGTGGGTGAAGCGGCGCTCGTCGGCGACCTCGAAGAAGTTGTCGGTATCGCCCGCGATATCCGACTTCGCGACCAGTGTCACCCATTCGGCCTGCTGGAGTTCCGTAGGCGAGGGCTGCCCCTCCATACTCGTCGCCTCGACCGAGGCGAAGGGCGGGTAGTTGCCGATGAACCAGGAGGTGTCGATGACGACACCGTGCACCCGCCCCGGCACACCCAGCCGGACAACCGCATAGTCATTGCCGGTTTCGCGACGACGCCGCGTTTCCCAGCCGTCGTAGGTCTTGCCCTTGTGGCCGAAGTCCTCGGTGCTGAAAACCGCACGGCCGGGCCGGATCAGATTCTCCCGCTCGGCGAACAACTCGTCATTGGCGTAGACCACACTGCCCGCGAGCGCGCGTGAGGCGAGATCGGGCAGTCGTCTGAAGGCGGGGGCGGATTGATCGGTCATGCTTCTCCTCGGGCCAGGAGCCGCCCCTGCGGCTCGTTGTCGATATCGATTCGGTTGCCGCGCAACCAGGTACCGCGGACCGCACCCGCGAGTGGGCGGGCCGCGTACGGTGTGACGGCGTTCTTGTGGTGCAGGCGATGCACGTCGACGACGAAGGCGTCATCGGGTGCGAAGACACAGAAATCCGCGTCGTAGCCGACCGCGATGGCGCCCTTGCGCCGCAGGCCCGCATATTCGGCGGGCGCTCGGCTCATCCAGCGCGCGACATCCACCAGGGTGAATCCGCGCAGTCGCGCTTCGGTCCAGACAGCCGAAAGTCCGAGCTGCAGTGAGGAAATGCCACCCCAGGCGCGGGCGAAGTCGCCGGTGTCGAAGCACTTCAGGTCGGCGGTCGAAGGCGAGTGATCCGAGACCACCATATCGATGGTGCCCTCGCGCAACCCTTCCCAGAGCAATTCGCGATTGCCGCTCTCACGGATCGGCGGGCAGCATTTGAATTGCGTTGCACCGTCCGGAATTTCCTCCGCCGCGAACGACAGATAGTGCGGACAGGTCTCGGCGGTGATCCGGACGCCGTCGCGGCGGGCCGAGGCGATCATCGGCAGCGCATCCGAACTCGACACGTGCAGAATGTGCACGCGACAGCCGGTCCACCTGGCGAGTTCGATCACTTGGGCGACAGCCAGGTTCTCCGCACCGCGCGGGCGCGAACGCAGGAAGCCGGAGTACTTGTCCCCCTGTGGAATCGGTGCGTGTTCGATCGAGTGCGCGTCCTCGGCGTGCACGATGAGAAGACCGTCGAACAAGCGGATCTCCCGCATGGCCAGTTCCAGTTGGGTGGCGTCCAGTGCCGGGAATTCGTCGACACCGGAGTGCAGCACAAAGCATTTGAAGCCGAATACCCCTGCGTCTTGCAGCTGCCGCAGATCCGCCAGATTTCCGGGGATCGCCCCGCCCCAGAATCCGACGTCGACATGCACGCGGTCCTGCGCGGTCTTGCGCTTCACTTCGAGTGCCGCGAGATCACAGGTCGGCGGAATGCTGTTGAGCGGCATATCGATAATGGTGGTGACACCGCCCGCCGCGGCCGCCTTGGTCGCACTCGGGAAGCCCTCCCATTCGGTGCGGCCGGGATCGTTGACGTGCACGTGCGCATCCACAACGCCGGGCAGCAGCACCTCGTCGGCGGCCAGTTCGACGACCGTTTTCGCGGTCAGGATGGAGTCCAGCGGCTCGATCGCCACGATCCGGCCGTCGCGCACGCCGATCGAGCCGCCGGCCTCCCCCGCCGTCCCGATGATCCGCTCCGCGCGGATCACCAGGTCCAGGTGTGCGGGGACCGGTGAGATCGCCTGGATCTCGGAGTACTTCCGCATCACACAACTCCATCGGAAATCATCGGAATCTCCATAAGGTTGTAGGTGTTCAGGGCCAGACGCCTTGAATGCCCAGGGCGGCAGGGTGTGGCTGATCGGTTCTTGCCGTTGGGTGGCTTGCCA